>NZ_QWKP01000208.1 GCF_003470205.1 Cellulomonas rhizosphaerae
TCGACGGCGTCGGTGTCCATGAAGCTCGCGTAGACCGCGCCGATCTTCGCGGCGACGCCCTCGGCGTCGTCCGTCGCGCTGTCGGTGATGATGTCGCGGACGTGCTCCTCCGCCTGGTCGTGCAGCGCGCGGAACGAGCCGTCCATGGCGCGGTCCGCGGGAATCTCGTGGGAGTCGATCCACCGGCCGTTGACGTGCCGGAACAGGTCGTCCTGGGGGCGGGTGTCGGGGTCGATGGCGCTGAGGTCGATGCCGCTTCGAGTCATGACCACAGCCTACGGACGCACGCCGACATGTGCGGTCGACCTGCGGCAGGATGGGGCCATGCGCATCCACATCGGTTCCGACCACGCCGGTTACGAGCTCAAGTCCGCCCTCGTCGAGCACCTGCGTGCCGCCGGCCACGACGTCGTGGACCACGGCGCGCACGAGTACGACGCGCAGGACGACTACCCGCCGTTCTGCCTCGAGACCGGCGAGGCCGTCGTCGCGGACCCCGGCTCGCTCGGCGTCGTCATCGGCGGCTCGGGCAACGGCGAGCAGATCGCGGCCAACAAGGTCGACGGCGTGCGCGCCGCGCTCGCCTGGAACCTCGACACCGCGCGGCTCGGCCGCCAGCACAACGACGCGAACGTCGTCGCCGTGGGCGCCCGCCAGCATTCGGTCGACGAGGCCACCGCGCTGGTCGACGCGTTCGTCGCCGAGCCCTTCAGCGGCGACCCGCGCCACCAGCGCCGCATCGACCTGCTGACGGCGTACGAGCGCTCCCGCTAGAACACCCAGCTGCACACGGGCGCGACGGGCCAGGCGAACGCGGCCCCCGCGGCCAGCGCTGCGCCGGCACGGTGCTCGACGACGAGCCCCGCACCCGCCAGCGCGGTGAGCGAGCGGCCGCCGAGGTAGGCAGCACCGAGCTCGCGCACGTCCACGCTCAGGTCCGGTTCGGCGTCGGAGGCCTCGACCCGAGCGGCGTACGTGCCGTCGTCGGCGCGCTCGCCCGTGACCAGGCGCCACGCGCGGGCGTTGGCGGGCAGGCGCGCGTCGGCCACGTCGAGGACCACGTCGAGCGGCGCGCTGTACCGGCGGCCCGCGAGCGCCGCGGGCACGTCGAGGATGCGGACCCAGACGTTGTCGTTGAGGCGAGGGACGGCCGCGCGGACGTCGACGAGCAGCTGGAGCAGCGCGTCGTCGGCCGGCAGCATGCCGCTCTCGACCTCGCTGGTCAGGTCGAGGTCGAGCAGGAACGACCACAGGCGGTGCGTCGCTGCGGCGTCGACGGCGACGGCCTCGCGGATCTTGACGGGGTAGCGCGGGCCGGGGTCGGCCCAGACCTCCTTGCGGCGCAGCAGCGCGTACGCGCGCGGGTCGCCGGTCGCGTCCCGCACGACGACGATGCGCAGCGGCTCGGCGCCGTCGCGCCAGGCGGGCGGGTCGTTGAGCGTGCGGAGCGCGTCGGTGGTGCGCAGCACCCAGCCCGGGCGGCCCGCGCCCGCGCGACGGTGGACGTCCTGGACCAGGTCGGTGTGGCGCTCCCGGTCGACCGTGTCGAACGTGACCGTGAGGTCCTCGGTGCCCGGGACGTCGCGCAGCGCGGCCCCGCGCGGGATCTTGAGGCGCACGTCGTCGGCCGCCGACCCGTACCCGAACCGGCCGTAGATCGCGGGCTCGGCGGCGAACAGCGCGGACACGGGCTCGCCACGGCCCAGGGCGCGCTCGAAGTGGGTCGCGATCATCGAGGTCAGCAGCCCACGCCGCCGCTCGTCGGGCCGCGCGCCCACCCAGGTCAGTCCGGCGCACGGAACCGTGGCGCCGGGGACGGGCAGGGTGAACGCGTACGACGAGTGCACGGCGGCGAGCACGCCGTCGGGCCGCTCGACGGCCATCGTGCGGTCCCACTCGAGGGTCGTGGGGACGATCGCGCGGGTCTCGGGCGACGGCTCGAACGCGAACGCGAGCTGGTCGACGTCCCGGAACTCGTCCTCGCGCTCCGCGGGGACGGAGACGGTGCGGTAGCCGGCGGGCAGCGGTGTCATGGCTGCCATCGTGCCGCGCGTCCCGGACCGGGCCTAGTCGATTTCGTCGGGGAACCAGATCGCCTGGCGCAGCCGCACGCGGGCCCCGTCGGCACTCCGCGGCGTGCCCTCGGCGACCAGCTGCTCCATCGCGCGCGCCAGGTGCCGGGCCGGCGGGTTGCCCGACGCGTTGACCACGCGCCACCACGGCACGCCGCTGCCGGCCTGCGCCAGCACGGCACCGACCTGCCGCGGGCCTCCTCGCCGGGGCAGGCCCGCGGCCTCGAAGCCGTCGGACACGACCTCGGCGATCAACCCGTAGGTCATCGCCCGACCGGGCGGGATGCTCTCGACGAGGTCGAGCACCGCCTCCGCGTAGTCGTCGTCCACGTGCCCTCAGTCCTCGGCGAACAGTCCTGCGATCGTCGGCAGGGTACGCGGGTCGCCCTGCACGAGCATCGTGGTGACCGCGGTGGAGCGCCAGGCGGGCAGCTGTGCCCGGATGTCGTCGGGCGTCCCGACGAGCGCCACGTCCCGGATCAGCTCGATCGGCACGGCTGCCGCGGCACGCGCCTTGTCCCCGGCCAGGTAGTGGGCCTGGATCTCGTCGCACGCGTCGGAGTAGCCGAGCCGGTCGAGCACGTTGCGGTGGAAGTTGGCCCCCTTGGCGCCCATGCCGCCCGCGTACAGGGCGACGAACGGGCGGATCGAGTCGGCCGCGCTCTCGACGTCCGTACCGAGCACGACAGGAACCGCCGCCGTGATCTCGAACTCTGCGGGGTCGCTCAGTCCCGCCTGCCGCACCGCGAAGCCCTCGGCGAGCAGCGCGCGGTACTCGTCGTCCATCCGCGGCGAGTAGAACATCGGCAGCCAGCCGTCGGCGATCTCCGCCGACATCGCGATGTTCTTGGGTCCCTCGGCGGCCAGGTGGATCGGCAGGTCGGCGCGCAGCGGGTGGACCGTGGAGCGCAGCGGCTTGCCCAGGTGGGTGCCGCCGTCCAGGGGGAGCTGGAAGAACTCGCCGTCGTAGGTCACGGGCGCCTCGCGCGCGAGCACCTGGCGCACGATCGCGACGTACTCACGCGTGCGGGCCAAAGGCTTGGGGTACGGCTGGCCGTACCAGCCCTCGACGACCTGCGGGCCGGAGGCGCCCAGGCCCAGGACGAACCGGCCGCCCGAGAGGTGGTCGAGCGTGAGGGCCGCCATGGCGGCAGCCGTCGGCGTGCGCGCGGACAGCTGCGCGATGGCCGTGCCGAGGCGGATCCGCTCCGTGCGCGAGCCCCACCACGCCAGCGGGGTCAGCGCGTCCGAGCCGTAGGCCTCCGCGGTCCAGACCGAGTCGAAGCCCAGCTGCTCGGCAGCGAGGACGGTCTCCTGCGCGCCGACCGGGGGGCCGGCCGACCAGTAGCCCATGTAGTAGCCCAGACGCACGACGACCTCCATCTCGACGCGTCGGCGGTGACGCGAGCGCCCAGGCTATCGGGTGGTTACTCGCGAGTAGCTATCTCCGCGCGCGCGCCCGGTCGGCGAGCGTGTTGAGCAGTGCGGCGCCGGTCGCGGCGTCGTCGACGGTGATGACCGCGACGCGGTCGCCCGTGCGGCGCACCTCGAGCGCGTCGCCGCCGCGCAGGACGATGCCCGTCCGGCCGCCGCGGCCGAGCCGGTAGCCCCAGCCGCCGAAGTCCTTGACGGGGTGGACGGTCGCCACGCCCGCCTCGACGACCTCGTCGAGGGGGACGCTCAGCGTCGGCCAGCCGAGCAGGCTGCGCGCGACCAGCCCGCGCTCGTCGACGCTCACGTCGAAAGCGACCATCGTGAGCAGCAGGACGGCCAGAGCCAGCGCCAGCAGGCCGAGTGGCCACACACGCGTCACGACCGTGAGCACCAGGACGACGAGGACGGCGGCGATCCCCACGACGAGCGTGGTGCGGGAGAAGGCGCTGCGACGCCAGGCGGCGCGCTCGGTGCTGCCGAGCGTCAGGCGCGGCGCGTCGGCGGCGATCGGCTGCGTCGCGGGTTGGTCGCCGTCGCCGGGTGTCACGACCGCGGCCAGGGCGCCCAGCGCGAGGCCCGCGACGATCGCCACCAGCAGGGTGGTGGTGATGCCCGGGGCCTGGGTGGCGTCGGTCAGCCCGCGCTGCGCGTCGAGCGACCCGAGCAGGATGACCGCGAGAAGCGCCGACATCCCGAGGCTCGAGCCCGCCGCGATCCGCCGGGTCGACGACGCGTGACCGGCGAGGAACGCGAGCGCCCAGCTGCCGATCGCGAGGAGCGCGCCGACGACGAGCATCGGCACGATCGCCGAGGCCAGCGAGCCGAAGCCGTCGGGCCCGTCGGTGCCCCAGTGCACGGCGACCGGGTCGGGCAGCTGGTCCGACCAGCTCACGGCCACGAGCGCGGCGACGCCGAGGATGACGAGCGGGGCGACCAGCGTGATCAGCGTCGTCGCGACGCGGTGGGGGACCGGGGTCCTCATCGCAGAGCCTCCTTGAGCAGGGCCACCGCGGTGGCCGGTGGGATGTCGAGCCGGCGGGTCGTCGCGACGAGCGCGCTGATCGCCTCGTGCAGCGGGCCGTGGTCCGGGGCGCTCGCGACGACCGCGCCGCGGCCGCGCCGCAGCTCGATCACGCCGTCGGCGCGCAGCTCCTGGTACGCGCGCAGGACCGTGTGCAGGTTGACGTCGAGCGACTCGGCCAGGTCCCGCGCCGAGGGCAGCCGCGTCCCGACGGGCAGCTCCCCGCGGGCGACGAGCGCGCGCACCTGCCCGCCGATCTGCTCGAAGAGCGGCTCGGCCGACGAGGGATCAATCCGCAGCAGCACGTGATCACTCTACTTGTTAGCACGCAACTAGAACAAGTTGCGAACCCGGGACGCAAGTAATTCGGCGAGCAGGTGTTTGCGCACGCCTCGGGCGGCGGAACCGTGCGCAATGACCTGTTCGCCGGGGCCGGGGGCCGGGCCCGGGGGCCGGGGGCCGGGGCCGGGGCCGGGGCCGCGGCGGGGGCGGCTAGATGTAGATGGCCGGGTCGTCGATCTCGGCGTCGAAGGGGGCCGTTGTCGGGCGGAGGCGGATCTTGGCGGGGACGCCGACCGCGATGCCGTTCGGGGGGACGTCGTGGATGACCACGGCGTTCGCGCCGATCTGCGCGCCGTCGCCGATCCAGACGGGCCCGAGGACCTTGGCGCCCGCGCCGACCACGACGTTGTCGCCGAGCGTGGGGTGACGCTTGCCGTGCCGCATGGACTTGCCGCCGAGGGTCGAGCCGTGGAACAGGACCACGTCGTTGCCCACCTCGGCCGTCTCGCCGATGACCACGCCCATGCCGTGGTCGATGAACAGGCGGCGTCCCAGCCGCGCGCCCGGGTGGATCTCGATGCCGGTCAGCGCTCGCACGAACTGCGAGAGCAGGCGGGCCGGCAGCCGCAGCGACGGCGTGCGCCACATGTGGTGGGCCAGCCGGTAGGTCCAGACCGCGTGCACTCCCGGGTACGCCAGGGCGACCTCGAGCAGCGAGCGCGCGGCGGGGTCGCGGCGGCGTGCGGCGTCGAGGTCCTCCCGGAGCGTGGCGAGGAGGTGCTGCGGGTCGGACATGGTGTCTCGGTTCTGTGGAGCGGGTAGGGGACGCCGCGTCCCGGGCCCGCGCGGTGCGCGCGGGCACGGGACCAGTGCGTGATCAGTCGAGCAGGTCCGCGTAGAGGATCGTCGACAGGTAGCGCTCGCCGAACGACGGGATGATCGCGACGATCAGCTTGCCCGCGTTCTCGGGACGCTCCGCCAGCTGCTTGGCGGCGTAGAGCGCGGCGCCCGACGAGATGCCGACGAGCAGGCCCTCCTCGGCGGCGGCGCGACGGGCGTAGGTCACGGCCGTCTCGGCGTCGACGTCGATGACCTCGTCGTACACCGTGGTGTCGAGGATCTCTGGCACGAAGTTGGCGCCGATGCCCTGGATCTTGTGCGGGCCGGGCTGGCCACCGTTGAGGATCGGCGACTCGGCCGGCTCGACGGCGACGATCTGGATGCCGGGCTTGCGCTCCTTGAGCACCTGGCCGACGCCCGTGATGGTGCCGCCCGTGCCGATGCCGGCGACGAGGATGTCGATCTCGCCGTCGGTGTCGGCCCAGATCTCCTCGGCCGTCGTCCTGCGGTGGATCGCCGGGTTGGCCTCGTTGGCGAACTGGCGGGCCAGGATGGCGCCCGGGCGCTCGGCGACGACCTCGTCGGCCTTGTTCACCGCGCCCTTCATGCCCTCGGAGGCGGGCGTGAGGATGAGCTCGGCGCCGAAGGCGCGCAGCAGGGCGCGGCGCTCCTTGGACATCGACTCGGGCATCGTCAGGACGACGTCGTAGCCGCGTGCCGCGCCGACGAAGGCCAGGGCGATGCCGGTGTTGCCCGACGTGGCCTCGACGATCGTGCCGCCGGGCTTGAGGTCACCCGACGCCTCGGCGGCGTCGATGATCGCGACGCCGATGCGGTCCTTGACCGAGTTGGCGGGGTTGTAGAACTCGAGCTTGCCGACGACCGTCGCGGGGGCGCCGTCGGTGATCTTGTTGATGCGGACCAGCGGGGTGTTGCCGACCAGCGCGGTCGCGTCGTCGTAGATGCGTGCCATGGTTCCTCTTCGGTCGAGCCGCCGTCGACGACGGCGTGCGGGGGACTGCCTGACGGGTGCCGCGTCCCGGGTGGGAGTGGCGTGGTGGGGGACCCTCACGCGATGGCGAGGGACGGGGCGAGCACTGGCGACGGCGCCCGCCCGGTCAGGGGCTGCGCGCGTGCTGGAGCGGCCAGCGCTCTACAGACAGCGACAACAGGGCGCGAGCAGGGCGCGCGGGGAGGTGGCGGGGGCGGCAGTGTGCACGCGCATCGCTCGAGTCCTCCGAGACCGGGGTGGTCGGATGCGGCCGTGGGTACGGACCGCGATCGACCCTGACGCTAGCCGCAACGCCGGGGGGTGCGCAAAGCATCCCCACCAGGCGGACGCCCGCGGGTGACCAGCGGGAACGACGAAGGCCCGCACCCGAACGGGTGCGGGCCTTGCGCAGCGATCAGCTTCAGATCTTGCGGACGGTGAGCTTGACGGCGCTGCCCACAGGGACGGTGCCGGTCTCGGGGTCCTGCGCGACGACGAGCCACTTGGCGCCGTCCTCGCCGATCACGACGCCCTTGCCGTCCTCGTCGACGATGTTCGTCGTCAGGCCGAGCAGGTCGAAGGTGCCTTGTGCCGCGTCGACGGTCAGGTTCGTCTGCGAGATGACCTCGACCTCGGTCGGGGCGGCGGTCGTCTCGGCGGCCGAGGCGGACGAGGCGGACGTCGACGGCGAAGCGGCCGAGTCGGAGGAGTCGTCCGAGCAGCCGGCGAGCAGCAGGCTCGACGCGAGCAGCGCAGCGGCAGTCAGGGTGATGGTCTTCTTCATGGTGGGAGGCCCCCAGGTCGATCTGATGTCGGTCGTTGCCCCGCGTCGGGGCGTCCCCGGGCGGCATGGGCCCGGCGTGCCGCGAACCCGCAGGTCCACGACGTGAGTGCGGCGACGAGGACGTCACCGGATGTGCCTGATCGACCGTACGTCCGATCACCCGCACGGGGGCTACCTATTTAGGGCGATCTGTGACAAGTGCGACAGCGACGAAGATCACTTTCGCCGGGCAATCGAGCGCGCAGCCGCTGGTCGGGACGGGCTTGACCCGCCCTCGGCCGATCCATAGGTCCTGCTGCCGGTCGCCGCGCTGCTCGGGCGGCGGCTGAGCGTCCTCGAGCTCGGGGACGACACGGGGACGACACGGCCCCGCGGGCTGGTGCTCGACGTCGAGGCGCACCGCCGGCTGCTCATGCTCGTGGCGGTCGTCCTCGTCGCGCTCGCCACGGCCGCAGCCGGCCCGGTCGCTTTCGTCGCGCTCATGGCCGGCCCGCTCGCAGCCCGGCTCCTGGCCGCGCGGGATCGGGCATCGTCGCGTCGGCCTGCGTCGGCGCGCTCATCGTCCTCGTCGCCGACCTGCTCGCCCAGCACGCGCTGCGCACCCCCTTGTCCACCGGCGTCGTCACGGGGCTCATCGGCGCCCCGTACCTCGTCTGGCTGCTGATCACTACCAACCGGAGCGGAGCCGGCGGATGACCGCGCACCACACCCTCGACGTCGTCGACCTGCGTCTGGGCTACGACGGCCCCGACGTCGTCCCCGGCCTCACGACCATCCCGACCGGCGCCGTGACGGCCATCATCGGGGCCAACGCGAGCGGGAAGTCCACGCTGCTGCGGGGGATGGCCCGCCTGCTCGCGCCGCGCGGGGGCCGGGTGCTGCTCGACGGCGCCTCGGTCCACGCGATGCGCAGCACGCAGGTCGCCAAGGTCATGGGACTGCTGCCGCGGTCGCCCGTCGCGCCCGACGGGATCACCGTGGGGGACCTCGTCGCGCGCGGCCGCTACCCGCACCAAGGCTGGTTCCGGCACTGGACGGCGGCCGACGACCTTCCTCGACGTCAACTTCCAGGTCGAGGTGCTCGACCTGCTCACCGGCAGGCCGACGTGATCGACGCCGACGTCATCGCCGAGGTGTTCGACCTGCGCTGCGACGTGCAGGTCGACCCGCGCTCCGGGAGGCCGATGATCGTGCCTGTCGGTCGCCACCACGCGGGGGTTCGGGCCTGACCCTCGACGTCTCACCGCAATTCGGTCACGCTGAGGGCTCAGGCTCGTGCCCATGGCAACCGATAAGTCGGTGGGACCCGGACGAGCGATGCCGGTGCCAGCACCGTTCGTCGATCTTGGAGTGATGCCATGAGCCCCCGCCCCGCAACCCGAGCACTGCTGCGGATCGGGGCGGCCGCCGGCGCCGGCGTCCTGCTCGCGAGCCTCGCGCTGTCGCCCGCGCAGGCGGCCACCGCGACGCCCAAGCCGGCGCCGAGCGCGACGGCGCCCGCGACGCCCAAGCCCACCGCGACCGCGACGCCGAAGCCCACCGCGACCGCGACGCCGAAGCCCACCGCGACTGCGACGCCCAAGCCCACCGCGACTGCGACGCCCAAGCCCACCGCGACTGCGACGCCGAAGCCCACGGCCACCGCGACGCCCAAGCCGACCCCGACCCCGACGGCCACCCCCAAGCCCCCGGCCATCCCCAAGAAGCTGACCCAGGCGAAGACCGACGGCGGCACCACGGTCGTCCTCCCGCTGGTCGCCAAGACGTACACGATCACCTCCGCGTACGGCGCGCGGTGCATCCCGGTCCGCGGCGGCTCGACGTTCCACTACGGGCTCGACCAGGCGGTCGCCGACGGCACGCCGATCTACGCGGTCGCCTCGGGCACGGTCTCCTCGGTCGTCGCGCCGCGCAACGGCGCGGCCGGCTACGTCTCGGTCCGCAGCGTGATCGACGGCCAGGTGACCTACATCGGCTACGTGCACATGTGGAACCCGGGCAAGTACGTGAAGCTCGGCCAGGCCGTCTCGGTCGGCCAGCACATCGCCGACGTCGGCGCCTCCGGCCCGGCCACCGGCCCGCACCTGCACCTCGAGGTCTGGCAGAACGCGTTCTACGGCTGGGGCACGGCGGTCGACCCCGCCAAGTGGCTCGCGGCCCGGCACCTGCCGGTGGTCTCGCTCGCCAAGGCGTACCGCGCGGCCGCCGCGCCGACGAAGTGCACGTACTACCCGACGTACGGCCTGCGCGTCCGCTCGGGCCCGTCGACCTCGGACAAGATCCTCAAGACGGTCCCGGCGAACACGACGCTGGCGAACAAGCCCGGCGTGAAGATCAACCGCTTCATCCCCGTGACGGTCACCACCGCGTCGGGGAAGAAGATCTCCGGCTGGGTCTCGAGCGACTACATCAGCCAGTACAAGACGTACTCGCTGGCGAAGAAGGCCACGGTCCGCGCCCGGGCGACGAGCGCCTCGGCGCGGGTCGCGACGGTCTCTGCCGGGCGCCAGGTGACGCTGCTCGGGAAGTCGGGGAAGTGGAGCCACGTGCGGGTCGCGGGCTACACGGGGTGGGTGCCGACGAAGTCGGTGCGAGCCGGCCTGTAGCGGTCAGCTGTCGCAGGAGCAGACGAGGTTCCGCTCCAGCACCACGTCGCCGAGGTCCGGCTGGGCCCAGGCCTCCGCCGCGGCGCGGTCCGCGAACGAGCGGGGTGCGAGCCGCCCGTCGGCCAGCATCACGACGGCCTCGATCTGCTCGCGGGGATCGGTCCACGTCACGCTCATCTGCTGCTCTCCTCCGGTTCGCTGTCCCTCGGTACAACCGTGCCCGGGCGCCGTTTGTGCCGTCGCCCGGGCGCGCACTCACGACGAGTGGTCGATCGTCGGACGGATCTCGGCGGTCTCGGTGAGCGTGTCCGCGACGAGCCGCACCAGCGCGTCCAGGTCGGCTGTCCGCACGACGTAGAAGCCGCCGAGCTGCTCGACCGCCTCGGTGAACGGGCCGTCCGTCACCTCGGCCGGACGTCCGGCACCCCGGCGCACGATGCGGGCGGTGCTCGCGTATGCCAGCTCCTCGCCCGCAAGGATCTCGTGCCCGCCGTCCTTGCACAGCGCGGAGAAGGACCGGTGGCTCGCGTCGAGCGCCGCCAGCGACGCCTCGTCGCGCGCCGCCCACTCGCTCTCGTCGCCGTGCAGCAGCACCACGTAGGTCGCGGTCGTCATGTCATGCCCCTCTCGTCGGTGCGGCCCACCGTGGCCCGCTGATCCCATGACGTGCCGCCGTCGGGCGATCGACACTGCTACGCGGGCAGCACCAGGTCGAGCTCGAGCCACGCGGCCAGGTCGGCGATCTCGCGGTGCACCGCCTTCGACACCCGGGCGCTGAACGGATCGTCCTCGTGCACGGCGCGCACGCGCAGCACGCCGGACTTGGTGTCGGCGCGGGCGTCGAGCTTCCCGACGAGGCGGTCGCCATTCAGGATCGGGAGCGCGTAGTAGCCCCACCGCCGCTGCGCCTCGGGCTTGTACATCTCCAGGATGTACTCGTACTCGAACAGGTCGCCCATGCGCTTGCGGTCGCTGATCAGGCGGTCGAAGGGGGACAGGAGCGCGGCCCGGCCGCGGAACGGCTGGTCGAGGTACGACGGGTCGACGCGCCACTCGCCGCGGACCCCCTCGACCACCGCGGCCTCGCCCGCGTCGTTGACGTCGAGCGGCTCGCCGGGGGTGGCCGGGCCGCGCGCGCGGGCGATGCCGAGCGCGCTCAGCCGCCGCTGGTCGCGGCGGGCCCGGGCCTCGTCGGCCGGGATCGGGTCGTCGTCGTCCGGGTAGACGCGCTCGGCCAGGTCCCAGAGCCGGTCACGTCCCCGGCCGCCGGCGGCCGCGACCTCGCCGCGCTGGACCAGCAGGTCGAGCATCATCCGCACGTTGCGGTCGTCGTTCCAGCCGCTCGACCTCCACGGCCGCACGCACGTGTCGGGCAGCTCGCTCGTCGGCAGCGGACCGTCGCGGCGCAGGCGGTCGAGGATGCCGAGCCGGCACGCGCGGTTGTCCTCGACCCACTGCCCGAGGCTCGTCTGCCACTCGCCGACGCCCGGCCAGGCGGCCATCTCCGCGCGCAGCAGCGCGACGTCCTCGGCGACCCGGACCATGCCGCGGTACTCGACGAGCCGGAGCTCGTCCATCGCGTCGCGCAGGTCCCGCGGGTCGTACGTCGGCCCCAGCCGGCTGAACAGCACGAGGTCCGCGCTCGGCGCGACCGCACTCGTCGGCTCGAGCTGCAGGAGGCCGACCGCGCGCACCGCGTCGATCAGGCTGGCGGGTCGCTCGGCCGTGAGGCGCTGCGCGCGGATCGCCACGCGGCGCGCGTCAGTGCGGCTGAGCTGGTGCATGACGAGAGCCTAGGAGCCCCCGCCCACACGCGTCAGCCCTGGTACAACCAGACGACGTTCGCGTCCGGGTCGCGCACGGCCGAGGACCGCGGCATGCCCTGCGACTCGTGCGGCCCGAGCACCTCGGCGGCCCCGGCGTCGAGCGCCCGGCGGTGCGCGGCGTCCAGGTCGTCGACCAGAAGCCCGATCGTCGCGGGGCCGGCCGCACCCGGGTAGTCCGCGGTCTGCAGGTGGACCAGGAAGAAGTCGCTCTCGCCGTACCGCCCGAACATGAACCCGGAGAAGTCCTCGTCGGCCGTCCGCTGCGTGACGTCGTCGTCGAACCCGAACGCGTCGATGTAGAACGCGGCCGCCGCGTCCTGGTCGCTCACGAGCAGCTTGATCTGCACCGGCCGTGCCCCGGCAGGCGGCCCGCTCGTCGGCAGCCCGTCGGACGCGAACCGCTCCGTGTCGCCGATGCTCGCAGCGATGCGTGACCGCTCGCGCTCGAGCCGCGCGCGGTGCGCCTCGAACACCGCGGCCGCGCCGGCGGGGTCGTCGAGCACCGTGCGGGTGTCGTCGATCGACAGGTCGGTCCAGCGCAGCGAGCGGATCTGCCGCGCCCGCTCGAGCTGGTCGGCGCGGTACCAGCGGTACCCGGTCGACTCGTCGACGCGTGCGGGTACGAGCAGGCCCACGTCGTCGTAGTGCCGCAGCGTGTGCACGGACAGGCCGCACAGGCGCCCGAACCGACCGATGGGGATCTCGTCGATGTCCACGGGAAGAACTGTGGACCCTCGGGTTGCCCGAGGGTCAAGCCCGTGCGTGGCCCGCGTGCCTGTCAGTGCCGGGTGCGACGTGCCAGGTGAACCCCCGTCGCTCCGAGGACGAGCAGCGCGCCTGCGAGCAGCCCGAGCGGGAGCACCTCGCTGCCAGTCGTCGGCAGGTCGCCGGGCGTCGGTGGCGCCGTCGATGTCGGAGTGGGAGTGGGAGTGGGCGTCGTCGGCGTGGGTGTCGGTGTCGGCGTCGGCGTCGGTGTCGGTGGGATCACGGCGGGTCGGACCGTGATCGTCACCGTCGCGTCGTCGCACAGTACGGGGGTGCCGTCGTCGCACACGATCACGTCGAACGTGTCCGTGCCCACGAACCCGGCGTCCGGCGTGTACGTGTACGTCCCGTCCGGCCGGACGGCCGCCGATCCGTGGCTCGGGGCTCGCAGCGCGGTGACGGTCAGGGTCTGTCCGACGTCGGGATCGGAGGTCTCGACCGTGCCCGCGACCGCGCGACCCTCGGTCGTGCTGACCGCGTCGTCCTGCGCGACCGGTGGAAGGTTGCTCGGGGGTGCGACGGTCACCGTGACCTGCGCCTGGGCGCACACGTCCGGGTCCTGGGTCGAGCAGATCTGGTAGTCGAACGTGTCCTGGCCGGTGAAGCCCGGATCGGGCGTGTAGACGACCTGTCCGTCGCCCGTGACGACCACGCCCCCGTTTGCGGGTGGGGTGGTGATCGTGGGTGGCGCGACCATCCCTCGGTCGTTGTCGACGATCGGGATCTGCACCGGCGTCCCCGGTGGGGTCGTCGCGGCGTCGTCGCGCGCGACCGGCAGGACGTGGATCGTGACCGTCGCCGAGTCGCACAGCCGCGGCACGCCGTTGTCGCAGACCTGGTACGTCAGAGTGTCCGTCCCCGTGAAACCGCGAGCGGGGAGATAGACCGTCGTCCCGTCCGGTCGGACCGTGGCGCGCCCGTGGTCGGGTCCGTCGGTCATCGTGTACGTGAGCTGTTGGTTCTCGTCGTCGTCGACGGCCGTGAGCACGCCGTTTACGGGAACGTTCACGCGAGTGGTGACCGTGGCGTCGGGCGCACGCGGGGGAGTGTTGTCCGGAAGGTCAGGCACGACGATCGTGCGGACCCTCGCTGCCGGGGACGTGCCGTTGTTGTTCGCGGGCTCCGGGTCCGCAGTAGCGGACGTGCCGGAAGCGACGTCGGTGAGGATGCCGCTGGCCGGCGCGGTCCCGCTCACCGTGAGCGTGCGGGTCTCGCCGGCCGCGACGGTGCCGAGGTCCCACGTGGCGTCCGACGCGTCGACGGTGCCGGGCGCGGACGCGACCGGGTCGACGAGGCTCGCCGGGATCGTGTCCGAGACCACGACGTCTGCCGCGTCGTCCGGACCGACGTTCGTGACCGTGATCGTGTACGTGACGGGAGCGCCGGCCAGGACGAATGCGGGCCCGGTCTTGGAGACCGCGAGGTCGGCGGACTTCGCGGTCGGCACGGGCAGGGTCGCGCACGACTCGGGTGCGTACCCGATCTCGGGTGGCGTGACCGTGCCGGCCACGACGTTGATCGTCGTGCCGCTGCTCTCGTCGAAGATCGGCCCGGTCCGCGTGGTGTCGTCGACCACGATCGGCTCGGCGGCCGAGGATCCGGTGAAGCTGCCCTGGTTCGTCGTCTGCGCCGTGAAGCGGTACTGGCCGAAGCCGGTGACCGCCCCGTCGTTGCGCAGGCTGGCACCCGTGGTGATGCCGGGGGTCGTCTGCGACCAGCCGGCGTTGTTCGTGAGGTCGCCGTTGATCTCGATGACGCCCGTGTTCAGCGCCGTCCCGTCGTTGAACATCGACGACTCGGCGCGCAGGACGCAGGCGTTGGTCAGGGACGACCCCGCGTTGATCTCGACGAGGCCGGTCGTCACCAGCAGACCCGAGTTGTCGACATCGCCGTCGGAGGCGAACGAGCCCGCGACGCGCATGACCCCGGAGTTGTCGGCCGACGTGCCCGAGTTGAGCGTCAGCTGGGCGAAGTTCGCGGTGCCCTCGTTCACGAAGGAGGTGCCAGCGGAGAGGGTCATCTCCGACGTGACGTTCCATGTGCCTCCCGCACGGTTCACGAGCACGGCGGCGCCGTTGGTGTTCAGCCCCGAAGCGATCGTCACCCGGCCGGAGCTGTCGAGCATGAACCCGGTGCTCGTGCTGAGCCCTGGGAGAGTGACCGTGCCCTGGCTGAGCACGTGCCCGGCAGCGTTGTTCATGTACGCCGGTGCGAAGGTGGCGCCGGCGGCGACGCAGACCGCGGCGCCCTCGTCGAACGCGTTGAGGCCGCCGGTGTACGTCCCGGCCACCAGGAGTGCGACGTCACCGGAGTGCAGGCTCACGGAGGCGTCGGACGACGCGCTCAGCGTCACGGTCGGGGCCGCGCACTCCGACGCGTAGTCGCCCGTCGGTTCGGCGAGTACGGGGGCCGCGACGGACGCGGCAAGGACGGTGGTCGCGGCGACGAGTGCCGCACGGCGCATCAACGGATACAAGAATGCCCCTCACGTGTCCTGGCCCCTGCGCCGTACGTGCTTCCTGCGGCTCGTCCCGCCGGGATTGCGGCGCGACGACTCCGATCGAGCGGACGACGGGAATCGAACCCGCGTAGCCAGTTTGGAAGACTGGGGCTCTACCATTGAGCTACGTCCGCACAGGTCCTGGCGCTGTACTGCCCAGGACCGCGGCACCCAGGGTACCGGGTGCGTGGGGGCGGTTCGTGCACCGGCCGGGCTCACGCCCGGACTCCGGTGTGCACGGGATGTGGCGCAGGTTGGTAGCGCGTCCGCTTTGGGAGCGGAAGGTCGTGGGTTCGAATCCCGCCATCCCGACTGTCTGACCGGGCGTCAGCGCGCGAGGTAGTCCTCGCGCACGACGCGCCGCAGCACCTTGCCGATGAGCGAGCGCGGCAGCTCGTCGAGCACCACGAGGTCGCGCGGCACCGCGTACTTCGCCACCCGCGGCGCGAGCCACGCACGGACCGACGCGAGGTCGACCGACGCGCCGGGCGAGAGCGTGACGGCCGCGACGACGTGCTCGCCGAGGTCGCCCGCCGGGACGCCGATCACGGCGACGTCGAGCACGCCGGGCATCGCGCGCAGCTGGTCCTCGACCTGCGAGGGGTACACCTTGAACCCGCCGGTCACGATCATCTCCTTGATGCGGTCGACGAGGACCACCATGCCGTCGTCGTCCATCCGCACGATGTCGCCCGTGCGCAGCCAGCCGCCCTCGAGCAGCTGCTCGGCGGTCTCCTCGCGGCGGTGCCAGTAGCCCGCGAACACCTGCGGGCCGTGGATGAGCAGCTCGCCCTCGTCGACCTCGCGCGTCGTGTCCTCCGGGTCGACGATCCGGATGTCCGTGCTCGGGAACGGCAGGCCGAGGGCGCCCGGCCGACGCGCGGGGGACAGGGGGCTGCCGAGCGCGACCGGCGAGGTCTCGGTCAGGCCGTAGCCCTCGACGACGTAGCCGCCGGTCAGCCGCTCCCAGCGCTGCGCCGTCGCGGCGGGCAGCGGCATCGCGCCGCTGATCGCGTAGCGGAACGACGTGAGGTCGGTCCCGCTCGTCTCCGCGGCCGCGGCGAGGCGGTCGAGCATGGGCGGGACCGCGGGCAGGAACGTGCCGGGCCGACGACGCTGCGCGGCGAGGACCTGCTCGGGGTCGAACTTGGGGAAGACGACCAGCGTCGCCCCGATGCGGCTCGCGTAGGTCAGGCACAGCGTGAGCCCGAACGCGTGGAAGAACGGCAGGACGCCGTAGATCGTCTCGGTGCCCTCCTCGGCCCCGGTCCACGCCTGGCCCTGCACGGCGTTCGCGACGAGGTTCGCGTGCGTGATCATCGCGCCCTTGGGCGTCCCCGTGGTGCCGCCCGTGTACTGGATGAGCGCGAGGTCGGCGGCGTCGGGCAGCGGGTACGCGTCGTCGAGGGGCGCGGTGCGGGCGACGAGGCGGTGCCAGGACGGGGTGCCCGCGGGGACGGGGCCGCGCAGGGCCTCGCGCGTGCGGCGCGCGGCGGGGACGGGCAGGCGCAGCGCGAGACGCGAGCGGCGGGGCAGGTCGGCGGACAGGTCGACCGCGACGACCGTGCGCACCGCGGTCTCGGCCTGGACCTGCAGGACGGCCTCGACGGCCTTCTCCCACACGATCGCGACGACCGCGCCGCTGTCGGCCAGCTGGTGCGCGAGCTCGCGGGCCGTGTAGGTGGGGTTGTGCTCGACGACGACGGCGCCGATCCGCAGCGCGGCGTGGAACGCGACGACGTGGGCCGCGCAGTTCGGCAGCGCGATCGCGACGCGGTCGCCCGAGCCGACGCCGAGGTCGACGAGCGCCTGGGCGCCGCGTGCCACCTCGTCGGCCAGCCCGGCGTACGTCGTCGTCGCGCCCAGGAAGTCCACGGCCACCCGCTGCGGCCACGCGGCCGCCGCGCGGGCGAGCGAGGAGGTGACGGGCTCGTCGGGAAGGTCGACGACGGCGGGCACGCCCGGTCCGTAGGACGCGTGCCACGGGCGAAGGAGGTCCGACATGACGCCACCGTAACCTACGCAACCGTAAGTTACTCGTGAGTAGCAACACAGGGAAGACGCCCGGTTTGGTGGGGGCAGGGGCCCGTGGCGTACCATCGAGGGTCGCTTGCGCGCCGATGATGTCGGCTGCGCGGCTCATCGTGCCAGCCGCCGGACTCGCCGGTGCAGGCCCCCGATCAGTTGGAGACCACTGAAGTGAAGAGCGCCGTCGAGACCCTGGAGCCCACCAAGGTCAAGCTGACCGTCGAGGTGACCTACGACGAGCTCAAGCCGAGCATCGCGCACGCCTACGAGCACATCGCGCAGGACGTGAACATCCCCGGCTTCCGCAAGGGCAAGGTCCCGCCGCGCATCATCGACCAGCGCATCGGCCGCCCCGCGGTCATCGAGCACGCCGTCAACGAGGGCCTGTCCGGCTTCTACGCCGAGGCCGTCCGTGACAACCAGCTGCGCCCGCTCGGCCAGCCCGAGGTCGAGGTCACCAAGGTCCCCGGCCTCGTCGCCGGCGACGAGGGCGAGCTGCACTTCTCGGCTGAGGTCGAGGTCCGCCCGGAGATCACGGTCCCCGAGCTCGACGGCCTGTCCGTCACGGTCGACGACCTCGAGGTCTCCGACGAGGACGTCGACGGCCGCCTGGACGCGCTGCGCGAGCGCTTCGGCTCGCTCGTGGGCGTCGACCGTCCCGCGGCCGAGGGCGACTTCGTCGTCATCGACCTGGTCGCCACGATCGGCGACGAGGAGGTCGACAACGTCTCCGGCGTGAGCTACCAGATCGGCTCGGGCAACATGCTCGAGGGCCTGGACGAGGCGCTGACCAGCCTGTCGAACGGCGAGACCACCACGTTCGTCACCAAGCTCGCCGGTGGCGAGCACGAGGGCGAGGACGCCCAGGTCACGGTCACCGCGACCACGGTCAAGGAGCGCCAGCTGCCCGAGGCCGACGACGAGTTCGCGCAGCTCGCCTCGGAGTTCGACACGCTCGAGGAGCTCACGGCGGACCTGCGCGAGCAGGCGTCGAAGATCAAGGCGTCCAACCAGGCCGTCCAGGCCCGCGACCTGCTGCTCGAGCAGCTCCTCGCGGCGACCGAGATCCCCGTCCCGGCCGGCGTCATCGAGGCCGAGGTGCACCGCCACCTCGAGGGTGAGGGTCGCCTCGAGGACGACGTGCACCGTGCCGAGGTCGGCGAGCAGGCGGAGACGGCGCTGCGCAACCAGATCCTGCTCGACACGCTCGCTGAGCAGCTCGAGGTCAAGGTCTCGCAGGGCGAGCTCGTCGACTACCTCGTGAGCGCGTCGCGCCAGTACGGCGTGGACCCGAACACGTTCATCCAGAGCCTGGACCAGAACGGCCAGATCCCGGCCATGGTCGCCGAGGTCGCGCGCTCCAAGGCGCTCGCCATCGCGCTGCGCCGCGTCGCGGTCGTCGACGCCGCCGGCACGGCCGTCGACCTGTCCGAGTTCATCGGCACGGACGAGGACGACGCCGCCGAGGCCGCCGCCGAGCAGGCCGCCGCCGAGGTCGTGACCGACTCCGCCACCGACATCTCGTCGGTCGCCGCTGGCTCGGACACCGAGGACGACGTCAAGGCCTGACGCACCGACCGGAGGGGCCCCGCCGCAGCTGCGGTGAGGGCCCCTTCGTCGTCCGTGGGGAGCGTGCTGCGCCGTCAGCGAAAACGGCCCCGAGCGGGACTGGGAGCGCCCCGTGCTCGCGTTAGGGTCACTGCAGCGCGAGAGGCGGACCGCCCAGGTCGGCCCCACGCACCGCAGGACAGAGAACGACGCAGCCGCCAGACGAAGGAGCCTTCGTGAACCAGAACGTGCCGGCGATGGCCCGGAACGACTCCCCGGCCTTCGGCCTCAACGACAGCATCTACAACCGACTGCTGCGCGAGCGCATCATCTGGCTCGGCTCCGAGGTCCGTGACGAGAACGCGAACGCGATCTGCGCGCAGATGATGCTGCTCGCCGCGGAAGACCCGGACAAGGACATCTTCCTGTACATCAACTCGCCCGGCGGATCGATCACCGCGGGCATGGCGATCTACGACACCATGCAGTACATCCAGCCCGACGTCGCCACGGTGGCCATGGGCATGGCGGCCTCGATGGGGCAGTTCCTGCTCTCGTCGGGAGCCAAGGGCAAGCGCTACGCGACGCCCCACGCCCGCGTGATGATGCACCAGCCCTCGGGCGGCATCGGCGGCACGGCCACCGACGTCCGCATCAACGCCCAGCTCATCCTGCACATGAAGACTGTGCTGGCCGAGCTGATCGCCGAGCAGACCGGCAAGGACGTCGAGCAGATCCACGCCGACTCGGACCGCGACCGCTGGTTCACGGCACCCGAGGCGCTCGAGTACGGGTTCATCGACCACGTCGTGGAGTCGGCCGGATCCGTCGCCGGCGGCGGCGGCACGGCCTGAGCCCCCTGACACCGAGACGCTGAGGAGAATCACGTGAGCACCGAGTCCCAGTTCATCGCCCGCGCGGGCCGGCTCGCCGGTCCGTCCGGGTTCGGTGGGTTCGCACCCACCGCACCGTCGTCGCGCTACGTCCTGCCGCAGTTCGAGGAGCGCACCGCCTACGGCTTCAAGCGCCAGGACCCGTACACCAAGCTGTTCGAGGACCGCATCGTGTTCCTCGGCGTGCAGGTGGACGACGCCTCGGCCGACGACGTCATGGCGCAGCTCCTCGTGCTCGAGGGCACGGACCCCGAGCGCGACATCACCATCTACATCAACTCGCCCGGTGGCTCGTTCACGGCCCTGACGGCCATCTACGACACCATGCAGTACATCAAGCCGGAGATCATGACGGTCTGCCTCGGCCAGGCGGCCTCCGCCGCTGCCGTGCTGCTCGCCGCCGGCTCGCCGGGCAAGCGCCTGGCGCTGCCCAACGCGCGCGTGCTGATCCACCAGCCCGCGATGGAGGGCGGCGGCTACGCGCAGGCCTCCGACATCGAGATCCACGCCAACGAGCTCATCCGCATGCGGGAGTGGCTCGAGGAGACGCTCGCGCACCACACGGGCCGCGACCTCGAGCAGGTCCGCAAGGACATCGAGCGCGACAAGATCCTCACCGCCAAGCAGGCGCACGAGTACGGGATCGTCGACCAGGTGCTCGCCAGCCGCAAGGGTGTGCGGGCCACGACCGTCGAGCCGTCGCAGATCGAGGCGTGACCTCGTCCTAGCTCCGAGCGTGCGGTCCGGACCAGCGTCCGGGCCGCACGCTGGAGTTTTCAGCCAGGTTGGAGCAGACACGCCGCGCCCGACGACGGGGTACGGCTGACATCGCGCCCGTCGTGGTGTGCAATGGGGTTGGGCGCCCCCGATGCCGGGGGCCAGACGCACCGTCCGTCCGGGCGGGGCACAGATCGAAGGGACACGACGTGGCGCGAATCGGGGACGGGGCCGATCTCCTCAAGTGCTCGTTCTGCGGCAAGTCCCAGAAGCAGGTCAAGAAGCTCATCGCGGGCCCGGGCGTCTACATCTGCGACGAGTGCATCGAGCTGTGCAACGAGATCATCGAGGAGGAGCTCGCCGAGGCCACGGAGGTCGGCCTGGTCGACCTGCCGAAGCCGAAGGAGATCTTCGAGTTCCTCGAGAACTACATCATCGGCCAGGAGTCCGCGAAGCGGGCGCTGTCGGTCGCGGTGTACAACCACTACAAGCGCATCCAGGCCGGTGAGGGACTCCGCACCACCACCGAGGACCACATCGAGATCGCGAAGTCGAACATCCTGCTCGTCGGCCCCACGGGCACGGGCAAGACGTACCTCGCGCAGACCCTGGCCCGCATGCTCAACGTCCCGTTCGCAATCGCGGACGCCACGGCCCTCACCGAGGCGGGCTACGTCGGCGAGGACGTCGAGAACATCCTGCTCAAGCTCATCCAGGCCGCCGACTACGACGTCAAGAAGGCCGAGTCGGGCATCATCTACATCGACGAGATCGACAAGATCGCCCGCAAGAGCGAGAACCCGTCGATCACGCGGGACGTCTCCGGCGAGGGCGTGCAGCAGGCGCTGCTCAAGATCATCGAGGGCACCACGGCCTCGGTGCCCCCGCAGGGCGGGCGCAAGCACCCGCACCAGGAGTTCATCCAGATCGACACGACCAACGTGCTGTTCATCGTCGCCGGTGCGTTTGCCGGCCTCGACGACATCATCGCGGCGCGTGCCCGCAAGCGGGTCGTCGGGTTCGGCGCACCGCTGGTCGAGGCGCACGACGAGGGCGACCTGTTCTCCGAGGTGCGCCCCGAGGACCTGCAGAAGTACGGCCTGATCCCCGAGTTCATCGGTCGTCTGCCGGTCGTGGCCGCGGTCAACCGCCTCGACCAGGACGCGCTCGTCCGCATCCTCACCGAGCCGCGCAACGCGCTGGTCAAGCAGTACCAGCGGATGTTCCAGATCGACGGCGTCGAGCTCGAGTTCGACGACGAGGCCGTCGCCTCCATCGCGGACCTCGCGCTGCTGCGAGGGACGGGTGCGCGCGGTCTGCGGGCCATCCTCGAGGAAGTCCTGCAGCAGGTGATGTTCGAGGTGCCCAGCCGCGACGACGTGGCCCGGGTGCTCATCACGCGCGGCGTGGTGCTCGAGAACGTCAACCCGACGCTCGTGCCGCGGGACGTCCCGCGCGAGAAGCGACCGCCTCGCGAGAAGAGCGCCTGACCTCCAGCCGGTCACGCCTAGGATCGGCCCCGTGAGCGACCTGCCTGCCCCGATCCCCGCCGACCTCGCACGCCTGCGCGGCAGCATCGACAACATCGACGCCGCGCTGGTGCACCTGCTCGCGGAGCGGTTCAAGGCGACGCAGCAGGTGGGTCACCTCAAGGCGGCCCAGGGCCTGCCCGCGTCCGACCCGGGCCGCGAGGCCGAGCAGGTCGCGCGGCTGCGGGACCTCGCGCACCAGGCCGACCTGGACCCGGTGTTCGCGGAGAAGTTCCTCGCGTTCATCGTCAGCGAGGTCATCCGCCACCACGAGGAGATCGCGCAGGCATCGCGCGACGACTCATAGGGCCAGCTTGAAGCCCTCGTGCGACTGCTCGTAGCCGAGGGCGCGGTAGAACCTGTGCGCGTCGCCGCGGCGCTTGTCGGACGTGAGCTGCGCGAGCGCGCACCCGCGTTCGCGCCCGCGCCGGTGGGCCTCGTCCATCAGCAGGCGCCCGACACCGCGGCCTCGCAGCGTCGAGTCCACCCGGACGGCCTCGACGATCATGCGCGTGCTCGCCCCGCGCGAGATCGTCGGGACGAACGTGAGCTGCATCGTCGCGACCACCACGCCGTCGAGCTCCCCGACGACCAGCAGGTTGTTCGGGTCCGCGTCGATCGTCGCGAACGTTGCCTCGTACTCATCAAGCGAGGCACCCTCGCGACCTGCGCCGATGGCATCGTCGGTGAGCAGGGTGACGATGCGCGTCAGGTCGTCGCGCCGCGCGTCGCGGAAGGTCACGTCCAGGTGGGTGGGCACAGCCGTGCACGCTATCCCGACCTACGGATTCGGGGTGGCGCGCGACGGTCAGGTGGGCGAGGGTGGACGAGTCAGTTCCGGCCGGCCGACAGGGGACGGACGTGCCCGCGGTCGCCGGTGATCGCCGCTCCCGGAGGTGCTGCCCCATGGACCTGCACTGGCTCAAGCCGCTGCTCGGCCGCCCGTCCCCGTTCACGACCGTCTTCCTCGACGTGACCCGGGCGGAGGTGGCCGGAGAGGCCGAGGCGGCGGACCGGTGGAAGTCGCTGCGGCGCTCCCTCGAGCGCGACGGCGCGCCCGCGGCGGTGCTCGACGAGATCGGCGAGCTCATCGCCGTCCCGACAGGCGGCCGCGGCCCGCACGGCCGCGTGATCATCGCGGACGCCGAGGGTGTGCGCGTGGACCGCGTGCTGTCCGACCCGCCCGCCCAGTCGGTCGGCGTGCACGGCCCGCTGCCCGCACTGCTGCCCGCGATCCGGTCGGCCGACGAGGCCGTCACGGCACTGCTCGTCGTGACCGACCGCACGGGTGCCGACCTCACGCTGCGCTCGCTCGGTGCGGCGGCTGAGGGCGCCTCCGAGACCGAGGCGGTTGAGGGCGGCCACGACGACGTGCACAAGACCCGCGAGGGCGGCCTGGACCGCCGCAGCCAGACCCGCGCCGAGGACTCCTGGCAGCGCAACGCCGAGGCCGTGGCCGCCGAGGTGGACCGCCGCGTGCGGGAGAAGGCTCTCGACCTGGTGCTGCTGACCGGAGACACCCGGGCGGTCGGCTTCGTGCGCGACGCGCTGGGCCAGGAGGCGCGCGCGCTCCTCGTCGAGGTGGCCGGTGGCGGGCGCGGCGAAGGCGTGAACGCGGCGGCGTTCGAGGCGAAGGTGGCCGAGGCGGTCACGAAGTTCCGGGCAACGCGACGCAAGGCCGTGCTGGACCGGTTCGCGACCGCGCAGGGTCGCGGCGAGAACGCGGTCACCTCGCTGGACGACGTCGTCGAGGTGCTGCGGCGCGGCCAGGTCGCCGAGCTCGTGCTGCACGTCGACGCGCTGTCCGGGGCACTGGGGGAGCGCGAGCTGTTCGTCGGGCCCGGCCCGCTCGAGCTCGCGACGAGCGCCGAGGACCTCGCAGCGATCGGCGTCGAGGGCGAGGGCTCGCGCTACACCGCGGACATCGCGCTCGTGCGCGCCGCGCTCGGCCAGGAGGCGGGCGTGACGTTCGCGGAGGACGGCGCGGTCGACCTCGTCGACGGCGTCGGAGCGCTGCTGCGCTGGTCGGACGGCTCGACGCCGAGCGAGGCCGTGCCGACCCAGTCCGGCGACCAGGCCCGGCTGCGGACCGTGGTGTAGCTCAGTCGCCGTGGCGGGTGTCGACGTACAGCGCGTCGACCTCCGCCGCGTAGTCCTTGAGCACGAGCGCGCGCTTCACCTTCAGCGACGGCGTGAGGTAGCCGTTCTGCTCGGTGAAGTCGGTGTCGAGCACGCGGATCTTGCGGATCGACTCCGCGCGCGAGACGGCCTCGTTGGCGCGTGCGACCGCACGGTCGAGAGCCTCCAGCACCTGCGGGTCCTGACCGGCGGCGTGCGCGTCCATCGCGGGCAGGCCGTGGTTGGACAGCCAGCCCGGGAGCATCTCGGCGTCGAGGGTGACGAGCGCGCCGATGAACGGACGCTGGTCGCCGACCACGACGACCTGGCTCACGATCGGGTGGCCGCGCAGGCGGTCCTCGAGCTCTGCGGGGGCGACGTTCTTGCCGCCCGCCGTGACGATGAGCTCCTTGGTGCGGCCCGTGATGCGCAGGTAGCCGTCGTCGTCGAGCGTGCCGACGTCGCCGGTGCGGAACCAGCCGTCGACGAGGGCCTCGGCGGTGGCCTCGGGGTCGTGGCGGTAGCCGCGGAAGACGTGGGGGCCGGAGACCCAGATCTGGCCGTCGTCGTCGACGCGCAGCGCCGTGCCGGGGAACGCAGGGCCGACCGTGCCGACCTTCGTCAGGCCCGGGCGGTTGACCGTGGTCGGGGCGGTCGTCTCGGTGAGGCCGTAGCCCTCCAGGACGCGCACGCCGATGCCGCGGTAGAAGTGACCGAGCCGCTCGCCCAAGGGCGCACCGCCGGACACGGCCCACTCGCAGCGGCCGCCGAGCGCGGACCGCAGGCGCGCGTGCACGAGGCGGCTGGCCAGCGCGTGCCGGCTGCGCAGCGCGGCGCCGGGGCCCGCGGGGTCGTCCAGCGCACGGGAGTAGTCGACCGCGGCCTTGGCGGCCCAGCGGAACAGGCGGAGCTTCGCGCCCGAGCCCGCGGTCTGCTCGGCCGAGTTGTAGACCTTCTCGAACACGCGGGGCACCGCGAGCAGGAATGTGGGCTGGAACGAGGCGAGGTCGGCCAGGAGGTGCTTGGCGTCGGGCGCGTGGCCGAGCACCGCGCCCGAGGGCACGCACAGCACCTGGATGAACCGCGCGAAGACGTGCGCGAGCGGCATGAACAGCAGCGTGCGGGCGCCGGGTACCGCGCAGACGTCGCCGAGCCCGTCGACGCCCGCCTCCGCGAGGGCGACGAAGTTGCCGTGCGTGAGCTCGACGCCCTTGGGCCGACCGGTCGTGCCCGAGGTGTAGATGACCGTCGCGAGGTCGTCCATGCCCGCCAGGGCGCTCCGGCGCGCGATCTCGTCGTCCGCGACGCCCGCGCCCGCGGCGACCAGCGCGTCCAGCGCGCCCTCGTCGATCACGAGCACGTCGGTCAGCCCCGGCAGGTCGTCGCGGACCTGGGCCACGACGCGCGCGTGCGCGGGCGTCTCGACGACGGCGAGCTTGGCGCCCGTGTCGGCGGCGATCCAGCGCACCTGCTCGGCGGACGAGGTCTCGTAGACCGGCACGCCCACGGCGCCGGCGGCCCAGAGCGCGAAGTCGAGCACGGTCCACTCGTACCGGGTCCGGGACATGATCGCGACGCGGTCGCCGGGCTCGACGCCGCGCGCGACGAGGCCCTTGGCGACCGAGGTGACCTGCGTGGTGAACTCGGTGACGGTGACCGGCACCCACGCGTCACCCTCGTGGCGCTCGGAGAAGACGCCGTTCGGGTCGCGCGCGAGGCGCGCGGCGAGCATCCCGGGGATGCTGTCGCGCGGATCGGTCGTGACGGTCGTGGGGGAGGAGAACTCACGCATGGGGCGACCTTATCCGGGGCTGCCCCTACGGCAGGCTCAGCCCCGGGTGACCGGCTCGCCCAGCGAGGCGTCGCGCGCGACGACGGACTCGCCGTCCGACGTGGCCAGGTCGAGCGTCCCCGTGGCGCGGCCCGCGGACCGCACGTCGTCGAGCGCGAGCTCGACGTCGCCGCGCAGCGCGGCCGGCACGTCGAGCGTCACCGCGAGGATCTCCGTGCGCATCGAGACCTTGGCCTCCGACTTCACCTTGCGCAGCGCGGCGAGCGCGGCACCGGCGGCGGACACCACGGTCGGTGACGCGTCCGCGGCGGCGGCGCGCAGCGGTTCGGCCACGGGCCACGCGGCGCGGTGCACCGAGCCCTCGCGCCACCAGGACCAGACCTCCTCGGTCGCGAACGGCAGCACGGGGGCGAACAGGCGCAGGAGCGTGTCGAGCGCGATGCCCAGGGCGGCGCGCGCCGAGTCGGCGCCCGCGCCCTCGCCGTACGCGCGGTCCTTGACGAGCTCGAGGTAGTCGTCGCAGAACGTCCAGAAGAACGTCTCGGACAGCTCGAGCGCGCGCGTGTGGTCGTAGGCCTCGAGCGAGGCGGTCGCGCGGTCGACGACGTCGGCCAGGCCGGCCAGCATCGCGCGGTCCAGCGGGACCGTGACGAGGGCGGGGTCGAGCTCGACCGTGCCGAACGACAGCGCGAACTTGCTCGCGTTGAGCACCTTGATCGCCAGGCGGCGGCCGATCTTCATCTGGCCGACCTCGAACGCGGCGTCGGTGCCCAGGCGGGCGGAGGCGGCCCAGTAGCGCACCGCGTCGGAGCCGTGCTCGACGAGCAGGTCCATGGGCGTGACGACGTTGCCCTTGGACTTGCTCATCTTCTTGCGGTCGGGGTCGAGGATCCAGCCGCTGATCGCCGCGTCGGACCAGGGCAGGCAGCCGTGCTCCTGGTGCGAGCGGACCACGGTCGAGAACAGCCACGTGCGGATGATGTCCTGGCCCTGAGGGCGCAGGTTCATCGGGAAGACGCGCTCGAACAGGTCCGGGTCGCTGCGCCAGCCGCCCGCGATCTGCGGGGTCAGCGACGACGTGGCCCAGGTGTCCATGATGTCGGGGTCGGCGACGAAGCCGCCGGGGACGCCGCGCTGGTCGGCCGTGTATCCGACTGGGACGTCGGACGACGGGTCGATCGGCAGCTGGTCCTCGGACGCGACGATCGGGTTCTCGTGGTCGGGCTCGCCGTCCGCGTCGAGCGGGTACCAGACGGGGAACGGCACGCCGAAGAACCGCTGCCGGCTGATCAGCCAGTCGCCGTTGAGGCCGCCGACCCAGTTCTCGTAGCGGACCGCCATGAACTCCGGGTGGAAGTCGAGCTCGGCGCCGCGCGCGAGCAGCTCGTCGCGCAGGGCCGCGTCGCGGCCACCGTTGCGGATGTACCACTGGCGGCTCGTGACGATCTCGAGGGGCTTGTCGCCCTTCTCGTAGAAGTTCGCCTTGCGCTGCGTCTTGACGGGCTCGCCGTCCAGGTCGCCGCTCTCGCGCAGGCCTGCGACGACGAGCTCGCGCGCCGAGAAGGTCGTCTTGCCGGCCAGCTCGCCGTACAGCGCCTGCCCGGCGTCGGTCGAGAGCCAGTCCGGGGTCTCGGAGAGCAGGCGGCCGTTGCGCCCGATGACCGAGCGTGTGGGCAGCTGCAGCTCGCGCCACCACTGCACGTCGGTCAGGTCGCCGAAGGTGCAGCACATCGCGATGCCCGCGCCCTTGTCCCGCTCCGCGCCGGGGTGGGCCAGCACGGGGACCTCGACGCCGAACAGCGGGGAGGTGACCGTGGTGCCGAACAGGTGCTGGTAGCGCTCGTCGTCCGGGTGCGCGATGAGCGCGACGCACGCGGGGAGCAGCTCGGGGCGCGTCGTCTCGATGTAGACCTTGGTGCCGCCGACGCCGTGGAAGGCGACCCGGTGGTAGGCGCCCGGGTAGTCGCGCGCCTCGAGCTCGGCCTGCGCGACGGCCGTCTGGAACGTGACGTCCCAGAGGCCCGGTGCCTCGGCCTGGTACGCCTCGCCGCGCGCGAGGTTGCGCAGGAACGCCTGCTGGGCCACGGCACGGGCGTCGCCCGAGATCGTCTGGTAGGTCTTCGACCAGTCGACCGACAGGCCCAGGCGGCGCCACAGCGTCTCGAACTGGCGCTCGTCGTCGACCGTGAGGCGCTCGCACAGCTCGACGAAGTTACGGCGGCTGATCGGCACCTGGTCGCCGGCCTTGCTGCTCTTGTTGTCGCCACCCTCGAACGGGGGCGTGAAGTCGGGCTCGTACGGCAGCGACGGGTCGCAGCGCACGCCGAAGTAGTTCTGCACGCGACGCTCGGTGGGCAGGCCGTTGTCGTCCCAGCCCATCGGGTAGAACACCTCGGCGCCCTGCATGCGGCGGTAGCGCGCCACGACGTCCGTGTGGGTGTACGAGAAGACGTGGCCGACGTGCAGCGACCCGCTCACCGTGGGGGGCGGGGTGTCGATCGAGTAGACCTGCTCGCGCGTCTTGGTGCGGTCGAAGCCGTACAGGTCCTGCGCGGTCCAGGCGGCGTTCCAGCGCTCCTCGACGCCGTCCAGCGAGACCCGGTCCGGTACCTGCCGCGTGCCGGCGGTGGGGTGGGCGGGTTCGGGGGCGGCGTTCAGGTCGGTCATGGGGCACATCTTCCCAGAACCCGGCGCACGCGCGCGCACGCCGACCAGCCCCCAGCGAACGTTGGTCGACGACACGGTGAACACAGCCCGCGCGTGCGGGGTCGGCCTCGGCGGGCCTGCGAGGATCGCTCGACGTGACCACTGACGGATTCCTCCGCGCCGCGCTCGCCCCCGAGCCGCGGACGCTGCTCGACGTGCTGGCCGCGTCGGTGGCGGCGTCACCCGACGCGCCCGCGGTGGACGACGGCCGGACGGTCCTCACGTACCGCGAGCTCGCCGATGCCGTCGCCGCCGGGGCGGCCGGGCTCGCGGCCGACGGTGTCCGCCGCGGGGACCGGGTGGGCGTGCGCATCCCGTCGGGCACCGCTGAGCTCTACACCGCGATCCTCGCCGTGCTGGCCGCCGGCGCGGCCTACGTGCCCGTGGACGTCGACGACCCCGACGAGCGCGCGCGGACCGTGTTCCGCGAGGCCGCGGTCGCGCGCGTGCTGACCGAGGGCGACCTGCCGACCGCGAAGGGGCGCGCGCCCGAGGCACCCGGGCCGGCCGACGACGCGTGGATCATCTTCACCTCCGGCTCGACCGGAACGCCCAAGGGAGTCGCGGTCACGCACCGGTCCGCCGCGGCGTTCGTCGACGCCGAGGCCCGCCTGTTCCTGCAAGGCGCCCCGCTGGGTCCGGGTGACCGCGTGCTGGCCGGGCTCTCGGTCGCGTTCGACGCGAGCTGCGAGGAGATGTGGCTCGCCTGGGGGCACGGCGCGTGCCTCGTCCCCGCGCCGCGCGCGCTGGTCCGCACGGGCATGGACCTCGGGCCGTGGCTGGTCGCGCAGGGGATCACGGTCGTCTCCACGGTCCCCACCCTGGCGGGGCTCTGGCGGCCCGACGAGCTCGCGGCCGTGCGGCTGCTGATCTTCGGCGGCGAGGCCTGCCCGCCCGAGCTCGCCGCGCGGCTGACCGGACCGGGCCGCGAGGTCTGGAACACGTACGGCCCGACGGAGGCGACGGTCGTCGCGTGCGCGTCGCTGCTCACCGGCGAGGGGCCCGTGCGGATCGGGCACGCGCTCGACGGGTGGGACCTCGCAGTCGTCGGCCCCGACGGGCTGCCCGTCGCGGACGGCGGGGCGGGCGAGCTCGTCATCGGCGGCGTGGGGCTCGCGCGGTACCTGGACCCCGTGAAGGACGCCGAGCGGTACGCGCCCGCGCTGGCGCTCGGGTGGGACCGGGCCTACCGCTCCGGGGACATCGTGCGGTACGAGGCCGAGGGGCTCGTGTTCGTCGGGCGCGCCGACGACCAGGTCAAGATCGGCGGCCGGAGGATCGAGCTCGGTGAGGTCGACTCGGCGCTCGCGGCCTTGCCCGGCGTCGCGGGCGCCGCGGCCGCGGTGCGGCGCACGCCCGCGGGCTCGTCGGTGCTCGTCGGCTACCTCGCGCCGGCGCCAGGCGTCGAGCTGAGCCTGGACGAGGCCCGCGCGCTGCTGCGCGAGGCGCTGCCCGCCGCGCTCGTGCCGCTGCTCGCGGTCGTGCCCGAGCTGCCGACGCGCGGCTCGGGCAAGGTCGACCGCGACGCGCTGCCGTGGCCGCTGACCGGCGTCGACGCGCCGGGCCGGACCGCCGCGCTCTCACCGACGCAGGAGTGGGTCGCCGAGCGCTGGACCGCGACGCTCGGCGCCGCGGTCGCGGGCCCGGACGACGACTTCTTCGCCAGCGGCGGCGGGTCGCTGGTCGCCGCGCAGCTCGTCTCCGCGCTGCGCGAGCGGTACCCGACCGTCACGGTCGCCGACGTGTACGAGTTCCCGCGCCTCGCGGACCTGGCGCGCCGGCTCGACGAGCTCGAGCCCGCGTCGGCCGCGTCGGAGCGCACGGTCACGCCGACGCCGCGGCGCGCCCAGGCGATCCAGCTGCTCGCCGCGATCCCGCTCGCGGCCCTCGTCGGGCTGCGCTGGCTGACCTGGCTCATCGCCGCGGACGCCGTGCTGACCTCGACCGGCCGGATGGACTGGGTGCCGTCGGTGCCGCACGCGTGGTGGTGGGTCGCCGCGGGCTGGCTCGTGCTGATCAGCCCGCTCGGACGGATGGGCTCGACCGTGCTCGTCGCGCGCACGCTGCTGCGGGACGTGGCCCCCGGCCGCTATCCGCGGGGCGGCTCGATGCACCTGCGGCTGTGGTTCGTCGAGAGCTGGGCCGCCGCCGCGGGCGCGGGGAACCTGTCCTGCGCGCCGTGGACCGCGACCTACGCGCGGGCGCTCGGGGCGAGCGTCGGCAACGACGTCGACCTGCACACGATGCCGCCGGTCACCGGCCTGCTCACGCTCGGCAACGGCTGCTCGGTCGAGCCCGAGGTCGACCTCACGGGCCACTGGCTCGACGGCGACGTGCTGCGCGTCGGCAAGGTCCGGGTCGACAAGCGCGCCACGGTCGGCACGCGCAGCACCCTCGGGCCGGGCGTCCGGGTGGGGCAGGGCGCGGAGATCGCGCCGGGCTCCGGGGTGCTGGTCTCGGTGCCGCCGGGCGAGCTGTGGGTCGGCTCGCCGGCCGCGTTCGAGGGACCCGCTCGCGAGCACTGGCCGCACCGCCGAGCGCCGCGCGGGCGCCGGTGGGTCGGGATCTACGGGCTGAGCGCGGGCGTGCTCGCCGCTCTGCCGGTGGTCGCCGCGGCGTGCGGGCTGCTCGTCGTGGGCTGGTCGGTCCGGGACGCCGACGCGTGGTCGCAGGCGGCGTGGCGCGCGCTCGCGGCAGTACCGCTGGGGGCGCTCGCGATGCTCGTCGTGCTGCTCGTGGCGACGCTCGTCGGCGTCCGGCTGCTGGGGATCGGGATGACGGAGGGCTACCACCCCGTGCGCTCGCGGGTGGGGTGGCAGGTCTGGGCGACGCAGCGGCTCATGGACGACGCGCGCACCCTGCTGTTCCCGCTGTACGCGAGCAGCCTCACGCCGCTGTGGCTGCGCGCGCTGGGCGCCGACGTGGGCCGCGACGTCGAGGCGTCGACCGTGCTGCTGCTGCCGTCCATGACGAGCGTGGGTGACGGCGCGTTCCTGGCCGACGACACGCTCATCGGCTCCTACGAGCTCGGCCGCGGCTACCTGCGGATCGAGCGCGCGAGCATCGGCAAGAAGGCGTTCCTCGGCAACTCGGGGATGATCGCGCCCGGCCGGGCGGTGCCCAAGCGCGGGCTCGTGGCCGTGCTGTCGGCGACGCCCGAGCACGCCAAGTCGGGCTCGTCCTGGCTCGGGTCGCCGCCCGTGAAGCTGCGCCGGGCCGCGAGCGAGGTCGACGCGGGGCGGACCTTCGAGCCGCCCGTGCGGCTGCGGGTGGCGCGCGGGCTGGTCGAGGCGTGCCGCGTGGTGCCCGTGATGGTGACGTTCGGGCTGGGGGTCGGCGTGCTGCTCGTGCTGCAGGCCGTGGTCGACGCCGGGGGTCTCGGCGCCGCCGCGTGGGCGTCGCCGCTCGTCGTGCTCGGGGCCGCCGCGCTCGCGTGCGGGCTCGCGACGGCCGCGAAGTGGCTGCTCGTCGGGCGGCTGCGCGCGGGGGAGCACCCGCTGTGGAGCTCGTTCATCTGGCGCAACGAGCTCGCGGACACGTTCCTCGAGACGGTCGCCGTGCCGTGGATCGGGCCCGCGACGGTCGGTTCACCGGCCCTGAACGTGTGGCTGCGGTCGCTCGGCGCGCGCATCGGCCGTGGTGTCTGGTGCGAGACGTACTGGCTGCCGGAGGCGGACCTCGTCGAGATCGGCGACGGTGCCACGATCAACCGCGGTTGCGTGCTCCAGACACATCTGTTCCATGATCGGGTCATGAGCATCGACTCCGTGACCATCGGCGCGGGCGCCGGCATCGGCCCGCACGGCGTCGTGCTGCCCGCCGCGCACGTCGGCGACGGCGCCAGCGTCGGGCCGTCGTCGCTCGTGCTGCGCGGCGACCACATCCCCGCCGGATCCCGCTGGGCGGGCAACCCCGTCGCACCGGTGACCGCATGACCTTCGGACCCTCGCAGGGGGCCCTCGACGTCTCGCGCTACGAGCTGGAGCTGGACTACCGGGTCGTAGGGAACAGGCTCGACGCCCGGGCGCGCGTGCACGGGGTCGCGCGGCGGCACCTCGACCGGTTCTCGCTCGACCTCGCGGGGCTGCGCGTCAGCCGCGTGCTGCTCGACGGCAGGCGGCCCGAGCGGTGGACGCACCGCGCGGGCCAGCTGACCATCCGCCCCGGCGGCGTGCTGGCGCCGGGCGCGCCCGTCGTCGTCGAGGTGCACTACACGGGCAACCCGCGGCCGATCCGCGGGCCGTGGGGCGAGGTCGGCTGGGAGGAGCTCGCGGACGGCGTCATCGTCGCGGGCCAGCCCGACGGCGCGCCCTCGTGGTTCCCGTGCCAGGACCACCCGGCCGACAAGGCCTCGTTCGGCATCGTCGTCACGACCGACGCCGGGTACGAGGTCGTGTGCAACGGGTCGCTCGTGTCGCGCACGGCGCGCTCGAGCCGGGTGCGCTGGGAGTTCGACCAGCCCGAGCCCACCGCTCCCTACCTCGCGACCGTGCAGATCGGGCGCTACCAGCGCTGGGTCAGCGCGGCGGGTCCCGTGCGGCAGGAGGCGGCCGTGCCCGCGCGGCTGCGGGCGGCGTTCGAGCACGACTTCGCGCGGCAGCCGCAGATGTTCGAGGTCTTCGAGGAGCTGTTCGGGCCGTACCCGTTCGCCGGGTACACGGTCGTCGTGACCGACGACGACCTCGAGATCCCGCTCGAGGCGCACGGCCTGTCCATCTTCGGCGCGAACCTCGTCGACGGGCACCGGGGCGCCGAGCGGCTCGTCGCGCACGAGCTCGCGCACCAGTGGTTCGGCAACAGCGTGACGGCCTCGACGTGGCAGGACATCTGGCTGCACGAGGGCTTCGCCTGCTACGCGGAGTGGCTGTGGTCGCACGCGTCGGGCGGACGGACGGCCGACGACCAGGCGCGCACGGCCCACACACGCCTGGCCGGGCTGCCCCAGGACCTCGTCGTGGGCGACCCCGGGCCTGAGCTGATGTTCGACGACCGGCTCTACAAGCGCGGTGCGCTGACCCTGCACGCGCTGCGCCGGACGGTCGGGGACGACGCGTTCTTCGCCACGCTCCGCGCATGGACCGCGCAGTTCCGGCACGGCAGCGTGAGCACCGCGCAGTTCGTCTCGCTCGCGTCGGGGATCGCCGGGCGGCCGCTCGACGCGCTGTTCGACGCCTGGCTCTACGCGGCGCCGCTGCCCGCGCTGCCGAGCGCCGTCACGGCCTGACCTCGCGCACGACGACGGCCGCGCCGACCGGGGCCGCGACCGCGCCCAGGTGACCGGGCGGGTCCATGTCGTGCAGCTCGCACGCGGCGACCTCGGGCGGCGCGGCGACGACCTGGCCGGCGCTGATCGTGACGCGCCGCGGGTCGAGGGTCAGGCCGAGGCCGGACGCCTTGAGGACCGCCTCCTTGCGCACCCAGGCGCGCAGCCGTCCGTCGGCGGTCGGCGCGTGCTCGTCTGGCGACAGGGCGACCTCGTCGAACCCGGGCCACAGCTCGTCGCGGCGGTGCTCGAGGTCGATCCCGACCGGGCTGTCGAGCGATGCGGCGACGGCGACCACGCCGGTCCCGCGCGTGATCGAGACGTGCGCGCCCGTCGTCGTCGGGGCGCCGTGCGCGGCGCTGCCGCAGGTGGGGCAGCGGCGGCCGACGACGACGTCGGCCGGGTCGACGCCCCGCACGTGGGCCACGGCGCGACGGGCCAGCTCGGAGGCCTCGTCGGGCGCACCGGGCGTCACCCGCGCCCACCAGACCAGCACCCGCGACTCGCTCACGCGGTCATCCTGCCGTGGTCCGCCTCGGAACACGTCGGACCGGTCACGGCGTTAGGGTCGCTGGAGGCCGCCCGGACGGGGCGGTCGACGATCGACGAGGGATGTGTGGCGTGTCAGGTGTGACGGCGGCCGGTCTGACGGTCGGCTATGCGGCGGCGCTCGAGCAGTTCCCGCCCATGGAGGCGGTCGAGCTCTCGGCGTACGCGGAGCAGCACGGGTTCTCGGGCGTGATGGCGGCCGACCACTACCAGCCGTGGGTGCCCGCGCAGGGCGAGGCGTCCTTCGTCTGGAACGTGCTCACCGCGCTCGGCGAGCGCACGTCCGGCGACATCGGGCCCGGCGTCACCGCGCCGACGTTCCGGTGGCACCCGGCGATGGTCGCGCAGGCGTCGGCGACGCTCGCCGCGATGTACCCCGGGCGGCACTGGCTCGGGCTCGGCTCGGGCGAGGCGCTCAACGAGCACATCACCGCGCAGTACTGGCCCGAGGCGCCCGAGCGCATCAACCGGATGTTCGAGGCCATCGACATCATCAAGAAGCTGTTCTCGGCCTCGCTCGCGGGCAAGGACGTCAAGCACGCGGGGCAGTTCTACAAGCTCGAGTCGACGCGGCTGTGGACCATGCCCGAGGTGGCGCCCGAGATCCTCGTCGCGACAGCCGGGCCGGTGACCGCCAAGCGGGCCGGGCGGCACGCGGACGGGCTCATCACCGTCGGCGCGCCGCTCGAGAAGATCAGCGGGCTGTTCGGCAAGTTCGAGGAGGGCGCGCGCGAGGCCGGCAAGGACCCGTCGTCGATGCCCAAGGTGCTGCAGGTGCATCTGTCCTGGGCGCCGACCGACGAGGAGGCGCTGGCCAACGCGATGCACCAGTGGCCCAACGGCGGCATGAAGTTCCCCAAGGGTGACATCCGCACGCCGTTCGACTTCGAGCAGATGGCCAAGCTCGTCCGGCCGGAGGACTTCGAGGGCCGCATGGTCATCTCGTCGGACCCGGACAAGCACCGCGCCGACCTGCAGAAGTACGTCGACCTCGGCTTCGACCGGATCTACCTGCACAACGTGGGGCGCAACCAGCGCGAGTGGATCGAGACGTTCGGCGCCGAGGTGCTGCCGAAGCTCGTGCGATGAGCTTCGAGGTCTGGGCCCCGTCGGGCCTGGGGGAGATCGCCGCGGGCGACGACCTCGTGGTGCTGCTCGCCGGGCTGCTCCGGTCCGACCCTCACGGGCTCGAGGACGGCGACATCCTCGTGCTGACCAGCAAGGTCGTGTCCAAGGCTGAGGGGCGTTCGGTCTCGGCCGACGACCGCGAGCAGGCCATCACCGACGAGACCGTACGCGTCGTCGCGACCCGCGAGCATCCCGGCGGCGTGACGCGCATCGTGGAGAACCGCCTCGGGCTCGTGATGGCCGCGGCCGGTGTCGACGCGAGCAACACGCCCGTGGGGACCGTGCTGCTGCTGCCGGTCGACCCGGACGGCAGCGCCCGCGCGCTGCGAGCCGGGCTGTCCGCCGCGTTCGGGGTGCGGATCGGCGTGATCGTCTCGGACACCGCCGGCCGGCCCTGGCGGCAGGGGGTCACCGACATCGCGATCGGCGCGGCGGGCGTCGTCGTGCTCGACGACCTGCGCGGCCAGCACGACTCGTTCGGCCGCCCGCTGGTCATGACCGTGGCCGCGGTGGCCGACGAGGTCACCGCCGCCGCCGAGCTCGTCAAGGGCAAGGCCGACGGCCGGCCGCTCGCCGTGGTGCGCGGGCTGGCGCACCTCGTGACGGCGGACGACGGCCCCGGTGCCGCGGCGCTCGTGCGGCTCGGGCCCGAGGACATGTTCGCGCAGGGCAGTGCCGAGGCGTACGCACAGGGGTGGAAGGACGCGCTCGAGGAGCGCGCGTGAGCTCGCGGCGGGCGCCGTGGGTGACGCTCGGGGTCGTCGTGACCCTGGGTGCGGCGGTGCTCGCGGTGTGGTTCGCGCGGCCGACGGGTGCCCCGGAGGCGGCGCCGACGCCCGCCCCCACGCCGACCCCAACGCCCACTCCGTCCGCAGACCCGTGGGCGGGCTGGTCGCTCGAGCAGCAGGTCGGGCAGGTGTTCATGGTCGGCGTGAGCGTGAGCGACCCGAAGGCCGTGAGCACCGCCGCGATCCGCGACGACCACGTGGGCAACGTCTTCCTGCAGGGCCGTACGACGGCCGGCGCGGACGCCGTGCGCTCGCTGGTCGACTCGTTCACGGCCCTCGTCGGGCCGGAGAGCACGCACTCGACGCCGCTGCTCGTGGCGACCGACCAGGAGGGCGGCGAGGTCCAGGTGCTGCGCGGACCGGGCTTCTCGACGATCCCGTCGGCGCTCGAGCAGTCGTCGCTGCCGGCCGCGGACCTGAGAGCCCAGGCGTCGACGTGGGGAGCCGAGCTGGCGGCAGTCGGGGTCAACCTCGACCTCGCGCCCGTGATGGACCTCGTCACCGGGAACCCCGCGTCCAACCCGCCGGTGGGTGCGCTCGACCGGTCCTACGGCTTCACCGCGGACTCGGTCACGACGCACGCGAACGCGTTCAGCGCGGGTCTCTCGTCGGCCGGGGTCGGGGTCTCGATCAAGCACTTCCCGGGGCTCGGGCGGGTCACGGCCAACACCGACGACACCGCGGGCGTCACCGACTCGGTGACCACGCGCGACGATCCGTCGGTGGAGGTCTTCAAGGCCGGGATCGCCGCGGACCCGATGTCGGTGATGGTCTCGACCGCGATCTACAGCCGCATCGACCCCGACAAGCCCGCGGCGTTCTCGTCGACCGTGGTGACCGGGATGCTGCGCGGCGACCTGGGCTACGACGGGCTCGTCGTGACCGACGACCTGTCGGGCGCGAAGCAGGTCGCGGCGTGGAAGCCCGGCGACCGGGCGGTGCTCGCGCTGCAGGCCGGCGTGGACCTGGTGCTCGTGTCGAAGGACCCGACGGTCGCGCACGAGATGGTCGCCGCCGTGCTCGACCGCGCGCGCACCGACCCGGCGTTCGCCGCGCAGGTGCGGACCGCGGCGCAGCGCGTGCTGGTCGCGAAGGGCCAGTGGCCGCCGGTCAGCCCTGCGCCGTGATCTGCGCCGACTGACCCGTCGCGCCGGGCTCGCCGCCCGGGATCGGCTCGGCGATCACCGCCGTGCCGTACGCACACACCTCGGCGAACTGGCCGATGGAGTTGGTGTCGAACCGCATCGCGATGATCGCGTTCGCGCCCCGCGTCTGGGCCTCGGTGACCATCCGGTGCATCACCTCGTGGCGGCTCTGCGTGACGATCGACGTGTACTCGGGGATCTCGCCGCCGCCGATGGAGCGGATTCCCGCGGTGAAGCTCGTGCCGAAGTTCGTCGAGCGCACCGTGATCCCCATGACCTCGCCGAGCACGGCCTGGATGCGGTAGCCGGGCAGGTCGTTCGTCGTCACCACGATCATGGGTGCGATCGTGCCATCTACTGCGCCTTGGCCGCGGCCTTCTTCGCCTGCTTGAACTCGCGGACCTTCTGCAGCGACGCCTCGTCGACCACGTCGGCGACCGATCGGTACCCCTCGAGCGCGTAGTCGCCCGCCGCGGCCTCCCAGCCGTCGGGTCGCACGCCCAGCTGCTTGGCGAGCAGCGCGACGAAGATCTGCGACTTCTGCTTGCCGAAGCCCGGCAGCGCGGTGAGGCGGTTGAGCAGGTCCTTGCCCGACGTCGCCTCCGTCCACAGCCGTGTGGTGTCGCCGTCGTAGTCGTCGCGGATGATCCGGGCCAGCTCCTGCAGCCGCGCGGCCATGGCCGCCGGGTAGCGGTGGATCGCCGGGGGAGTGCTGCAGAGGGCGACGAACTCCTCGGGGTTCGCCGCGGCGATCTCCCGCGGGTCGAGGTTTCCGAACCGGGTGAGGACCTTCCACGGCCCGCGGAACGCGTGCTCCATGCCGTACTGCTGGTCGAGGAGCATCCCGACGAGCGGCGCGAACGGCTGCTCGTCGAGGACCTTGTCAGCTGCCGCGTCGTTGGCGATCCCGAAGCCCATGGGGCTCATGCTCGCATGTGCGTTCCACACCGGGGCAGCCGCACTGACTCCTAGATGCGTGCCACCCACGACCTTGCTCGAGCGCGACCTTCCTGGTCGTTCGACTTGCGCGTCGTCCACATCTCCGTGACCTCGGCTGTTCCGCACTCGCGGGCGCCTTCGTACATGAACAGCCGGCTCCCGACCACTACGTCGACCCAGAACGGCGGGTACAGGGGCAGGAGGACCGCGCGGGCGCTCTCACCCGGTGCCAGCGTGGCTGGATTCAGTACGAGCACTGGTGCGCCACCGACGGTGTCGGGATCGGGAACCGCGATCGACCAGTTCGGGCGGAAGTCGCCCTCACGCTCGGCGACGATCACGCTCGCGCGTCCGCCGTCTTCCGTGCGCCGCAGGGTTAGGTCGACTGCCACAAGTAGTTGCCCGAACTCCATCGTTACGCACCTCGCTGGTCGAGTAGCATGCCTAAAAGAAGTGCAAAGGAATCATCGTAAGTAGCTGGTTTGCGGTGGGGACGCCAGTGAGCCAGAGTGTCATGGTCTGATTCTGGCAGTCTCAACCTTTGACGTGTTGAGACAAGCACCTCGTCGTCGAGACGCGGCTCGGCGTGGTGCTCCGGCGTCGAGATCCGTCGAAGAGCGCGCGACGTCCGATGAGGTACTTCAACGGCTAGCCGACGACGCGGAGCCAGTCGCGAACTCGAATCTCCATACGCTCGACATCTGCGTCTGTGAGTGTGCCGGTGTGGGCTAGTGCCCGCCTCGTTCGGTTTAGTTCCTCGAAATAATAGTTGACCCACGCTTGATCGCCAAGCAGTGGCTCGAAATGCTGCCACTGGCCGACGATGATATCGCCGTACTGTGGAAAGTCGACGTACGCGAGCAGGGACTCCCCTCGGGGTCCGTGCCAACGAGCCTTGTGATCGTCCACCTGGCGCTTCTCCGCGATCTTCCTGATTGCCAGGTCCACGCCGTTGGTCCACCACTTGTCGACACCAAACGCCTCGCGGAGCGTCGCCTCGACGAGTTCTCGGATGGAGTTTTCCAGGCAATACAGCAGTTCGTACACTCGACCCATTGATTCGGCCTGTGTGCGCGCCTCTTCGGAAAACTGCTCGATCGAGCTCCGCCCCTCAATGGTCACGGCTCCGGCGGCGACGTCGATGCCCAGGTGTCGGTTCGTCGCCATTGCGCGGAACAAAAAAGCTTGTAGGTCGCGTTCAGTCTCGCTCACGTGAGGTGCGCCTTGAGGCTCTTGAAGATCGCGTCGTAAACGGCTACGTCGGTAGACAACGGAAGGTGGACGTGGATGTCGTGCCGCAAGGATATTTGCCCCGGGTGAGCCTCGAACTTCTGCTGGGTGCTCGATGACGTTGCCTCGCCAGCATCGTCCAACTCGAGTTCGCCTACAAATTCGGGCTCGACGGAACCGACCATGGCGGTCGAGAAGTCGGCGAGGTCAGCGAGCGTTTTGAATGTCGAAGCCATCTTTGTGGTGACTGAAGTGCCCTTGTCCGAGAGGCGTGAGAACATCCCGTTCAACTCATTGATCGAACGTGTGTGGGCATCAGTGTCGATCGCGAAGACATCCTTGTATGCCGTCCGGAGTGACGTTGCCAAGACAGAGCGGGATAACGCGGGGTCCTTATAGTCGCGGTAGCGGGACGTCGGACGCCCACCCGCGTCGAGCAGGCCGAGTGCCTTCATGACAGAGATCATGGGACGGTCGGAGGAGCTCGCGTACCCCAGCTGCTTCAGAAACTCGTAGGTGAACGTCTCGGGCACGGCGGCCTTCTGGAGCGCACCCAGAATCCCGGCCGTGTTCCTTGTGCTTGTGAGGTACGCGCTAGGCAGGCTCATGTCCAGACAGTAAAGGACTGAGGCGTCGGCCGTCTGCGTCTTGTCTGGAAATGATCCGGCCCGGCCCGGCCGGTCGGTCGGGCGGGCGCGCGTGTGGAACGGCGTGATCACTCCCGGCCGCTACCTCCGAGACGCGCTGCCGTGCTGCCCCACGTCCGAGCGCCAGCCATGCAGGAGCTCCGCGAACATCTCCCGCTCGATCTGCTGGTCGTCGAACATCTCATACCGCGAAAGTGCGACGACGTGCTCGTCCCTGATTCCACTGGGTCGGACTAGCAGATCCGGCCTCCCCGTCGCCATTGCGGTCAGACCCTGACCGATCCCAGGGGTCGACAAGCTTGCTCGCGACCCAATCGCGGAGGCACCGACGTGACGTTTGCGCCAGTGCCTCGGCCAGGGCGGCATGCGCCAGACGTCGGCTGACGTCGATGGCACCGCTCGCTCTCAGGACGAAGATTCTCTCGACGGCTGGCGAACCCTGCGTTCGAGGAGCACGCCTAAAGGAGGGGGACAGAGCGATCCACGTCTCTTCATGCGTCGCGGGCCGGACCAACATGCATGGGCAGTAGGCCCAGGTGAGCCGCAGGCGCGGCATCGGCGCCTGGCGCACTTGCCCCCACCGCGGGGAAGTGCGCACCGCGGTGAGCGATCACACGGCGGGCGGATGATCTCCGTGCAGGCGACGGCGAAGCCATGGCCACCAGCGCGGCCATGCTCGTTTCCACTCGTTCGCGAAGATCTCGTTCGCGATCTCACGCGGATCCTCGGGCGCGCCTTCATAGCCACGACTCGACGCATAGTCATGGAGGCGGGCGCGAAGGAACTCGGGATCTCTCGTTCCACCCTTCTCGAGGCGCACGTCGCCGTCGCTCTCGTCTCCGACGACTGCAGTCAGTCGCGCGCCGTCGAGGCCGATGAAGACCTCGTACTCACCGTCGGCCACATCGGCGGCCTCGACCCATCGCTGCGCTTGTATGGGGGACTTGAACAGGAGGATGCCGTCTCTCGCGAACACGAAGACCGGGTCCAGGTGTTGTGAAGGCTCCATGGTCAACGATCTTGCTGCCGCGTCGTTGGCGATCCCGAAGCCCATGGGGCTCAACCTACCGGCGGACCTTCCATTCGTCGGGGTGGCCGTTCCACCAGTGCACGCCGGCGTCGTTACGGATGAGAGTGTCGAAGAGGCTCCCGAGCGGCTCGCCGAGCTCGAAGCTGAGGATCTCGTCGACGACGCCGTCGATTGTCCAGTCAGGCTCGACGGCGCGGCGCAGGCCCAGCAGCACGTCGCCGTACAGCGGCTGCCGGTAGACGAGGCAGAACACGTCGTCAGGCTCAGCCCAGGCCTCCACGACCTCCGTCACCAGATTGGAGTCGCCCCACGGCACCTGTCCTGCTCCGGCAACAACGCGCCCGAGAACTTCTCGCGCCCGCGTCGATCCACTCATCGCGCTCCTGACTCGGCTGCGGGCTGGTGCGTTCAGCGGCTCAGTTCCTAGTCGTGGCATTGTCCCTCGCCCGGGACAGGTGAGAATCGTCGTCGTGACCTCGGAACCTGCTGTTGGGCGATGGATCGTCGTGGTGCCCGTCAAGGTCGCGACAGCCGGGAAGTCACGGTTGTCGGGGGTGCTCGACGACAGGGTGCGGGCCGCGCTGGTGCGGGCGATGGCGCTCGACACGATCGACGCGGCGCTCGCGGCCTCGGCGGTCGGGCACGCGCTTGTCGTGACCGCAGACCCCGAGCTGCGGGGTGCTGCGGGGCGCTTCGGGCTGGTGGACGAACCACCCCTGGTGCCCGGCGTCTCGCCCCTCGATGCCGCGGTCCTGGCGGGCGTTGCGGCCGCACGCTCCCGGGTTCCCGGGGTGTCCGTGGCGATGCTGCTCGGAGACCTCCCGGCCCTGCGCCCTGACGACCTGGATGCCGCGCTCGACCTGGCCGCCGCCATGCCCCTCGGCTTCGTCGCCGACGCCGGGGGGACCGGGACGACGATGCTCACGGCGTTCGGGGGAGCGGATCCGAATCCGCACTTCGGCGTGGGTTCGGCGGCGGCGCACACGGCTGCCGGCCACGTGCCGCTCGCGGCGCCCGGGTCGTCGAGCCTGCGTCGGGACGTGGACCTGCCGGCTGACCTCGACGAGATCGCGCGGCTCGAGCTGGGGGTGCGGACGGGGCCGTTGCTCGCGCGGTTGCGCGGTTGACGTTCTCCACAGGCAGCCCGCTGTGGTGTCAGTGGTCGGTCGTACAGTTGTTCGAGTGAGGGCGGTTGGCTTCGGACGACGAGGAGGGGCGATGGGTCTGCCGGGTGGGTTTGTGGAGTCCAGTCGTGCCGCGACCGCGGGTGGCTCGTTGCCTGCGGTCGATCCTGATCCGATCGTGCTGCCTGCTGATGCTTATGAGGCGTCGCCCGGCCGGGTGGTGCCGACGTTCCCGGTGCGGGCGACGTTGACGCAGGTCGCGGGCCTGCTCGAAGGGCTGGACCTGTCGTCGTTGTCGACGGCGGAGCTGGTCGAGGTGGCGGCGGGCTGGGCGCAGGCCGCCGCGATGGTGGCGGCCCGGCAGGCTGAG
>NZ_QWKP01000209.1 GCF_003470205.1 Cellulomonas rhizosphaerae
CCCCGTGCCGCCCTTGACGACGACGCGGTACTTGGCGCCGTCGAGCTTGGTCGACGCGACGACCTTGTACGTCGCCTTCGTCGCGCCGCTGATCTTCGCGAAGGAGCTCTTGCCCGGCTTGCGGACGTACCACCGGTAGCTGAGCTTCGAGCCCTTGGCCTTGACCGTGAACGTGGCCTTCTTGCCGGCGACGGCCGCGGCGGAGCGCGGCTGCGTCGCGATCTTCGTCGAGCTCACCTTGACGGTCTTGACCGTCGACACGCTCGTGGCCACGGGTGCGGCGGTGGCGGGAGCCACGAGCCCCAGAGCGAGTGCGCCACCCAGGGTGGCGGCGAGACCGGCACGAAGCACGGCGGGTCGGGCAGACATCGGTGAGTTCCCCTTGCGTCAGGATCTGCGGAGGCGGGGTCCGTTCGGCCCGCTCGGCGCGCACCCACGAACCTGCTCACGAAGAGCGCAGAGGTGCGGCAGTCGATGCTCTCGCGCCCGGACGCAGCCGCTCTGGTCCCCAAGTCCTAGGTCGTCGACCGCGTCGACTGCTACGGGAGTGCCCTCACCCGGCCAGCGGACATGACGCTCGTCACTCACGGCGGCCCGCGCTCTCGGGCCTGACGAACGACGACGGCGCGCGCGGTCGCCTGCTGGAGACCGAGCGCGCCGTCGAGGCGTGAGGCGTCAGTTGACGGCCAGGTACTCCGAGAAGTTGTTGCTCGTGTCGGTGACCTTCCAGACGGCACCCTTGAGCGCGCTCGTCGGGACAAGGGCGACCGAGCCGAGCTCCTTGGACTCGCCCGACTCGATGAGGACCGGGTCGGAGTCGACGAGTGCGGGGTCGCCCTCGGCGTAGGTCTTGCCGTCGCCACCCACGAGGACGACCTTGAGGCCAGTCTGAGCGTTGCCCGTGCCCTCGCCGACGTAGTAGACGCGCGTGCTCAGCGCGTAGTAGCCCCATCCCGCGGGCGGGGTGTGCGCACCAGCGCTCACGGCGCCGGCCGTGACCTCGTCGGTGCCGAACGATGCGAGGGCCCACTCGGTCAGCTCCGCGTACTGCCCGATCCCGAACGGGTCGGCGACCGAGGAGCGGACCCACAGCGTCGCCGCCTTGCTCGCGACCTTGCCGGCCTTGTTGCTCACGACGACCCGGTAGTCGGTCCCGTCGAGGGCGGTCCTCGTGCTCACGGCGATGCTCGTGCTCGTCTTGCCCGAGACGTTCGTCCAGGCGCCACCCTCGACCGACTTCTGCCACTGGTAGTGCAGAGCGTGGCCCGCAGCCTTCACGGTGAACGTGGCCTTGGAGCCCGTCTTCACGAGGACCGTGTGCGGCTGCGTCGTCACCTTGGGCTTCGAGACGACGACGAGCTTCGCGGTCTTCGACGTGACCTTGCCCTTCGCCCCCTTGACCACCACGCGGAAGCGCGCGCCGTCGAGCTTGGACGAGGTCTTCACGGAGTACGAGGACTTCTTCGCGCCCGAGATCTTGGCGAACGACGTCTTGCCGGGCTTGCTCACGTACCACTGGTAGGTGAGCTTGGTGCCCTTGGCGCCGACCTTGAAGGTCGCCTTCTTGCCGGCGACGACGGTGAGCGACTTCGGCGCGGTGGTGACCTTCGTCGCGACCGCCTTGGCGGCGGCGTGGTGGGTGACGACCGCGGAGGTCACGGGGGCCGCGTTCGCGGGGGCGACGAGGCCGAGAGCAAGGGCTCCACCGAGCACGGCGGCGATGCCGGCTCGCAGGGCCAGGGGACGAGCAGACATGTGCTTCCTCTTTCCGGGTGTGCTGGCGCGATCGGCGCCGTCGGAGAATCGGTTGCTGCGGGCGCCGACTTGAGCCGGACGGCGCACCGTCCTGTGCGCCGTCCGTCACAGGTCAGGCGACCGTGGCCGCCCAGTACGACGTGGAGGCGGGGGCGTACCGCGTGGCCGGGCCGCTCGCCGCCCAGACGGCGCCGGCGATCACCGAGTCGGGTGCGAGCGCGCCCACCGTGGAGAGCGAGCAGCCGAACTCGGCGGCGTCGCTGTACTTCTTCGTCATCGCCGCGGGGACCGCCGGCAGCGCCACTCCGGTGGTCGTGTAGAGCGCACCGTCCTTGCCTCGCAGGCGGACGGTGGCGGGGGCGGGCGTCCCCTCGTCCGAGAAGTTGCACGCGAGGACCGTCGTCGTGACGTACGTCGAGCCGGCCGGCGCCGCGGGGTTCGCCGGCGACGCCGCGGCGACCTCGGCGTCGGCGTCGAGGTCCGAGTGCTCGACGACCAGCGCCCACTCCCCCGCGACACCCATCGACCCGGGGGTGTACGGGTCGGACGCCGTCGAGGTCACGTCGAGGAACGCCGGCAGGCTCTCGGTCCTGCCGGCCTTGTTCCTCACGACGACCTCGACGAGGCTGCCGTTGAGCGCCGATCGCGCCGTGAGCGTGACGGACCGGCCCGTGCCAGGAAGGGTCTGCCAGTCCAGGCTCTCCATGCTGGCGATCCGCCAGGTGTACGTCAGGCCGTGCCCGGCAGCCTTGACCGAGAACGTGACCTTGTCCCCGCTCCTCGCCTGGCGGTCGGCCGGGTCGGTGATGATCTTCGGCTTCGAGACCACGACCAGGGCGGCCGACTTCGACGTCACCGTGCCCTTGGCCCCCGTGACGACCACGCGGTAGCGCGCGCCGTCGATCCTGCTCATCGCCGTCACGCCGTAGGTCCGCGTCTTGGCGCCGGCGACCTTCGCGTACGAGGACTTGCCGGGCTTGCGGACGTACCACTGGTAGCTGAGCTTGGTGCCCTTCGCGCTGACGGAGAACTTCGCCCGCTTCCCGGCGACCACGCTGAGCGACTTCGGGGAGGCGGTGACCTTGGTCCTGACCACCTTCGCGGCCGCCTCGTGCGAGACGACGGTCGACGTCTGCGGGGCCGCGTTCGCGGGGGCGACGAAGCCGAGGGCAAGGACTCCACCGAGGACGGCGGCGATGCCGGCTCGCAGGGCCGTCGGACGCACAGGCATGGGTTCCTCTTCCTGACAGACTCGCGCGCCGGTCGGCACAGCCGGGAATCGGTTGCCGGAAGGACCGACTTGAGCGGCGATGAGCCGACAGTGGCTCACATCGGCAAGGATGGGCCCATGCGAGGCATCATCCTGGCCGGTGGATCCGGCACCCGACTGCACCCCATCACCCTCGGAGTGAGCAAGCAGCTCGTCCCGGTCTACGACAAGCCGATGATCTACTACCCGCTGTCCACACTGATCCTCGCGGGCATCCGCGATGTGCTGATCATCACGACGCCGCACGACGCCGAGCAGTTCCGCCGCCTGCTGGGTGACGGCTCGCAGTTCGGGATCTCCATCCAGTACACCGTGCAGGCGGAGCCGAACGGCCTCGCGCAGGCATTCGTGCTGGGCGAGAGCTTCCTCGGCTCGGAGCCCGCTGCGCTGGTTCTCGGCGACAACATCTTCTACGGCCCGGGCCTGGGATCCCAGCTGCAGCGCTTCGCAGCTGTGGACGGCGGTGCGGTGTTCGCGTACCGGGTGGCCGACCCGACGGCGTACGGCGTCGTCGAGTTCGACGAGCAAGGCCGCGCGCTCTCGATCGAGGAGAAGCCTACGGCCCCCAAGAGCAACTACGCCGTGCCGGGTCTGTACTTCTACGACAACGACGTGGTCGCCATCGCGCGGGACCTGCGGCCCTCGCCGCGCGGCGAGTACGAGATCACGGACGTCAACCGCACCTACCTCGAGCAGGGGCGCCTGCAGGTCGGTGTCCTGCCCCGCGGCACCGCGTGGCTCGACACCGGTACGTTCGACTCACTCATCGAGGCATCCGACTACGTCCGCACGGTCGAGCACCGGCAGGGGACGAAGATCGGCTCGCCGGAGGAGGTGGCCTGGCGCCGCGGGTTCCTCACGGACGACGAGTTGCGGGTGCGCGCCGAGGCGCTCGTGAAGTCCGGCTACGGGACCTACCTGCTGGGGCTGATCGCCGAGGGGCGCTGACCGAGCACCGCGTCCGCCGCGAGCGCCCAACGCTCGTCCCATGGACCGATCGGCTGGACTCCTGCGGCGACGAGAGCATCGTGGCCCAGAACCGAGTAGGCCGGGCGCGGCGCCGGGCGGACGAAGGCGTCGCTTGTCGTCGGGACGACGATCGCGGGGTCGAGGCCGGCCGCGATCACGACGGCTCGGGCGAACCCGTGCCAGGACACCTCGCCTGAGGAAGTCCCGTGGTAGGTCCCGGCCGGGGCGTTGGCGACGACAAGTCGCACGATGAGCTCCGCAAGGTCACTCGTCCACGTCGGTTGCCCCACTTGATCGTCCACCACGTCCAGGCCACCGCGCTCACGAGCGACGCGCGCGATCGTCTTGGGGAAGCACGGACCACCCGCACCGTAGAGCCACGCGGTTCGCACGATGATCGCGTCAGGGCTCTCAGCGCGCACCGCCCACTCGCCGGAGGCCTTGGTCCTGCCGTAGGCAGATTTCGGCGCGAGCGCCTCGCGTTCACCGTAGGGAGACGACGCGGTCCCGTCGAAAACGTAGTCGGTGCTGACGTGGACGAGGCGTGCCCCGGCCGCGGCGGCGGCCGCGGCAACGACTGCCGCCCCAGCAGCGTTGACGGAGAAGGCTGTGGCCTCGTCTGACTCCGCGGCGTCGACCGCTGTGTACGCGGCACAGTTCACGACGACGTCGGCACCTACGAGCGCCGCGCGTACCGCGGCCGGTGCCGTGACATCGAGCTCGGCGCGTCCAAACGCATCCACCTCGTCGCTTGATCGCGCACCAAGGACCTCCAGCAGGTCGCGGGCAAGCATCCCCCTCGCCCCTGTCACCACCCAGCGCACGCGCACTCCTCGACGTTGCCGACGCGCTCCGGACGAGCGCTAGCCGATACTGTGACACGTCCCGCAGTCGATCACCGCCAGGAGAACGCCCCTTGACCCCCCTACCGTTCCGCCGCAGCGGCAGTGCGGCCGGTGGCCAGCGGCCGCGTGGGACCGCGGGCTCCCTGCAGTTCGCCGAAGCCGTGGCGGCGCTCGATGCGCCTGGAGCCGTGCTCGTCGTGTCGGACGACCTGGCGTCGGTCCGAGAGATCGCTGCACGACTTCACCGTGCGACGGTTCACGCACTTGTGGCGACGCATCCTGCCGGCGACCCCATCCCGCAGAATGTGACCCTTCACCTAGCCGCAACGCCGTCCGAGCGCGTTCGCGTCGTGGCAGAGCTACCCAGGTTCGATGCCGCCCTCGACATGCTCGTCGATCAGGCGGACAAGGTCGCCGCCCTGCGATCCCTGGCGTACTTCGTCAAGGTCGACGGCACCTACCTCGTGCGCGAGCCAGGCGAGCGGCACGCGGGCTCGAACGTCACCGCCCTGCTCGACGGCCTCACGGCGCTTGCCGCTTCGGTCGAGATGCGACGGTCGGCCCCCGTGCCGGACGCCGAGCTCGCCCAGGCTGTCGTCGTCGCGTCGTCGTCGAGCGCAGTCGCTAGCCTTACCCGCCGGCGGCACTTCTACTTCAAGCTGCGTGACGCCGAGGCCGACCGGGTACTCACCCAGCGCTACGGCGCGGAGTGGGGCGACGTGCTTCACACCGTCCTCCCGCGCGAGTTCGCCGCACAGGGATCCGTGACGGCGCACGGCACGGGGCCAGCGCTCGGGAGCAACCAGACGATTGATGTTCCAGCTCTTCACCTGCGGTCCTACCGGTGGCCACGTGCGTCTGTGCGTCAGCTGCTGACCTATGGGGGCGACTACGTGCTGCCCGACGCGTTCCGGCATCCGCTGCAGCCGACGCTGAGCCATCCTCAGCTGGCTGGCGTCAGCAGAGACTTCGGGCGGCTGCTGCGCCGTGCCCAGCCGACGTCCCGGCGGAAACTTCGCGGCGCGTACTACTACATCGACTGCACCTACCCGACACACTTCGGTCACATCACGACGGAGGTCCTCGCGCGTCTATGGGGCTGGGAGCTCGCGCGTCGCGAGCACCCCGGCATCCGGCCGCTCCTCACCGTGCGAACCGAGGGTGCCGGGATGCCGTCGTACCAGGGTCAGATCTTGGCCGCCTTGGGGATGGATCCGGCAACCGCCGAGGTCGTCGGGCCACACGAGGCCGTCGACGTCGAGACGCTCCTCAGCGTCACCCCCGCCTTCGAGAATCCGTTCTACGTCGCGCCCGAGATGGCAGAGCTCTGGACCCGGCTCAGCGCCGGTCTGCCGGACGCCGCCCCGCCGACGGACAACGAGCGCATCTTCATCTCGCGCCGGACGTCAGGCAAGCGCGACTGCATCGAGACTCCAGAGGTCGAGCGCTACTTCGCCGCAGCCGGCTTCTCCGTGATCTATCCCGAGGAGCACGGTTACGCGGAGCAGCGCGCCATGTTCAGCCGGGCGCGAATCGTCGCGGGCTTCGGCGGAAGTGGCATGTTCAACATGATGTTCGCGCCGTCAGCACGCATCATCATCATCTCGGGCGACGCCTACACTGCCGCGAACGAGTTCCTGTTCGCCGCCGCGAACGGCAATGAGCTTCACTACTTCTGGGGCACATCGACAATCCGACCTCCGAAGCCTGGCGCCTACCTCCACGAAGCCTTCCAGTCGGACTTCCACTTCGACGTTCACGCCTTCGCGCCCGAGCTCGCTCCCCTGCTGGCCTGACCGATCACTCGACCGAGGAGAGTCATGAACTACCGAGAGCTGGCCGTGCCTGGCGCATGGGAGATCACACCGCAGCAGTTCGGCGACCCACGAGGCGTCTTCCTGGAGTGGTTCAAGGACGCCCCGTTCGCCGAGCACGCTGGGCACGCTCTGAACCTCGCGCAGGCCAACCTCTCGGTCTCTGCGGCGGGCGTCGTGCGCGGAGTGCACTTCGCGGACGTCCCTCCCGGGCAGGCCAAGTACGTCACCTGCGCACGTGGAGCGGTGCTCGACGTCGTCGTCGACATCCGGGTCGGATCCCCGACCTTCGGGAAGTGGGACGCCGTGCTCCTTGACGACGTCGATCGCCGGGCCATCTACCTCGCCGAAGGACTGGGCCACGCGTTCATGTCCCTCGAGGACGACTCCACGGTGCTCTACTTGTGCTCGACGGGCTACACGCCCGGCCGCGAGCACGGGATCCACCCGCTGGACGAGACCGTAGGCATTGCGTGGCCCACGACTGCCAGGGACGGCTCGGCGATCACGCCGCAGCTGTCGCAGAAGGACGCCGATGCGCCCTCGCTCGTCGAGGCACTCGAGACCGACCTGCTGCCCACCTTTGCGCAGGTCGCTGCACTGCGGAGCTGATCTCCTCACTCCAGGGCCGCAGCAGACAGTCACTGCCGCTCGAGGTCGTGCGTCAGCCGTCCTGCTTCTTGACGAAGGCCTTGTAGGCGGCGCACACCTCGGTCGACGGTCCATCCATGACGAGCTTGCCCTGATGTATCCACAGCGTCCGCGCGCAGATGCTCTCGACCGTCGCGAGCGAGTGACTGACGAGGAAGACGGTACCCGCCTCGTCGCGAATCGCGTCGATGCGGTCCTTGCTCTTCCGCCGGAATGCGGCGTCGCCGGTGGCGAGCGCCTCGTCGATCATCAGCACGTCGGGGACAGCCGCAGCGCTGATGGCAAACCTCAGGCGCGCGCTCATCCCCGAGGAGTACGCATTCATCGGCAGGTAGATCGAGTCGCCGATCCCGGAGAACTCGACGATGTCGTCGAACTTGGCCCGCACCTCCTCGGGCGACAGCCCGAGCGCGAGGCCACCGATCATCACGTTGCGCTCACCGGTGAGTGATCCCATCAGCACCGCGTTGACCCCGAGCAACGACGGCTCCCCAGAGACGTAGACGGAACCCTCCGTGGGGGGGATGAGGCCGGCGATCGCGCGCAGCAGCGTGCTCTTGCCCGAGCCGTTGACCCCGACGATGCCGATCGACTCTCCGTGGCGGGCGATGAACGAGATGCCGCGTACAGCCTCGACCGACGTGAGGCCCCCCATGTGCACGGTGCTGCGGTTGAGCACGCGCTTGAGCACGCCCGGCCTGCCCTGACCGGCAGCCACGCGCTTGCCCCCGAAGATGCGGTACGTGACGTACAGGTCGTCGACGACGAGCGACGGCGCGCCCAGCTCCCGCCCGTTGGGCTTGAACTCGCTCAGGTCCTCGGCGTCGACCTCGAAGTCGATCTCCTCAGGGATGCTCATCTCACTCCCGTCCGTAGCGCTCTTCGCCACGCCAGAAGGCGAGGAAGCCGATGCCCAGCGCCAGGACGGCCCACACAGCGCCGGCCACCCACATCGTCCAGTCGAGCGGGATCGACGGCTCGTCGAGCACCGTCGAGCGCGTCAGGTTGAGGAACACCGCGACCGGCTGGTACGCGAGGACGTGCGAGATGACGGGGTACTTGACGATGTGCTCGATGCTGAAGAGGACACCGGAGCCGTAGAAGACGAACCGGAGGACGAACGGAATCACGTTGTTCAGGTCCGGCGTGATCGCGACCCATCGGGCCACCAAGAATGCGCAGCCCATGTTGAAGACGAACATGAGCCCGATCGCGACGGGCAGGAGCAGCAGCCGCCACGTGATCGGCACCTCCTCCATCTCGGGGAGCAACCCCGAGAGCCACGCGATGGCGCACATCACGGCGAGTGCCGGTCCGAGCGTCGTCAGTTCCGTGAGCGTCGTAGAGACCGGCAGCGAGGCCCTCGGGAAGTGGACCGATCGCACCAGGTTGAGATTCCCCTTGAGCGAGTTCGCCCCCGCCGACACCGACGACTCGAAGAACCTGTAGATGAACACCCCGACGACGATGAAGGCTATGCCGTTGTTCACACCCCGCGTGGTCGGCACGATGACGCCGAAGATGACCACGTACACGATCGAGTTCAGCAACGGGTTGAGGACCGACCACAGCTGACCCAGGTACGAGCCCTGGTTGCGCGCGTAGGCCTTCGCCGAGCCGAGAGTGCGGATGAAGGCTCGCCGGGCCCACACCGAGCGCACGTACTCGCCGACCGGAGGTCGCACGCCCATCTGGCGCAGGCCGCTCGCCACGGCGACCGCTCGCATCTGCTCGCTCTCCGCGAAGGGCCCGAGTGGCGCAGGCAGCGCCCCGTTCTCGGGTGCCGCGGCAGTCGGGCGAACAGGAATCGCGTCAGTGCTCGCGGCCGTCGTCTTGACCTGCGACGCCTGCCCCGAGGAACGCGTGGGTGCACTCACGTCGCGGGGGAACCAATCTGTCGAGGACGAGGCAACGACCGGACCTTGACGGACCGACCGACGAACCATAATAGACGCGTACCGCACAGGCCCGGTCCACGGGCCTGGATTCGCCTACCCTGGCTCGGTCGTCGCACCGAAGGAGCCTGCCATGCCATCCCGCAGCCGTCTGCACCTGAGCCGGGTCGCGAGCGTGGTTGCCGCTGCACTCGTGCTCACCGGGCTCGCCACAGCGCCGGCGAGCGGCGCCTCGAGCGCGGTGACGGCGCGCCTCACCGGGCCGGCAACCATCAACCCGCTGCAGACGACGACGCTGACCGCGACCTACACGAAGAACGGCACACCCGTCGCTCACGCGACGCTCAAGCTGCAGAAACACTCCCCGACCGGCTGGCGAACCGTCCGCACGTTTCCCGTGCGAGCCGGCTCGGGGACCTACACCCTCGCCCCGAACGGAAACACCTCGTACCGGGTGGCAAACCACGACGGGAGCGAGGTGTCGTCGATCCTGCGCGTCGCCGTCGCCTCCACCTACGTCCACGCAGCCGTCGCGGGCAAGAGCTCCGTCGCCGCCGGAGCAGCCACGACTCTGTCAGCGTGGTACGTCAAGGGCGGAGCGCCCGTGCCGACTGCCGTGCTGACGCTGCAGCGCAAGGCAGGGTCTTCCTGGGTCAGCGCCCGCACGGTCACGATTGTCCACGGCCGCGGGACGACGACTGTGACGCCGTCCGTCACGGCGAACTACCGCCTGGTCAACCACGACGGGTCCCGCATCAGCCCCACCGCGACCGTCCGGGTCGTGTCCGGTCCGTCGTCATTCAACGTCACAGGGTCCGGGTACGGTCACGGCGTGGGGATGTCGCAGTACGGCGCGTACGCGATGGCCTTGGCCGGTAGTACCGCCGCTGGCGTCCTCGAGCACTACTACACCGGTGCCGACGTCGCGACCAGGACGACGAAGAAAACCGTCGCCGTGCAGATCCTCGGACCCGAGCCCTACAGGTTCAAGGGCTATGCCGACACGGCCACGTCCGCGACGTTCACGGTGAGCGCGGGACTGTGGCGCGTGCGGACACAGGACGGCTCGGCTGCGTTCGAAGGCACGGCGTCTCAGCCGGTTGCGCTCAAGGTCGTCGGAACCCAGGTCCGGGCGACGCAGGGCAGCCGCACGCTCTCGGCGGCGCGGATCCGGCTGTTCTGGAGCGGCACGGATGCCTGGCACAGCACCGCGACGAAGGCCGTCGCGTCGATCTCCGGCGCCCAGGGCGCCTACCGCCACGGCGAGCTGACCGCCACGGTGATCGGGGGGAAGCTCAATGTCGTCAACGAGCTGCTGCTCAACACCGACTACCTCTACGGGATCGCCGAGATGCCGTCTTCCTGGGGTTCCGGGAAGGGCACGCACGCCCTCGCCGCGCAGGCCATCGCCGCGCGCAGCTACGCCCTGACCAAGACGGGCACACGCAAGGCGGGGTGCGACTGCCATCTCGTGGACGACGTGCGTGACCAGAACTTCACCGGCTGGAAGAAGGAGAGTGAGGGTTCCGGCGCGCAGTGGGGCAAGCTGTGGGTCGCCGCCGTCGATCGCACGGTCACGAGCGCCGCATCGGCGCAGGTGCTGACATACAAGGGCGCAGCGATCGCGACGCACTACTACTCGGCATCGGGTGGAGGCACCGGGAACAGCGAGGACGTGTGGTCGTCGACAATCCCGTGGGAGCGCAGCGTATCCGACCCATGGTCGCTCAGGGCACCCGGGAACCCCAACAAGGCGTGGACCGCGACACTCAGCCAGTCGTCGGCGCGACGCATCTTCGGACTGAATGACGTGTTGAGCATCAAGATCGCCCAGAAGTGGCCGGGCGGGCAACTCCGTACGCTCGTTGCCACCGCACCGGACGGCACGACCCGCATCGTGACAGGCAAGGCGGACGCCATGCGTGCCGAGCTCGGCCTCAAGGCGGCGTGGGTCACCTCGATCTCGTGAGCCGACGCTGAGGGGGCGGGCACCCTGCCGGGGTTCGTTACCCTAGGGACGCGATCACGGGGCGTGAGCGCGGTCGAGCGAGAGGAACGTCGTGCGCACCATCGGTGTCGTCCTTGCCGGAGGAGTCGGGGCCCGGCTGGGCCTGAGCATCCCCAAGCAGATGGTCAAGGTCGCCGGGCGGACGATCCTGGAGCACACGGTCGCTGCGATGAATGCGTCGCCGGACATCGACGAGCTCATCGTGATGATCACCCCCGGCTGGTCCGAGCAGACCGCCACCCTCCTCGGCAGTCGCTTCGCGAAGGTCACCCGAATCCTCGAAGGTGGATCCACGCGGAACGAGACCACGCGCAAGGTCCTCGACGCGCTGGGATCGGACGAGATCAAGGTCGTGCTGCACGACGCCGTGCGGCCCCTGCTCGACGAGCGGATCATCGCCGACTGCGTCAACGCCCTGGACGACTTCGGCGCGGTCGACGTGGTCATACCTTCCGCGGACACGATCGTCGCGGTCGGTCCCGACGAGATCATCACCTCCATCCCCGACCGCAGCGTGCTGCGCCGCGGGCAGACGCCGCAGGCCTTCCGCCTCTCGGTGCTCCGCGCCGCCTACGCCAAGGCGCTCGACGACCCATACTTCTCCGCGACCGACGACTGCGGCGTGGTGCTGAAGTACCTGCCCGAGGTGCCGATCAAGACCGTCGCGGGCGCGGAGCACAACCTCAAGGTGACCCACCCCGTCGATCTGTTCATCGCGGACAAGCTCTTCCAGCTCGCGTCGCAGACCGCCCCGCAGCACGACGCCGACCCCGTCGGCTCGCAGTCGCTCGCAGGCCGCACGGTCGTCGTGCTCGGCGGCTCGTACGGGATCGGGGCGGAGATCGCCCAGCTCGCGGAGCGCTCGGGGGCGACCGTCGTCGCGCACGGCCGGTCGACGACCGGCCTGCACGTCCAGGACCCGGAGCAGATCGTCGCAGCGCTCGCCGACACCGCGCGCGTGCACGGGCGTATCGACGCGGTCGTGCTGACCGCTGGGGTGCTGCGGGTCGGGCGTCTCGGCGACGCGACCGACGAGGAGGTCGCCGAGTCGATCGCGGTCAACTACGTCGCCCCGGTGCAGGTCGCTCGCGCCGCCTACCCGTACCTGCGCGAGTCACAGGGGCACCTGCTGTTCTTCACGTCGTCCTCCTACACGCGCGGCCGCGAGAACTACTCGTTGTACTCGTCCACGAAGGCTGCTGTCGTGAACCTCACGCAGGCCCTCTCGGAGGAGTGGGCGCCGCAGCAGATCAAGGTCAACGTGATCAACCCCGAGCGCACCGCGACGCCGATGCGCACCCAGGCGTTCGGCGATGAGGCGCCCGGTACTCTGTTGTCCGCCACCGAGGTGGCGGCGACGTCGATCGACGTCCTGACGTCCGACATCACGGGACTGGTCGTCGACGTCCGGCGAGCAGCGGCGGGCACGACCGAGGGCAGCACGGTCGCCGACGCCCTCGCCGAGTCCGAGCACGACCTCGAGGCCCCCTCGCCCGCCTGATCCAGCACCGCCCGCCCGACCACGACGGCCCGCAGGCCACACTCACGACACGGGAGTCTCATCCGCATGCCGCGCTTCCTCATCCGCGCCGGGAAGGACCCGCGCACCGCCCTGTCCCACGAGCAGTCACTGGCGACGTCGACGCTGGGCGTCTTCGGGTCCAACTCGGGCAACATGCTCTTCTACAGCGGCGTGCACCGAGTCCTGAGCGTTCCGGGGACCGAGATCGTCGCGAACTCGTACGTGCACGAGCGCCCGTCGGTGAGCAAGTCCGACGTGAACCGCGTGAACGACGAGTTCGACCGATTCATCCTGCCGATGGCCAACTCCTACCGTGACACCTTCCTGCCGCACCTGGAGCGGCTCGCGGGCGTCATCGAGAGCCTCACGGTGCCCGTCAACGTCATCGGGATCGGCGCGCAGCTGCCCTACGGCACCGCGTTCGACACCCTGCCCGACGAGTACAAGCGCGTCGTCAAGCGCTTCACCGCCGCCGTGCTCGACCGGTCCGAGTCCATCGGCGTGCGCGGGCAGTACACGGCCGAGATGCTTGAGCACCTGGGCTTCTCCTCGGACCGGATCGACGTGATCGGCTGCCCCTCGATGTTCGGCCGCGGCCAGCTCGGGCCGCTGCGTCGCAAGGTCGAGCGGCTCGAGAGCGACAGCGCGATCGCGATCAGCTACACGCCCAAGGTCGCCGGCGTGGCCGAGCTGGTCAACGCCAACGCCTCGCGCTACCGGCGGTCGGTCATCATCCCGCAGCAGCATCAGCGCCTCGCGCTCATGCTCTGGGGTGAGGACCCGGCCAAGGTCGCCGATCCCACGATGCCGATCCACACGGGCCACCGTCTCTACCGCGAGGACCGGATGCGATTCTTCGTCGACGCCTCGACGTGGGTCGACTTCATGGCCGAGCAGGACTTCGCGTTCGGTACCCGCATCCACGGCAACGTGGCCGGCGTGCTCGCCGGTACGCCGTCGGTGGTGCTCGCGCACGACTCGCGAACGGTCGAGCTGTCGCAGTACCACGGCATTCCGTACCGCCTGTACTCGGACCTGCCGGCCGACGTCGATGCGCAGCGCCTGTACGACGAGGCCGACTTCGACGCATTCGAGGGTCGCCAGCCCGAGACCTTCGCGACCTACCAGCGCTTCCTGGAGCGCAACGGACTCGAGCACATCTTCCAGGACGGAAAGGCGAACCGCGCCTACGACAAGGCCATCGACCGCGCGCCCTTCCCCGGCCCTGTGCACACGCTCATGGCCGACGGAGAGACGGGCCGCGAGCAGGTGATGGGTCGCTTGCGCTGGCTTCGCCAGGGCGCGAACGGTGACTTCGAGCGCTCCGCCTACGAGTTCGACCGGCCGTTCGTCGGCCCGCGCCAGGCAGCGACGACTGCTCAGCTCGCCAAGCAGGTGCTCGGCCTGCAGTCCGACATCGCCCGTCTCCAGCGGCAGGTACGCGCGAAGGCTCCGGCCGCCGCTCCCACGAAGCCGTCGATCGTGCGCCGCGTCCGCCGACGGCTGCGCGGTCTGCGATGACGGAGGAGACCTCCGGAACGATCAAGGGGGAGGGCGAGGCCGGCACCGACCCGGTCGTGGCCACCACCGCCTCTTCGGTCCCCTTCTGGCGCCGAGTGCTGGGAGCTGGCTTCTGGCCCGTCCTCGTCAACGCCAGCGCAGTGGCGTGTGCACTCGTCACGATCGCGGGCGGCTCGACTGGACTGGCCCTGACACTCGCGGGCTTCTCGGTGCTCGGTGTCCTCTCGCGAATCCGATGGAAAGGCGTCCTGTCCAGAACCCAGGCCTCGCCGCTGGGAGCGTGGACGACCGCGACGTCGAGCCTGCTGCTCGCGGTGGCGTCGGCCACGTCGCGTCACGATGTAGGCGACCTCGTCTGGGTGGCACTCGTCGCCGTCCTGGTCTCAGTCGTGGTCGGTCCCACCCTGCGAGCAGCAGACAACGCCGGCTTCCCGGTGGCGCTGAACCTTCCGGGCGCCGACGTGCGAGCAACCGCGGCGTTCCCGCTGGGCCTCGTCTACATCAGCGCGCTGCTCGCCCTCGGCGCGCTCGCAGCACGACTCGCCTGGCCCGGAGCGTGGAACGCCGTGTCCGTCGTTCTCGCAGGCATCACCGTCATCGCGACGTTCGCGTGCGCCGTCGACACCTTCCTCCGTGTCCGGACCCGGCGTGCTGTGGAGGTACGTCTGCCCGAGCTGCTGGCAGCCTACGACCCGGCTTTCGCCCTGCACTGGCAGGCGCCGGCCGGCACCGCCTACCAGGCCGCCATGTGGCTGCCCTATCTCGAGCGGCTCGGACCGCCGTGGTTCGTGCTCGTGCGCACCACGACCAACCTGCATGACGTGAGAGGCTTGACGTCCGCCCCGATCGTCCTGCGCAAGGCGCTCGAAGACCTGGACCCCGTGGTCGTGCCGAGCCTTCGAGCCGTGTTCTACGTCAACACGGCCGTGCGCAACAGCCACATGGTCCGCTACTCCCACCTCACGCACGTCCAGCTGAACCACGGCGACAGCGACAAGGCGCCCAGCTTCAACCCGGTGTTCCGGATGTACGACCGCGACTTCGTGGCGGGCCAGGCAGCGATCGATCGGTTCGCCGCGAACGGCGTGTACATGCCTGAGCAGCTCTTCACCATTGTCGGGCGCCCCCAGGTCGAGGACGTCGCGGTGGCGCGCGGGCCGATCGCTCAGGTCACCGGACCGACAGTGCTGTACGCACCGACGTGGTCGGGGTTCTACGCGGACTCGGACTACTCGTCTCTCCGCAACGGCGCTGCGCTCGTCGAGGCGCTCCTCGCGCACGGATGCACTGTCATCTTCCGACCGCACCCGTACTCGCGGCGCGACGCCGCCCTGGCCGCGCAGTGCGACGCGATCTACGCACTGCTCACTGCCGACACCGCACGCGCGGGCCGCGCTCACCTCCACGGCGCGCAGGCGGAGCGCACCATGTCGATCGTCGACTGCTTCAACGCGAGCGACGCGCTGGTCTCGGACGTGTCGAGCGTGGTCAACGACTACCTCTACTCCGAGAAGCCCTTCGCGATGGTCGCGGTCTCGGAGCCTGCGTCGACCTTCCGCGCCTCGTTCCCCGTAGCAGCCGCTGCCTACGTGCTCGACGGCCACGACGGTCTGACCGGCGCCGACGAGGTTCTCCAGTCGATGCTCAGCCTCGATCCGTTGCAGGCGCAGCGCAGAGCGCTCAAGACGTACTACCTGGGCGACATCCCCGCCGAGCACTACGCAGACCGATTCCTGGCCGAGGCGCGCGCCGTGCTAGGACCGGCCCCAAGTTCTCAGGAGTAGACAGAGACCGTCGCCCACACGGGGTGGTGGTCCGACGGCGCGGTGGACTCCTTGACCCGCTCCACGCCGAACCTGGACGCCACCACGGCACGAGATGTCAGGACGTGGTCGATGCGCGCGGCCGTCGTCCGGGTCGGCTGCCAGGCGTGCGTGCTGGCGTACTGCCCGCCGACGATCGACGGCGCCGTGAGATCGGCGGGGTAGTAGCCAGCGCTGAGAATGCGTGCCATCGGCGTGTCAGCCGTGACTCCGTAGTACGAGTTGAGGTCGCCGGTGACGACGACTGGCACGTCACCGAGCGTCGCGAGCCACCCGGCCAGCTGAGCACCCTGTGCAGCGCGCGTCCGGTCGTCGGCCACTGTCTTGCCGTTCGTGAGGTGCGTGCTGACGACGACCAGCTGCTGGCCGGTCGCCGAGTCCGCCAAGCGGTCCCAGGCCCAATAGCGGGACTCCCCCACCGCGTACTTTGCCGAGCCGCACGCGACAAGGTCGAACTTGGCGTCGTCGTAGAGCACGTGCACGGAGTTGGCGCTACAACGGACCTTGGTGCGCGGGTCGTAGGTGCCGAGCTTCAGCCCTGACTTCGCAGCCAGGAGCTCGACGGGGCGGTATGTCGACGAGCCTCCGTCATGCTTCGACACCGCGCCGTAGGTCACCTCCTGCACCCCGGCGACGTCCATGGACCGCATGAGTGTCACGATCGCAGGCACACGCTTGTAGAACGGCCTCTCTGCCGAGTCCTTGAGGACGTTGTAGCTACCGATGGTCGTGGAGAACATCTTCGTGCCAGCCGGGGTCGGTTCCCGTGGCGACGCCGGCACTGGCTTGGCTGGGGCGAAGGTCGCCTTGAGCCTGTCCGAGGTGACCGTGACGTACGAGACACCACGCGGCATGCCCGGGACCGTGAGCGACGTCCCGGCAACCCGCTGCGACCAGAATGCCGTCCCGCCCTTCGTCCTGCTCACGCTGACCGTGTAGCCGGTCGCCCAGTCCGCCTTCGACCACGACACCTGGACCGACGACGAGCTCGCAGGACGCACCGTGACGTTGGCGGGCGTCTTCGCCTGGTGGGCATGGGGGCGCACCGACCGGACCGTGCTCAACCTGCCCGGCGTGGACTTCGTGTTGAACGCGCGCACGGCGAAGTAGTAGCGCTGGTGCTCCTTGATCTTGGAGGAGAGGACCCACTTGTGGGTCTTGGTCGTCAGCCCTGTACGGAAGACGACGTGCTTGAGCGCCTTGTCGGTAGCGACGACGACCTGGTACGACGTCGCGTGCTTGGCGACCCTTTTCCAGGCGACCTCGAACTTGCCGACGGAGTTCGTCGCCAGGCGCACGCCCGTAGGGCCGGCCGGGCGGGTCTTCCACGTACGCACGCTCTCGACCGTCGAGCGTGCGCCCGCGTGCGAGCCGAACTTGGCCTGCACGGCGACGTAGTACCGCGTGTCCTTCTTCAGGCCGCTGACCTTGGCCGACGTGGCGGCCGTGCGCACCTTCTTGGGCGCCGAGAGGCCCGGCTTCGTCGAGACGGACACGACATACGACGAGGCCCCTGCGACGGCGCGCCATGCCACCCGCAGCGACGTCGCGCCGATGGCGGTCGCCGAGACACCGGCCACCCGCGATGGGGCCGCGGCCTGCGTCGGGGCCATGCCCCAGCCGACGAGAGCGAGCACGGCAAGCAGGGCGACGAGCGTCGCGCGGCGCGTTTGCACGCGGGGGCTGATGGACATCGACACGAGCAGGACCTCTTCCGAGCGGGAACCTCAGTGCGCGGGGCACTCGTCCACTGTACGTATCGACACCCCGGGCGAGGATCTGAGGCCCCGCGTGCGGTGCGGCTCGGCGCTGTGCCGTCTGGTTCAGACGACGCGCAGTGCGACGACCCCGTCGTCGACCACCGGGACCACTACGTCACCAGCTTGCGGCTCGATCCTCTCGAGCTCGGCTGCGACCTCGGCGGGTACGCGCAACGCCGCACTGCGCGCGAGCCCGAGGACATCGACCTGGACAGCGACGGGCCACGACGCGGCCGTGGTCGGAACTTCGCCGCCGGCGAGGCGGACGGCGACCTCGAGCGTCGGGCTCTCGTCGTCGCGGCCGCGGCGGACGCTCAGGTCACCCGGGAAGGCGGCGACATCGTCGCCCACGACCAGCCACACGTGGGCGACCGCGCGATGCCGACCCAGGTGCAGAGGCGTCAGGGACACAACCCCGCGCAGCTCCCACCCGCCGTCGGTGCGGGATGCCTTGCGCAGCCGCGCCGTGGCACGCACCTGGTAGTCCGCCATCTCGCGCAGCTCGTCCGGCACGCCCGGCGTCAGCGCAGGAGCAAGCCGCAGCGCGCCGTCCTCGAGCACCGTCGCGCCACGCACTCCGTCGCGCTCGATCTCCTCCTGCAGCCGCTGGGCGACGTCCCACTGCCCGTGCGCGGCAAGGTACATGCGTGCCCGCTGCTGGCCGCGGACGTACGGGAGGCTCTCGGGCGGGGCGAGGCGCAGGTACTCCTGCGCGGCGGCGCCGAGCTCGGCGCGGTAATGCTCGTCCGCCTCGATGGCACGGCCGACGAAGGGCGGCAGGTCGACGTCCAGGACGCGCCCGAGCCACGCCGTGCGGACCACGTCGTCGACGCCGTCCTCGTTGAGCATCGCCCACGCACGCCGCTTGACCGTGAGGCGGTCGCGCAGGTTGGAGATCTCGTGCTTCTGCTGTGCGGTCGAGGACCCGTCGTCGCGCAGCCGCCAGTGGTAGACGACGTCGCTGAGCAGGTCGATCCCCGAGGCGTGGACCAACGTGCGCAGCATCGGCTCGTGATCCTCGTAGATGATGTTCTCGGGGAACTCGCCGACCTCGACGTCCCAGAACGCGCGCCGGATCACCCTGTTGCACGCCAGGACGTCCTTGATGGCCCACGGGTACTGCGCGAGGGTCACCCCGACGCGCTGCTCGGCGTGCACCTCGCGCGACCAGGCCGGCTCCCACTCTCGCAACTGGTCGAAGCGCCGGATCGCTCCGGTGCAGACGTCCGAACCCGTCGCCTCGAGCGAGTCGACCATCAACGCGTACGCGCCCTGCGGCACGACGTCGTCGCCGTCGGCGAACGCGATGTAGTCGCCGCTCGCCTGAGCGAGGCCGTGGTTGCGGGCGGCGCCGAGGCCGGCGTGCTCCTGCGTGACGTAGACGATGTTGGCGTGACGGCGGGCCAGCTTGCGTACCAGCTCACGCGTGCCGTCGGTGGAGCCGTCGTCGACGACCACGAGGGTCAGCCGCACACCGCGCTGCGTGGCCACGCTCGTGATCGCGTCCTCGACGTACGGAGCGACGTCGAGGACTGCCATGACGACGACGAGCGTCGGACCGTCCTGCGCGCCGGGCTCGCCCGTCGCCCTCTTGGGCCAGAGCTTCGTCACCCACCGGTTGCCAGACACGGCCGCCCACTCTGCCACACCGCCCGGCACGCACCACACCCGTCGGCCGGCTGGGCGCGGGCCCGGCTCTCTGCCCTAGGGTCGTACCTCCACCACGAACGGGAGCCAGACAGATCACCATGCCGACATCCACCGTCGCCGTCTGGCGGGACATCTGGCTCCCCCGCTCCGAGACGTTCGTGCGCGACCAGCTCGGCGCGATGACGCGGTGGCGCCCGCTGCCCGTCGGGCTCGTGCGCCTGCCGGACGGACTGCCCGTGCACCCCGCTTACGCCCCGCTCCCCGCCTGGTGGCCGCCTCTGGCCGTGCGCGTGATCGGCAGCCTGGGCCACCGCCGCGCCGCAGCGCACACCATTCGCGCCGCGGGCGCGAGCCTCGTGCACGCGCACTTCGGACCGGCCGCCATCCACGCGCTCCCGGTGGCGCGCGCCGCGGGACTGCCGCTCGTGGTCACGTTCCACGGCTACGACGTCACGAGGACCCCGTGGCTGGGCGGCGGGCGCGGCGCCTACTACCGTCGCAGGCTCGCCGAGGTCTTCGCAGACGCCGACCGCCTCGTGGCGGTCTCGCAGTTCGTCGCCCGCCGGCTCGTGGCGCTGGGTGCCCCGGCGGACAAGGTCGTGGTGCGGCACATCGGCATCGACCTCCGTGGTGAGGCGGGGCCCGGGCCTGTAGGCGAGCGCGCCGGGATCGCGTTCGTCGGCCGGCTCGTCGCCAAGAAGGGGGTCGACGACCTGCTGAGGTCCTACGCGCGACTGCCTTCCGGGGTCCGCGCGACGACGCCCCTGCGCATCGCGGGCTCGGGCGCCGACGAGGGCGCACTGCGCTCGCGGGCCCGCGAGCTCGGTCTCGACGTGGAGTGGCTCGGGTTCTGCACCCCGGAGCAGGTGAGCGAGCTCCTCGCGTCGTCGGCTGTGTTCTGCGCGCCGTCGCGCGAGGCGGCGGACGGCGACAGCGAGGGCTTCGGCATGGTGTTCCTCGAGGCGGCGCTGCAGGCGACACCGGTCGTCGCCTACCGGCACGGCGGCGTGACCGAGGCGGTGGTCGACGGCACGACGGGGGTTCTGGTGCCCGAGCGTGACACGACGGCACTCACGAACGCCTTGCGCGCAATGATCGAGAACCCGGCTCGTGCCCGCCGGCTCGGAGAGGCCGGGCGGGCTCGCGTGCTCGCCGAGTTCGACATCATTGCCTGCACCGCACGGCTCGAAGAGCTCTACGACGAGGTCGCCTGCCGATCCTGAGCGTCTGCCGACGGCTCCAGGTGGACGTCCGTGCCCAGCCGCGCGAGCGCCGCGTCCCGTACGCCGTCGAGCATGCGGTCGGCACGGCCCGGACCGATGTCCATCGCGAGGGCGTGCAGCAACGCGTCACGCGCCGCTGGCGCGTATTGCGCGCCTTCAGCCACGGAGGCGAAGAACGCCTGCGCGTCACCGCCCGTGCGCAGCATGAGGCCGGCCGCCACCTGGCCGAGCGGCGGGTCGTTCAGCCCGCGGTCACGGACATAGGCGTCGAGGTCCGGGCAGTACAGCGCGATCGGGGCCCCCGTGGCGAAGAAGTCCACCCACGCCGAGGAGTAGTCGGAGAGCATCCCGTGCGCGGCCCCCATCACCTGGGTGAGTGTGACGCCGGCCGCGGCGATCGTCGCGTCGTCGAGCACCGCGAGCCCGAGCGCCTCGTACCGCGCGCTATCACTCCGGTGCGGCTTGACAACCAGCTGGACACCCGCGGCAGCCGCGAGCGAGGGCAGGTCACCCGCGAGCTCGTCGTCTGCCAGGTCCGCGCCCTCGCTCAGTCCGACCGACCCCGCACGCTCCGCACGCCTGAAGGTCGGCATCCAGAGCACCAGCGGACGGCCCGGGTCGAGTCCGAGCAGGCCGGCGACGTCCCGCGGTCCCGTACCGAGCAGGTCCTGCCGGGCGTTGCCGGGGACGAGCGTCGCGTCGCGCATCGACAGCGCGCGCGCCGTGGCCGAACCCCAGATCGGCGACGCCGTGCTGAGCACCTGGGCGCCGATCCGCTGGCTGACGTTGGCGTTGCCCGACCACTTGGGACCGGTCCCGTGCCAGAGGTTGACGTGCAGGCGCCGTCCCACCGGCCTCGGGGAGTCGAACAGTCCGTGCGTGTAGAGCACGAGTTCTGCGCGTACGAAGAGCCAGGCCGTTCGGGGCGCGCGCTTGGCGACGACCCGTACGCGCGTGGCCGCCGGCTCCGCGCCCAGTGCAGTTGCAACGCGGTCGAGCGCCGCTCGACCGCGCGCGGGGTCGCCGGCGACAAGCACGACGGAGCCGCGTGACCGCTGCGCCACGCGGACGGCCGTCACGAGGGAGTTCTCCTCGGTGTCGGGCAGCCCTGCGACGAGCGCGACAGGCGCAGTCGGCACGATGCGCATGAGCACACGCCAGGCCGCCGTCGCGACCGCACGGCGGGCGGCGAGCCAGCGCAGATGCAGCGCGCGGCGCCGCGTGCTCACGAGGCGTCGCCCGGCGCCGCGACGGCACCGTCGCGGCGGGCCACGACCTGCAGGCAGGCGTCGACGAAGCGCGCCGTGGCCGGCCCCGTGGCGGACTCGCCCAGGTAGCTCTCCGCGAGCGCGCGCCGCGCGGCGCCGGCTGGGTCGGACGCGAGCTGCTCGCGTACGACGTCGGCGGCGCGCAGCCCCTCGTCCGGCCCGAGGCGCGGCACGACGTCGAGCAGCGGGGTCGCGGCGACGTCGGCAGCGCCTCCCCCCGGCCGGGTCACGACGAGCGGACGACCCGTCGCGAGCCAGTCCAGCGCCATCGCGGAGACGTCGCAGACCAGGACGTCGGCCGCGGACATCGTGTCGAGCACGGACTCGGTCTCGTCCACCGTCTGCCCAGCTGCACGAACGAGCGCGCGCACGGCGGCGTCGGCATCCGCGAACGACGCATCGCGGGCACCCGTGCGCGGGTGCGGGCGGTAGACGACACGCAGGTCACCGTCCGCCAGGAGCGAGCGCACGATCGCCGTGCCGCGATCGGCGAGCGACGAGTAGGCCGTCGACGGCTGGGCACCCTCCCACGTCGGCGCGTACAGGACCGTCGGCACGCCGGCGCCATCCCTGGTCGCACCGTGCAACCCGTCGAGCTGCGGCCGACCGACCGGGACCATCCGCTCGTCGGCGTCGAACCAGAGCAGGCGCCCACGGGTGCGGTCGACGGCCGCACGGCCTGGCACGAAGGTGAAGTCGTAGGCCTTGAGCTGGTTCGAGATGGAGACGGCCTTGTCGCTGTCCCCGTGGGTCAGGTAGACGTGCGCGACGTCGCGCACCCGCAGCGCCTGGAAGTTACCAGGGTGGTGGCTCACGTAGAGGAACAACGCGACGTCCGCGCGCGAGAGCATGTCGTCGAGGGTCGCGGAGCGAGCCACGACGCTGACCGGGAGCGCGGTGCGAGCGCGGAGCGTGCGCGCGACGCGGCTGTCCTGCACGACGACCCGGACGGGCGTCGCACCGGCCAGGGCCTCGAGCGGTTCGAGCCACTGCGCGAGCTGGTACAGGTTGGTCGGCGGCTCGGGGAAGTACACGAGCACACGCTCGTGCCAAAGCGCACCGATGAGCGCGGCGTCCTCGCCGATGCCGTCAGGCGCTCCCGCGGGGACGGCACCCAGCCGCCGCAGCACACGGCCCCCGACCGAGCGGATCGCGCGCGAGGCGCTCGGTCTACCCACTGAACCTCCCGACGACACGGCGCGGCTGGTCCGCGCAGCCACCCAGCCTATGCGGAGCGTGGCGCGAGCCGGGCTAGGTTACCGACGTGACCGCTCCATCCGCCGCCGTGGCGGCTCCCTCCGCGCGTCCGCGCGACCCGTGGCTGGACAACGCCCGCACTGCCCTGATCGTGCTCGTCGTGCTCGGGCACGCGCTCGCCCTCGTCGACACTGCATGGGCCGTCGACGCGAAGCGATGGATCTACACGTTCCACATGCCCGCGTTCGTGCTGGTGTCCGGGTACTTCTCCCGCTCGTTCGTCGGCAGGCCGCGCCAGCTCGGCCAGCTCGTCGTCGGCGTGCTGGTCCCGTACCTCGTCTTCACGCTGATCCTCGCCGTCGAGGCAGCGGTCGTCAGCGATCACAGCGTGCGTTGGAACGTCATCACACCGCCGTTCGCCCTGTGGTACCTGCTCGCGCTCGTGCTCTGGCGCCTCGTCACACCGCTGCTCGGCGTGCTGCGCGGCAGCGTCGTCATCTGCATCGCCGTCGGGCTGCTCTCGCCCCTTGACACAGGCCTCGGCAGCGAGCTCAGCCTCGCACGCGTCCTCGGCTTCCTGCCGTACTTCGCGATTGGCCTGGCGCTCCGGCCGCAGCACCTCGCGCTGCTGCGCACCCGGATCGCACGGGCTGCCGGCGCGGTCGTGCTCGCCGCGACGTTCGCGTTCTTCCTGCTGACCTCGCCACGGCTGAAGAACGAGTGGCTCTACATGCGCAAGCCGTACGACGGGTTCACCGACCCGGGCCTCACCGCGGTGGCGACGCGCGGCGCGCTGCTCGTGCTCGCCCTGGTCATGACGGCTTCGGTCCTCGCTGTGTGTTCGTCCCGGCAGGGGCCGCTCACGGTGGTCGGGCGCAACTCGCTGGGCGTGTACGTGCTGCACGTGGCGATCCTCTTCCCGTTGTTCGCCGCGGGCTGGAGCGTGGCGGGCGAGAAGGCCGGCGGGGCCGTGGTGCTCGCGGCCGTGGCGCTGGCTCTCGTGCTGGGCAGCACGCCGGTCGAGCGTGCGACCCGCTGGCTGGTCAAGCCGCCCGTCGACCGGCTGCTGCTCAAGCCTTCGACTCGCGCGCCGGAATGACGGGTTAGGCTCTCCGGGTGGACCAGAAGCCCGGTGTGTCTCATCAGCCCTGGCGGACCTGGCCGGCCTCCGTCCTGGTCCTGGCGCTCGTGCTGGTCACGGCGCTGGCCGCGGCTACGCCTGCGAGCGCGGCGTCCGCCTCCGCATCGTTGCGTACGAGCACGGACCGGGCGCTGCGCGGCGAGCGCATCTACGTCGACGGCACCGTCGCGGTCGAGGGCGCGACCACACGGTCGGGCATCAAGGTCTCGCTGCAGCGTCGCAGTGGCAGCTCCTGGGCCACGCTCGGGACGACGTCCACGTCGGCGACCGGCCACTTCACCCTGACCGACCGTCCCCGCACCTCCGCAACGTACCGCGTCCTGACCAAGGCCAAGGGCTCCATCAGGGCGACGCACAGCGCGTCGGCGAGAGTCACGGTCACCATCGCCGGCGACCGCACGCTCGCCTCCCGGATGTCCCAGGTGGGCCGGTTCATGGGCGCTCGCGTCGGTGGCCCGGTCGCACGGCCGGGCTTCATCACGCAGAAGTACACGAGCGGAGCGCTCATCAAGGTCGCTCGCGCGGCCGGTGACCGCACCTGGGCGGTGACCGGGAAGATGTACACCAAGTGGGTTGCTCTCGGCGGCCTGACGGGCAGGCTCCGCCAGCCTGTGACGGACGTACTGTGCGGGCTGGTCGAGCTCGGCTGCGTGCAGCGGTTCGCCGGGGGCTCGCTCTACTTCAACAGCGCGCGATCGACCGTGTACGTCTTCTACGGGTCGGGCCGCTGGACCGAGGTCGCGGCCGCGGGCAAGTCACAGGTGGGCTACAAGGAACCGTCCTGGCGCACGAGCAAGTTCAACGCGTGGATCGGCGCCGACAACGCCTGGTGCGGCATCTTCCAGTCCTGGACCTTCGAGGCCTCCGGGAACAAGGGCCTGATTCCCAAGCGCACAACGTTCTCCGGCCTGTACAAGCAGGCGAAGGCCGAGATGAAGGTCGTCAAGAAGCCACGCGCGGGCGATCTCGCGTTCATGAGCTGGTCCAGCGCGACGACCCCGACGCACGTCGCATTCGTGACGGGCGTCGGCAAGAAGACGATCACGACGATCGAGGGCAACACCACGTCCGGCACGGGCAGCCTCACGCGCGGCGTGTGGCAGCGCACTCGTCCGCAGGCCCAGGTCGTCTTCTACGTGCGACCGCAGTACTGAAGGACGCTTAAGGCGCATCGAGGCAACCGTTTCGTGCCAGAGTGACCCCATGCTCGTACGACCTTGGCGCATCCTTGCTGCCCTGACCGTCGCCACGCTGGCCTTCACCGGGCTCTCGGTCGCCGCTCCGGTATCCGCGCAGGCCGCCTCCTCGACGTTCGTCCTCGCCGCGCCGTCGTCGGTGCACCTCGGTTCGTCGGCGACGTTCGGCGCCCGATGGACGACCAAGGGCAAGGCGGTGAACGGCGTCGCCAGTCTGCAGCGGCGCGTCGGCACGGCGTGGAAGAAGGTCGCGACCGTCCACGTCGTCAAGGGCCGGGCCACGGTCGCGATCAAGCCGACCGCCACGGCCACGTACCGGCTGCACGCGACCGGCCGGACGAGCGCCACGTCGAAGGTGACCGTGGTGCGGAACTGGCTCGCACTCGCGCCGGCCACGACGTCGATCAAGGCCGGTTCTGCCGTGACCCTCTCGCTGCGGGTCTACAAGGCGGCCAAGCCCGTGACCCGCACGGTGGCGCTCCAGCGCCTGTCCGGCTCGAAGTGGTCAACGATCAAGACGCTCGTCGTGAGCTCGAAGGGCACGAAGGTGGCCGTCCACCCCACCGCCACGACGTCGTACCGCCTGGCCTACATGAGCCTGCGCAGCCCCGCGCGCACCGTGTCCGTCACCCGCGACTGGTCCGCACTCTCCTTCTCGGCGACCACCCTGGCCGACTCGACGGCCACCACCACGGCCTCCGTCACCTGGTACACGGCGGGCAAGAAGGCCACGGGCTCGATCGCCCTCCAACAGCGCACAGGCACGGGCCCTTGGGTCACGACCGCGAACGTGAAGGTCGTCGGCGGAGCGGGGAAGACCACCGTCAAGCCACTCGTGACCCGCACCTACCGGCTCCTCGCCGGGAAGGTGGCGAGCCCGGCCGTGAAGGTGTCCGTGCGGAGGGTGATCCCGGCGTCGTTCACGATCCACGGCTCGGGGTACGGGCACGGCCTGGGCATGTCCCAGTACGGCGCGTACGCGATGGCCCGCGCCGGCTGGACCGACGACGAGATCGTCGAGCACTACTACAAGGGCGGCTCGATCGGATCGGCCGTGCTGCCGAAGGCCCCCCTCGCCGTTCAGGTCCTCGGTCCCGGCAACGGCCCGACGACGTCGACCACGGCCACCGTGAAGGGCGGCACGTGGCGACTGCTCAACGCGGCCGGCACCACGGCGGCAGGAACTCCAGGTACCACCGTCCCGATCACGGTCGCCGTGAGCGGGAGCAACGTCCAGGCGAGCGTGGGCGGGAAGGCGGTCGTGACGAGCAGGACCGTGCGGCTGCAGTGGGAGTCGACGGACGCCTATCTCCCGGCCAGCACGAGGACGGCCTACGCCTCGGTCGTCGGAGCGCAGGGAACCTACCGCCACGGCGTGCTGGCCTTCAGCGTCTCGGGCGGCTCCGTGAACGTCGTCAACGAGCTCCGGCTCGACGACGAGTACCTGTACGGCCTCGCCGAGATGCCGTCGGGGTGGGGCGAGACCGCGAACCGCGGGATCGAGGCGCTCAAGGCGCAGGCTGTTGCCGGGAGATCGTTCGCGCTGCTCGCGATGTCGCGCGTCCCCGCCGACCGAGCGTGCCGGTGCAACCTCGTCGACGGCGTCGCCGACCAGAACTTCACCGGGTGGAGCAAGGAGAGCGGCACCAGCAGCGCCCGGTGGCGCGCGGCCGTCGACGCGACGTCAGGCCAGGCACTCGTGGTCGGAGGCGACGTCGTGGCGGCCTACTACTTCTCGTCCTCCGGCGGCTCGACCCTCAACGGCGTCGACGTGTGGGGCACCGCCACGAGCTACCTGACCGCGACCGACGACCACTGGAGCCTCGTCGCCGGCACCGGCAACGCGCTGACGTCGTGGACGGCCTCCTTCACGCAGGCCGAGGCCGAGAAGTACTTCGGGGTCCAGGACGTCGTGTCGATCTCGGTAGCCACCTACGCGGGCGGTGGCATGAAGACGCTGACTGCGACCACCGCGTCAGGTGCGACCACGGCGAAGTCAGGGCTTGCCGACGCGATGCGCATCGGCCTCAACGCCGCCGCGACCGGCACGGTCAGGTCTCCGTGGGTCAGGTCCTTCACGCCGGTGCTCCCGGGCTAGGTCAGCGCCCCAGCGTCGCGTACTTGGCCTCGGTGGCGTCCTTGCGAGGACGCCACCACGCCTCGTTCGCGCGGTACCAATCGATCGTCGCGGCGAGGCCGTCGCGGAATGACCCGTACTGCGGGCGCCAGCCGAGCTCGTCGCGCAGGCGGGCGGCGTCGATCGCGTAGCGCATGTCGTGGCCCGGGCGGTCGCTGACCAGGTCGTACGCGTCGGGCTCAGAGCCCATGAGCTCGAGGATCGTCTCGACGACGGTCTTGTTGTCGACCTCGCCGTCAGCACCGATCAGGTACGTCTGGCCGATGGTGCCGCGCTCGATGATCGCCCACACGGCGGTGTTGTGGTCCTCGACGTGGATCCAGTCGCGAACGTTCTGACCAGTGCCGTACAACTTGGGGCGCACGCCGTCGATCACGTTGGTGACCTGGCGAGGGATGAACTTCTCGACGTGCTGGAACGGGCCGTAGTTGTTCGAGCAGTTCGAGATCGTGGCCTCGATCCCGAACGAGCGCGCCCACGCACGCACCAGGAGGTCGGACGACGCCTTGGTCGAGGAGTACGGGCTCGACGGGTTGTAGGGGGTCTCCGCGGTGAACTTCGCGGGGTCGTCGAGCTCCAGGTCGCCGTAGACCTCGTCGGTCGAGATGTGGTGGTAGCGCACCCCGTGCTTGCGCACGGCCTCGAGCAGCGTGAACGTGCCGACGACGTTGGTTCGCACGAACGGCCACGGGTCGGACAGCGAGTTGTCGTTGTGGGACTCCGCCGCGAAGTGCACGACGAGGTCGGCGTCGGCGACGAGGCCGTCGACGAGCTCCGCGTCGGCGATGTCGCCGCGGACGAACGTGATCTTGTCGGCCACCGCGGCGAGGCTCGCCTCGTCGCCCGCGTAGGTCAGCGCGTCGAGCACCGTGATGCGCACGTCCGGACGCTCACGCACGCTCTGGTGGACGAAGTTGGCGCCGATGAACCCGGCGCCGCCGGTGACCAGTACCCGCACGTTCGCTCCTGCCTGAGATCGATGGCCGCGCGGAGAGGGACACGCCACGGCCGGGAGGATCCCACTCTACCGACGCCACGTACCCTGGACGCGTCGCGCACGGGGGGCGGCACCAGGGGAGGACAGTCATGGCGGGACGATGGGTCAGCGCAGCCGTAGCCGCAGCAGTGCTCACGGCGGGTCTTGTGGCGCCACCTGCGACCGCCGGTGCGGACCCTGTGGTCCCGAAGGCTCTGGTAGTGACGGCTACGCCTGCGCCAGTCGAGCCCGAGATCACCTCCCTCGACGTCGACGGGGTCGACGCCCCTGCAGCCGCCGCCCCGGGTGCCTTCGCTCCCGCACAGGGCGAGTCGACGAGCGCGAGCGACGACGGCCTCGAGCCCGTCGACCGCGGCGACGTCGTCGCCCTCGGCGCCCGCACGCTCACCGCCCGATTCCTCGTGGCCGGTGTCACGTGGGACCCGGGCCAGATCATCGACGTCACGCAGGTGGCCGTGCGCGTGCGCGAGTCAGGCGTGTGGACGCCCTGGCAGTCACTCGAGCTCGTCGACGCGGGAGTCCCCGGTGAGCGGCCGGGTACGGAACCACTCATCAGCTCCGGTGCCGATGCCGCGCAGGTGCGCGTCGCGACCGACAACGGCGCCGTCGAGCCCGCCGGGCTCCGGCTCGACGTCGTGGAGACGCCCGACGACCCCGGCACGGCGGCCCTCACGGCCACACCGACGCCCACGGCGAGCACCCCGTTGGCCCCGCCGGCCGCCGCGGTCTCCCGCACCGGCTCCTCAGGCGACGTGATCCGACCGGCGATCGTCACCCGGGCCCAGTGGGGTGCCAACGAGAAGCGTGGCAGGGCTTGGTCGGAGGTGTCTGCGAAGCTCAGCGCGATGTACCTGCACCACACGGCCGGCACGAACTCCTACACCAAGGCCCAGTCGTCGGCGATCGTCCGTGGCATCTACGCGTTCCACACCGGCAGCCGCGGCTGGCCGGACATCGGGTACCAGTTCCTCGTCGACCGGTTCGGCACCATCTACCAGGGCCGCCGCGACGCGATCAACGACCTGCCGATCGGCGCGCAGGCGGGCGGGTACAACACCTCGACCATCGGCGTCTCGGCGATGGGCAACTTCCAGGACGCGGCTCCCCCGGCCGCCATGCTCGCCTCGATCGAGAAGGTGTTCGCATGGCAGGCATACGCGCACGGCCTCTCGGCGACGGGTCGCACGACCCTGACGACGGGTGGCAGCACGGGCAGCGGTACGCGCGGCGAGGTCGGCACCAAGATCAGCGTGCCCGTGATCCTGGGCCACCGGGACACGAACTACACCGCCTGCCCCGGCCTCCGCCTCTACCAGAAGCTCCCGGCCATCCGGACGGCGGTCAAGAGCCAGGTCGACGCCGCGCTGGCGACGTACGGCAAGCCCGTTCCCGCGCTGCCGGCCCCGAAGGTCACCGCGCCGACCAGAACGCAGGCCCCGGTGCAGTGGTCCGCCTCCTCGACCTATCGGTGGTCGGCCGTCAACGGTGCGGTCGCCTACCAGGTGCTCACGCGCTCGTCGGGGCTGACCTCCGCGATGGACGACGCGCGGACGTGGACGGTGCTGCGCACCGTGAAGGGGACGTCCGCGTCCGTGACGACCGATCCCGGCCGCACGCGCGTGATCGCCGTGCGGGCCGTCGACGCCAAGGGGCGCCGAGGCACCGTCGCCACCGTCGCGCAGATCACGCGGCTCGTCGACTGGTCGGCGATCTCGCGCTCGTCCGCCTGGAAGGCGAGCACCGCCGCCGGGTACCCCACGTACCGCGAGTCGGGCGGGGGCGCCGCCCTGACGATCAAGAGCGTCAAACAGGCGCGGGCGGTGGTGCTGGAGGTGGCGCGCGGCCCAGGGTCCGGGCGCCTCGAGGTCCGCGTGGGTGGGACACGCCTGGGCTTCATCGACACGCGAGCAGCCTCCGGCTCGACCCGGGCGGTCGCACGACTGGACCTCGGGCGGTCGGTCTCGGGGACGATCACGTTGCGCACCGTCGCCGGGACCGGTCCCGTGCGGGTCGCCGCGGTCGCGCTGCCGCGCTCGATCAGCCCGGCGCAGGCCGTCGGGGTCGGGGTGCTGCCGCCCGCGAAGCCGAACCGCGTCGCGCTCACCTCGGCACAGGCGCCGTTCCTCGAGGCGTCCAGCTCGGTCTACCGGTGGAAGCGCGTGCCCGGCGCGCTCCGGTACGAGGTCTTCGTCCGCACGGCACCCCACGGCAACGCGCTCCCCTCGGGGTGGACCAAGGTCAGGACGACGACGGGCACCTCGTACCGGCTGCCCACGGCAGCGGCCGGGCGTACGTGGGTGGTCGGCATCCGGACTGTCGGCAAGGGTGGCACCAGCGCCATCTCGGCGTACCCGGCCGCGACCCGCCCGGTCTCCGGCGCGGTGGTCAAGCGGTCGGCAGGATGGGCGACGCGTCACGCTGACGCCTGGTACCGCGACCAGGTCTGGCAGGCGACGACCCCGAAGCGCACGTTGAAGGTCACGGGCGCGAAGAGCGTCCGGTCCGTGCGCCTCATCGTCGACGCCGGCCCCGGCCGCGGCCGCGTCAAGATCGCGGTCGGCTCGAAGACCGTCGCCACGGTCTCGACCGCCGTGTCGAGCCGCTCGGTGCACCGGCACTTCGACGTCCGCCTGCCCAAGGCGATGAGCGGGACGGTCACGGTGACCACGCTGGACCGCAAGCCGGTGCGCGTCTCGGCGCTCGTGCTCGCGCGCTGAGCGGGCGCTGAAAGTCACCCGTCTGCGGGGTGTGCGGCGGCCGTGGATCGGCTGCGGAACTGGGAGACTTCCGCCATCGGCGCCGACCAGGGGGCGCCTCAGCGCTCAGGAGACGCCTGTGAAGAAGAACCTGTCCCTCGCGACGGCCCTCGCCGCCGCACTCGCGCTCGCCGCGGCCGGTGTCGGTCCGGCGGTCGCCGCAGACGGCACGACGGGGGTGTCCGGTACCGTCAAGCTCGGCTCGGCGCCGGTCGCGAACACGTACGTCGACTTCAAGGGCATCGGTGCCTCGGACGGTCAGACGGCGTACGGCCAGACCGACGCGACTGGCACGTACGCCGCCACGTACGTCACGCCCGGCACCTACGTGGCGCAGGTGTACGCGTACAACGCGAACTACCTGACGACCTACAGCGGCAACACCGTGCGCGAGCCGGACGCCAAGCCGATCACCGTGACCTCGGGCGCCACGGCCGCCGCGAACATCTCCGTCGTCGCGAGCGCTGTCGTCACCGGCAAGGTGGTCGACGCCAAGGGCCGTGCCGTCAAGGGCGTGTCCGTCGCAGGGACGAACCTGTCGCGCGCCGGCTACGCCAACGCGCAGACCGACGCCACCGGGCACTACGTGCTGCGTGGCCTGGCGACGGGCACCGTCCAGGTCACCACCTACCGGACCGCGGGCGGCGCGAACCTCACGGCCTCGGTCAAGGTCGCCGCCAAGCAGGGTTCGGTCAAGGCCGCCAAGACGCTCAAGCTGAAGGCCGCCGGCTCCGCGAAGATCACGGGGAAGATCAAGACGAGCGGCTCGGCCGTGGCGAACCAGGGCGTGTCGCTGCTCAGCTCGAAGAAGGTGACGCTGGCCAACGCGCGTCCCAGCAAGTCCGGCAAGGTCACGTTCGCCGGTCTGAAGGCGGGCACCTACACGGTCGTCGTCGACGGCACGAACATCACGAAGAAGGTCACGGTCAAGGCAGGGAAGACCAAGAGCTTCGGCACGATCGCGCGCGCCAAGCTGACGACGATCAAGGGCGTCGTGAAGTCGTCGGCCAAGAAGCCCGTGGCGGCCGCGTACGTGTACGTCGTCGACGCCTACGGCACCATCGCGGGCCAGGCACAGACGAACACCAAGGGTCGGTACGCGGTCAAGGGCCTGGTCAGCGGCAAGTACACGGTCTACGTCACCCCGACCGACGGCAGCCGTGACTACGCCGCCGCGGTGAAGATCACGGCGTCCAAGGGCAAGAACGTCGCCAGGAACATCAACCTGAGCAAGGGCTCCACGGTCTCGGGTGTCGTCAAGCACGGCGCGGCAGGCGTCGAGGGCGTCACGGTCTGGGTCGGCGCTGCGCAGGCCACCACCGACGCGCACGGGAAGTACACGATCACAGGCGTCGCCCCGGGTAAGACCGCGGTGTACGTCAGCGACCCCTACACGGGCGGCTACCGCGACGCGGTCAAGAAGATCGTCGTCAAGAAGGGCAAGGCCCTGCGGGTGGCGACGATCGCCGTCAAGTGACGCCAGCGTGAGCGAAGGGGCCCGGTCCACCTCGGACCGGGCCCCTTCATCGTCTCAGCTCTGCTGCTCGAACTCCACCAGCTGCGGTGGCAGGCCGTTCCACTCGTCGAGCACGCGGGTGTCGAAGTGGTCGTCGTCCGCGAGCCACGTGTGCCCTCGGTCGTGGCGCGTGTAGACAAACCCGGGCCCACGCGTGGCGTACACGACGCCGCCGTCCTGCAGGACCCGGAGCAGCAGGCCACGGTCGACCGAGCGGGGCACGGGGCGCCATCCCCCCACGGCCGCAAGGTCGGCGGCCGAGAGCATCATCGCCCCGCCCGCCACCTGCCGGGCGTACGTCTCGGTTCGGAACGTCCGGTGCAGCGTGACGTCCCGACGCTCCAGGTGGACGTACTCCGCCTGCTTGCCGACGATCTGGGCGCCGGACCACGTGTACGCCCGGACCAGGTCCGCCACGTGCTCCGTGCCGTACAGGTCGTCGTCGTCGACCTTCGTGATCAGCTCGCCGTCGGCCACCGCCGACGCCCGGGCGAGCACGGCGCCGAACGGCACCTCGGGGCCGGTCTCGACGACGTGCGCGATCCGGGCACGCGTGCGGTCGTCGAGGCCCGTCAGGTCAGGCGCCGGGACGCCGTGCATCGCGAGCACGATCTGGAACGGCTCGTAGCTCTGCGCACCGAGCGCTCGCAGGGTCGCCAGCGCGGCGTCGGGCCTGCGCGAGGTCAGCACCGCGGTGACCGTCGGCATCGCGCTCCCCCACCCCATCGACCGGGAGAGGCGGTCGCGGGCCGCGAGCCCGCTGTGGGCCCGCAGGGTCCGGCGGACCTGCTCGACGGACCGCAGCGTCAGCTCCAGGACGCTCGTGGGTGCGCGCGTACCCATCAGGTCTCGGAGCTCGGGGTCGAGCCCGGGCACGCCGCTCAGCCCGTGCCCGCCGTGCAGGACCGTGCCCGTGGCGGCCAGCTCGACGAGCCGAGCGGCGAACGCCGCTGTGGGTGCCTCCGGCACGCCGTCCGCCAGTGACAGTGCACCGACCGGCCGCAGCTTCCTGACGTGGGCCTCGCGCAGCGGGCGGTCCCGCGGCACGTCCACGACGAGCGCGCCGTCCGCGCGCACCACCTGCCAGCCGTCACGTGTCTCGACGAGTGCGGCAGAGCCGAGCGCGGCGAGCCCCTGGGGGTCCTGCGGGTCCGGACGACGGCGACCGAGCGGGCGGTGGACGAGGACGTCGACGACGGGCGCCGCCAGGAGCGTGGCGGGCTCGTGCACCTGGAGCACCTCAGAGGGCCGCACCTCGTCCACGAGCAGCAGGTCCGCACCCCGGAGCGCCTCGACGTCGGGCTCGGGGACGACCTGCCGGGCGGCCGGCGTGCTCAGCAGCGCGAGCGCGGAGTCTGCACCGCGGGCGTCGACCGCGATCTCGGGGGACCCGAACGCGGGCAGGGCGCGGCTGGGGACGACCAGCGGCACGATCGCGCGGGCGACCGTCGCGACGGGCGTCGGCTCGGCGAGGTCGACCGCCACCGTCAGGCGCCCCTTCTCGGACGCGGGCCAGGTCACCTTGACGCCGGTCAGACCGGGGACGGCTCCGAGCGACCCGCGCCACCCGAGCGTGGGTGCGCGCCAGGAGGCGAGAGTCACGACGACCCGCAGGTACCGCGGTCCCGGCGCGAGCGTCAGCGCGCGCAGCACCCCGACGTCCCGGATGCGCAGCCGCAGCTCGGCCCGCCCGTCGTCGGGCAGCAGGTGCAGGTCGTCTTCGGTGAGGTCGATCCAGGGCAGCGTCGCCGGTGCGCTCGGCGCGGGCGCTGCAGCTCCGCGGTGCGTCACTGCTCGGCGCAGGCGCCCCGCACGGCGTCGTGCCGCCGCGGACCACCGCGCGACGTTCGACGCGTCTCCGTCCTTCGCTCCCACATCCACTCCTCGACACCCACGTTTGCTCGGCGGCCGACGCCTTGCCCGCCCCGGCGAAGGATAGGCCACGCGCAGTCGGCGGACGGGACGCCCCGGAAGCGCGCGGACGTCGCAGGTCGCCCGGGCCCGCGCCCCGTACCCTGGCGCCGGTCATGATCACAAACGAAGGGCGGGCACCCGATGGATGTCGTCGTCACGGGCGCCGCCGGGTTCATCGGCTCGCACGTCGTCGAGGAGCTCGTCCGGCGCGGGCACACCGTGCGCGCCGTCGACTGCATGCTCGCCGACTCCTACGCGGCCGCGGCCAAGCGTGAGAGCTGGCGGGTCGTGACCGCGCTGCCAGGCGTGACCGCCCTCGAGCTGGACCTGCGCACGGCGGACCTCGAGCCCGTCGTCGCGGGCGCCGACCTGGTGGTCAACGAGGCTGGCATCGCGGGAATGGTGCGCAGCTGGGCCGAGATCGGCCTCTACATGGACCTCAACGTGACGGTCGTGGGCCGCCTCGCGGAGGCATGCCTGCGCACGGGCGTGACGCGCTTGGTGCAGGCGTCGACGTCCTCGGTCTACGGCACGCACGCGGACGGCGACGAGAGTCACCCGCTCCTGCCGGCCTCGCCCTACGGCGTCTCGAACGTCGCCGCCGAAGAGCTGCTGCGCGCGTACGAGCGCGAGCGTGGCCTCGCGGTCACGGTGCTTCGGTACTTCTCCGTGTACGGGCCCCGGCAGCGGCCGGACATGGCCTACCACCGCTTCATCGAGGCGATCCTCGACGGGCGGCCGGTCACGATGTACGGGGACGGGTCGTACTCGCGCTCCACCACGTTCGTCGCCGACGCCGCGCGCGCGACCGCGTCGGCGGCCGAGCGCGGGGAGGGTGGCGCGACCTTCAACGTCGCCGGTGGCGAGGTCGTCACCGTCGCGGAGGCCATCGACCTGATCGCGCGCACCCTCGGCATCGACGCGGACGTCGTGCACCTCGACCCGCCGTTCGGCGAGCAGGTCCGCACGTCGGGCTCGTGGCTCGCCGCGGCGCACGCGCTCGGCTACTCCCCGGCGACCGCCGTGGCCGACGGCATCGCCGAGCAGGTGCGGTGGCACCTGGAGCGCCGCGCCGGCTGACGCCGGCGGACCTCAGGCCGTGAACGCGCGCGTGCGGTCGCGGCCCAGCTCGGTCGGCCACTCGTGCAGCTCGGAGACCCGGTTGTCGAACCGGTGGACGTGCGGCACCAGGCCCGCCGCCTGCAGGGCGTACGGCAGGGAGAGCTGGTCACGCCGCGAGTAGCGCAGGACCTGCTCCCACCAGATCTCCATCGCGGCGACCACCAGCGGGTCGTGGTGCCGACGCGCGAGCATGCCGCCCCAGAGGGTCTGCGCGGAGAGCGCCGCCGGCGCGATGACACGGTAGTGGTCCTCCTGCTCGCGGATCCGCGCGGGGTCGTCGAACTTCACGGCGACGACCGCGTCCATCTCCTCCGCGACGGCGCCGCGATAGCTGTGCTCTACGAGCGCGAAGGGCGACTCGTCGTCGAGCAGCACGTCGAGCACCTCGGACGGAGGCCGCGTGAGGCCCACGGAGTTGTCGATGTAGAGCGAGACGTCGTGGTCGGGCAGCGCTCGGTGCGGCAGCAGCTTCGGCCACCGCGAGCTGCGCCCCGGGTCGGCGGGCAGGACGCGCGAGACCAGGCGGACCTCCCAGTCGTCGCTGCGGAGGTTCGGGTCGTCCGTGAACAGGATCTTGTCGATCGGGTCCCCCGCAAACGCCGGTTGGTGCGACGGGCGCTCGTAGTCGCCGAACAGCGCGCTGTACACGCACCGCCGTGGGGCTTCGCGGACCTCGACCTCGCTGCGGACCGATGCGTGCGGTGCGTGCAGCGCGACCTGCAGGCTGGGTGCGGTCGCGGCGCGGTGGCTCAGGACGGCCTCGAGGAGCTGCTCGGCCCGGTGGTCGAAGCTGTGCGCGGCCCGGACCTCGTGCGCGATCTCGACGCGACGAGCCACGTCGGGGAACGGGTCCTCGCTGATCAGGCGCGCGAGGTCGGCGGAGCCGCGGTACACCTGCACCGCGCCGCCGAACGTCTCCTCGATACCCTCGACGTGATCACTGATCACGCGTGCACCGGCGGCGACGGCGTCGAACACACGGTTCGAGATGAACCCGTCGGCGGCCATGGCGGCCCAGTGGTCGTTGAGCACGAAACCGGCATGCCGGTAGAGCGATCCGAGCTGCTCGTTCGGCATGTAGACACCCTCGTGGAACTTGGCGTCGACGTGGTGCTGCCAGCGCGGGCCCCAGATCCGCACCGGCACGCCGGCGTCGAGCGCGTCCATGACGATCTCGCGTGGCGTGTTTCGACGAGCCTGCCCGACGAAGACGACGTCGTCGCCGCGGGCGGCATCGGCGGCCAAGGGGTGGAACCGCTCGGCGTCGGTCGCCTGCAGCAAGGGCAGCACCGGGCGCCCCGAGCGCTGCGACATCTGCGCGGCCCACGGCACCGAGGCGGCGAAGACGATGTCGTACTGCAGCACCTCGTCGACCGTGACGTCATCGGGGTGACTGATCACCCAGAGCACGTTGACCTTGCCCGGGTGCGGCTGGACCCGGTCCAGGCCGCGGATCACGAGGTTGACGTCGTCGATCACGGCCTGCGGCGTGGCGTGGGCGTCGTGCCGCGAGGTGACGACCTCCTGCCCGTGCCGGCGGAGCGCAGAGCCGAGCGCGTCGATGAAGTGCGTGTCCCCCCAGACGTCGCCGCCCGGGCCAGGGATGGCGGCGTTCTTGATGTTCCAGCGGAGCGAGGGGCGGACGCGCCCCGCGACGGTGACGTTGCGTGGCCGGCGCATCACCACCGGTCGCGGCGTCGGGTAGTCCTCGCCGGCCGTGGCGATCTGGACGACCTCGAGCCCGAGTGCCGCGTAGTGCCCGAGCTCGGGGCCTGGCGTCTGACCGCGCCACCTGTCGAGGAAGATCCGGCGGTTGACGGCAATGCCTGCCGAACGTCCAGGCGACTTGCTCTCCATGTGCTCGACGACACCGGCGGGCTCCACGGCGAAATAGCCGCCGAGGTCGCGGCTCGCGCGCAGGCATAGGTCGACGTCCTCCGCGCCGTTGACGAAAACTGGGTCGAACCCGCGGAGCTCGGCGACCTCGGTCGCCCGCATGAGAAGTGCCGCGGCCGTGACGGCGCTGAACCGGAGCTCGGCGACGCCCTCGGCGTCCTCGAGCGGATGCCCCGCGATGAGGTGGATCGGCATCGCGTCGGCGACCGGGAAGACGGTCCCCGCGGCCTGGACCGTCCCGTCGGGGTAGACGAGGAGCGGCTGGACGCCGCGGACGTCGGGTTGGGCGATCCGTGCCACGAGCGGCTCGAGCCAGCCGGCGCGCACCCCGGTGTCGTTGTTGAGGAAGCACACGAGCTCGCCCGTCGAGGCCGCGAAGCCGACGTTCGACCCGATCGCGAAGTTCATGTTCCGCGGCAACCGGATCAGCACCACCTGCGGGTAGGCGAGGGCGAGGGCCGCCAGCTCGAGAGACGTGCCGGGCCGCGAGCCGTTGTCGACGACGACGATCTCGACGTCGATGCCGTCGGAGTGCTTGACGATCGCGGCCACGGCCTCGGTCGTCATCGCGTAGTCCTGGTACGCCGGCATGACGACCGACACCCGCCCCTGCACGCGGTCCGCCACCGTCGCACGTACGCCGTCCCAGTCGACGTAGGCGTTCCCGAGCACCACGAACTGCCAGTTGTCGTGCTCCGTCGTCGTGATGCGGTCGGTCGCCCCCATCGCGTCGTCGTAGTCGCACCCGATGAACGGCAGCAGCACGGGCTCGGTGAGCCGCGCGACGCGGATCGCGAAGTCGTGGTCCACCCAGCGACGCAGGCTCGTGTCGAAGCCCCCGGTGGCCCGTGCGAGCACGGCGTCAACGACCAGGACGTTGAGGTCGATGTGGTTGATCACCATGAGATGCGCGAGGCCGCCCCGGAACGCGCGGTAGATCACCTCGTCGTCCCGCACCAGCCGGGCACCCGAGTAGGCGCTGCGGAGCCCGTCGGCCTGCATGCCCGAGACCATCGTGGCGAGGAAGTGCGGACGCCAGCTGTTGTCCGAGTCGAGAAACGCCACGTAGCGACCGCGGACCGCTTCGAGACCGGTGTTGCGAGCCGCAGCCACACCGTGGTGCTCCGCTGCGACGACGACGATGCGGGGGTCGGCCGCTGAGGCGGCCCGCAGGACCGCGAGCGAGTCGTCCTCGGAGCCGTCGTCGACGACCACTAGCTCCCACTGCGTCAGTGTCTGCCCCTGGACCGACGCGATGGCGTCGAGCACCCGGTCCGCCCGGTTCCAGACCGGCATGACGACCGACACGAGCGGGCCGTCGAGGTCGGAACTGTCGACCGGCGCGAGACGGTCGATCCAGGCCTGCTCGGCCGCGTCGTCCCAGGTGGTCGTGACGCGCAGCTTGGTGAGCGCACGCTGGGCGCGGTTTCGCCGTGCCGCGGCGACGAGCGCCCGGCGAGCGTCCTCCCAGGTGATCGTCGCCCTCCCGAGCACCGGCCGAGGGGGCAGGTCGCTCTCCGGCGTCAGCGTGCGGAAGAAGTCGGCGACCTGGACGACCAGCGCTTCGAGACCAGGCAGCCCCGGCGCACGCTTGGAGCCGGGCGGCAGGCGCCGCGGGTCGAACAGCGTGCTCCACGGGCGGTCGACACCGGCCGGGGAGAAGAGGTAGGCGACGAACTCCGCGACCTGCCCCTCGCGCAGTCCGGTGCGGACGTCGACTGGCATGAAGGCGGCACTGATCAGCGGATGGAAGCGCAGTCCGCGGCGAGTCCCGACCGCCTCGTAGTGTTCGGCCGCCGCGCGCCGGGTGGCGAACTTCCGGCCGACCTGGGCGCCGTAGAACCCGGCGTCCATGATGCGCATGTCCAGGAGCGCGGCGACGCCGGCACTCGGCGGGGCGGAGGTCGCTGCCGACAGCCCGCGCGCCCGGCGGCTCACGGCACGCATCGCACGGCGCGCCGCACGGATCGGTCGTCGGAGCCCACGGCGGAGCACTCCTCGCATCGTGTTGACTCTCCCCTGCAGCGCTGCGTCCCTCCCGGGACCTGTCGAACCTCGCGCAGTCTAGTTGCCCTTGGTCCCGACCCGGAGCGTCCGCCTGTACGTCGTCGGCTGAGCGACGCGCCCGGTGCACGGCCGCGATTGGAGGAGTCGATCGCGGCCGAGGTATCCTCCATGCGCTTCTGCCTCCGACCGGAGTGCATGTGCGCGCGCCCGTGACCACGACCGCCGAGCGCCACACGACCGGGCTCAACGCGGGGAAGTTCACGAATGCCATGAGGAGCTCCTTGATGACCCCCGCCGACGCCGGTGACACCGGCCGGCCGACGGCCGACGTCGAGACGTCCCTGGCAGCGCCGGAGAGCGCCGCCACCGACGCAACGGCGCGGGCGGGCGCGGCGGTCTCTGGCGAGACGGACGATGTCGCCACCGCAGCCGACGACGAAGCACCCCGTGGACCCCGTTGGTACGCGAGCGCCTGGGTACCGCGCCTGATCGTCGCCCTGCTCGCCGCCGCCGCCGGGCTGCTGCGGATCCCCGGCGTGCGCTGGGGTCTGCCCGCGGGTCTGCACCCCGACGAGTGGGTGATCACCCGAGGCGCGATCCAGATGGCGGCAGCCAACTCGTTCGAGCCGCCGTATTTCTCGCGCCCCGACCACCTCGAGATGCAGCTGAGCACGCTGCTGTACCGCGCCTACTCGCAGCTCGCGTTCGGCGCCCCGGCCGAGCGGATGTTCGACCAGCACCCCGGCGATTTCCTGGCCATCTCGCGCTCCGTGACGGTCGCGTTTGGCGTCGCCGCGGTCGTCCTCGCCTACGCCGTCGGCCACCGCTTCGGCACGATCTCCGGCCTGGTCGCGGCGTTCCTGTTCGCCTTCTTCGGCCCGTTCATCGAGAACGGCTCGTTCGCGACGCCGGACGTGCCGCTGACGACGCTGATGCTCGCGGTCGTGCTGGCGTCGATCTGGTACATCGAGCGCCCGGGATGGCGCAACCTCGTGATCGGCTGCGCCCTGGTCGCGCTCGCCGTCACGCTCAAGTACCCGGGAGCTCTCGGGGCGATCCCGCTCGGTGTGGCGATCGTCACGGTGGCGGTGCGTACTCGCGCGTGGGGCCGTGCCGTGCTCCACGCGATCGGTGCGCCGGCGATCTTCGTCGCCTCGATCTTCGCCTTCTCCCCCGTGCTCATCACCGACTTCGCAGAGGTTCGTCGACAGCTGACCGCGCAGGACGGCGAGAACGGCCACCTCGGCGCCGACGGCCTCTCGTGGAGCGGCAACCTGGGCTACTACGTCGACGCGTTCAGCCCATGGCTCGGCTCCATCCTCCTCGTCGCGGCCGTCGTCGGCCTCATTTGGTGCGTCCGCGACCGCAAGGTGGTCGCGCTCCCCCTAGTCTTCGGCGTCGCTTACTGGTTCGCGATGAGCGCCCTCGCACTGCACTGGGCGCGGTGGGGTCTACCCATCCTGATCACTCCGCTGATCCTCGCCGCCGTCGGGTTCGGGCGGACCACTGAGTGGCTCATCGCTCGACGGCGTGCCGGGGCACGCTTCGCCATGCCGACGTTAGTCATCGGCGCCGCGGTCGCAACGTTGTCCGGCGTGACGGTCCTGATCGGGGGCATCGCCGCCGCAGCCCACTTCGCCGCGACAGACACGCGGCTGGAGGCACTGAAGACGTTCGAACGTCTCGGCATGACGGCCGAGAACACCGTGATGGACGGCTACTCACCGCTCATGCCCGGCATCCCTTCGCCGATCACCAGCTCGGTGTCGCTTGAGGACGGTCGGCTGGTCGTCCATGACCTGCCGGGTGCCCAGTACGCGGTCGTAAGCAGCGGGATGTACCCCCGGTACTTCGCCAGCACGAAGTACCAGGCCGAGCAGGACGTCTACCGGGCGCTCGCGAACTTGCCGGTCGTCGCTAAGTGGGCCCCGTCGGGAGCGGGCCTGCGCGTCGTGGCCGAGCCGACGTCGCTGCGCCGGGACCTGGACTTCATCGGCGACGTCGCGCGGGGCGGCCTCTCGGGACCGACGATCACCGTCTACCGGCTGCCCGACGCCGGTTGACCGGGCACCCTCAGCCCGCGACGCGCATCCGGCGGCCGAGCCAGGCGTAGGCGAGCCGCCGGCGGGCAGCCGCCACGACGGCCATGCCGTCACCGAGAACGACGTCTGCCTTCGACAGGACGTCAGGGTGCTCCGCACGCACGCGAGCGTGGAACTGGGCCGCCTGCCGGCTGTGCTCGTCGGTCAACCGCACGCTCCACTGCTGAGCACTGACGCGAAACCCCGCCAGGGTCTCGTCGACGCCGACGAAGCTGCCCCGCATGAGTGCGTGCGCGTAGGTGCCGAGGTCGATGTAGAAGGGCTGACGATCGTCCCACCAGCCGACGGACCGGAGGGTCTCCGTGCGCATCATCACGCACATCGGCTCGCCGAACAGGTTGCCACCCGCCCGGATCGAGGCGCGCAGGGCAGCCGAGCCGTCGACCTCGCCGACCAGGGCGCGGCCGAGGCCGCGACCACGGACGAGGACCCGGCCCTGCGCGTCGATGATGTCGCGGCGGGACGCGACGACCTGCGCGTCGGGGTGCTGCGCGAACGCCGCGACTTGCCGCTCGAGCATGGCCGGGTAGAGCACGTCGTCGCCGCACACAAGCTTGATGAGGTCGCCCGTCGCGACCTCGCTCACCGCGTCCCAGTTCCGCTTGGCCCCGCCCCCGGCGGGTGTGCGTAGCAAGGTCACGCGCGGGTCGTCGGTGAACTCCTGCAGCGCGGCCCAGGTGTCATCGCCGGACGAGTGGTCCGCGACGACGAGCTCGAAGTCCGCGAACGTCTGCTCGAGCACGGAGCGGACGGTCTGCCGGACGAACGGCTCGTTGTTGTACGCGGGGACGACGACGGAGACGGTCGGGCTCATCGGGCCTCGTCCGTCGGCTGCGCGGCGGGGACCGTCGCGGACTCCACGACCGCGCGGGGGCGGCGGAACGAGAAGTCGCGGTGGCCCAGGTAGCTGATCACCGCGGTCACGCATGTGATGACCAGCTGGGCCGCGATGGGCTTGAGCCCGACGACCTCGACCACGAAGGGCAACGCGAGCGCGTTGATGCCCAGCGCGGTGAGGTTGACGACCTCGAACCGGGCCAGGTCGACCCAGACGTGACCGCGGACCCGGAACACGAACCTGCGGTACAGCACGAAGGCCGTCAGGACGGCAGCCACGTGGGCGCAGAGCAGGCTCACGAGGTAGGTGAACGTGCCGAGGCTGTCACCGAACATCGTCTGGAAGAGGATGAACCAGGCGGTGCCCAGGAAGGTGTTGATGCCGCCGACGATCAGGAACGCGACCCTGCGGTCCCGTACGAGCCGGAACAACGGCCCGGGAGGCCCAGTCATCACCCTCGTCGCGGGACCCGCGACGTCCTCGACGGCGTCGGCCGAAGGCGCAGGATCCACGATGGGATCGGTCGCACGGGGCCGCTCTGTCGGCCTGATCTCGTGCACCTCAACGCTCCTCGTGATCCTAGGGTGGCGGGGCGTCCGGGCGCTCTCGCCCGACGACTATAGTCTCCGGGGTGACGAGCCCTCAGGGACCCCGGTCCGCGCCCCACGAGATCTCGGTCGTCATCCCGGTCTACAAGGGCGCCACGACTCTCCCCCAGGTGGTCGCGGAGCTGGCCCCTCTCCAAGCCGGTTTCGAGACCCCCGACGGCAGCCAAGCCCGCCTGTCGGAGGTCCTGCTCGTGCACGACCACGGTCCGGACGACTCGGCCGCGGTGATGCGCGCGCTGCAGGAGCGGTACCCGTGGGTGCGGACGCTCTGGCTCAGCCGGAACTACGGCCAGCACCCGGCCACCCTCGCGGGCATGGCGTCCAGCGGTGGCGACTGGGTCGTCACGATGGACGAGGACGGCCAGCACGACCCCGCGTACATCGGCGCGATGCTCGACGTCGCGCTGCGCGAGCAGTCGGCCGTGGTGTACGCGCTGCCCCTCAACGCGGCGCCGCACGGCGCGTTGCGCAACCTCGCCTCGAAGACGGCCAAGCGGATCGTCGCCGTGGGCGTCGGGCAGAAGGACGTCGGCGCCTTCCAGAGCTTCCGGCTGATCCTCGGCGAGGCCGCACGCAGCACCGCGGCGTACGCCGGCGCGGGCGTCTACCTCGACGTCGCGCTCGGCTGGGTGGCCGGCGCGCCCGCGCAGTGCGGAGTCATGTCGCGCGAGGAAGGCGGGCGCAGCTCCGGCTACAGCACGCGACGCCTGCTGTCGCACTTCTGGCGCATGGTCCTGTCCAGCGGCACCCGCGGCCTGCGGATCGTGAGCGCGCTCGGCGTGACCTTTGCCGGCGTCGGCCTCGTGTGGGCGATCGCGCTGGCGATCTCCCGCCTCGCGGGCGGTTCGCTGCCCGCAGGGTGGACGTCGATCATCGTCGTCGTGCTCGTCGGCACCGGCGCCGTGCTGTTCTCGCTCGGCGTCATCGCCGAGTACCTCGGGGTCGCGGTGAACCTCGCGCTCGGCAAGCCCCCGTACCTCCTGGTGAGCGACCCCGGCGCGGGCCCCCTCGGTCACCGTCCAGCAACGCGGTGAACGCACGCGCGATCGTCGTCGTCGGCGGCGGCGGCCTCCTGGGTAGCGCGATCCGGGCCGAGGTCGGCTCTCGTGGCGGACGCTCGGTGCACCCGTCGGTGCCCTGGGGCACACCGGGTGCCGCGACGGCGATCGTCGGCGCCGCGCGGGCGGCAGCGGCCACGTCGGCCGACGGCTGGTCGCTGAGCTGGTGCGCCGGCCTTGGCGTCGCGGGCGCCGCGGCCGAGGACCTCGACACCGAAATCGCCACCATCCGGGCCGTCGTCGACGCCGTGCTCGCCGGTGACGCACCGGTGCCCAAGGCCGTATTCTTCGCTTCGTCCGCCGGCGCGACCTATGCGGGCAGCGTCTCGCCCCCGTTCACCGAGTGGAGTCCCACGACCCCCCTCGGCGACTACGGCGCCGCGAAGCTGCGCGCGGAGACCGAGCTGGCCCGGCTCGCGGCTGTGGCGCCCGTCCTCCTCGGACGCATCGCCAACCTCTACGGCCCCGGCCAGAACCTCGCCAAGAACCAGGGGCTCGTCTCCCGCCTGTGCCTGTCGAACACTCGGCAGCAGCCGATCGGCGTCTACGTCTCGCTCGACACGCTGCGTGACTACCTCTTCGTCGACGACTGCGCGGAGCTGGTCTGCGACGCAATGCAGCGCCTCGAGGAGACGTGGGCGGGCGCCGGGGCCGCGCCGGTAGTCAAGATCTTCGCCTCCCAGCAGGCCGTCTCGATCGCGCACCTGCTCGGCGAGTGCCGCCGCGTGTTCGGACGACGCGTCCTGGTCCGGATGGCCTCGTCGTCCCTCGCCAACCAGCAGGCGCGTGACCTGCGACTGCGTTCGGTCGTCTGGCCGGAGCTCGACCGCCGCCAGCTGACCACGCTCGCGCACGGCATCCACGCGACGTCCGAGCAAGTCCGGCGGACGATCGCGGAAGGCCGCGGTGGCTGAGGCCGGCGTCTCCCAGTGCCTCGACTACGCTCACCCATCGTGACCGAGCCCGCCGCACCCGCTCCTGCCGCGCTGCGCGATGCCGCTCGGGTACCCGGGGGACACGAGCGACGCAGCGAGCCGCAGCGTACGGACATCCAGGCGCTGCGCGCGTTCGCGGTGCTCGCCGTCGTCCTCTACCACCTGTGGCCGAACCGACTGACCGGCGGCTACATCGGCGTCGACGTCTTCTTCGTCATCAGCGGCTACCTCATCGGCGCACACCTCCTCCGGGAGCTCACGAGCCGCGGCAGCATCGCACTCGGCACGTTCTGGGCGCGACGCGCGAAGCGGCTCCTTCCGGCGTCGCTGCTCGTCCTCGCGCTCTCGGCGGTCGCTGTCGTCGTCTTGGTCCCGCGCAGCCTGTGGTCGCAGTTCCTCTCGGAGGTCGGTGCCTCCGCGCTCTACGTCGAGAACTGGCTGCTCGCACACGACGCCGTCGACTACCTTGCGTCGAGCAACTCGGCGTCACCCGTCCGGCACTACTGGACGCTGTCCGTCGAGGAGCAGTTCTACGTCGGACTCCCGCTCCTGCTGCTCGCTTCGGCCTGGCTCGCGCACCGGCACCGCGCACGCCTCGTCCAGCGGGTCCGGGTCACGCTCGGCGCTGCGGTGCTCGCGTCGTTCGTGTACTCGGTCGTGCTCATGGCATCGACGCCGTCAGTGGCGTACTTCTCGACCCTGACCCGCGCGTGGGAGTTCGGGGCGGGCGCACTCCTGGCGACCTATCCCCTACGGCGGCGTCTGCCGTGGCGGCCGATCGTGCCATGGATCGGAGTCGCGCTCCTCGTCGCGACCTGCCTGGCGTTCGACGCCGAGACACCGTTCCCCGGGGCAACCGCGCTGCTCCCGGTAGCAGGCGCGGTCGTCGCCATCGCCTCGGGCGATGGCACAAGCCTCGCCCGGCTCGGCGCATGGCGCCCGGTCGCCCTTATCGGTGAGACGTCGTACGGCGCTTACCTGTGGCACTGGCCGCTCATCGTCCTCTTGCCCTTCGTGACCGGGCACCGGCTAGGAACCCTGGACAAGCTGACGCTCCTCCTGGCGACGTTCTTGCTGGCCGCACTGTCGACGTACCTCGTCGAGAACCCGGTGCGGTTCCGCCTGCTCGGCTCGGCGTGCCCCCGCGTCGTGGGCCTCTGGACGCTCGCTGGAATGGCGTTCGTCCTCGTCCTCGTGGTGGTGCCGCTGCGCTGGAACGATGCCCAGATGGCACGAGACGCCGCGGCCATCGCCGCCGCGTCCGACCCCAGCAACCCGTGCTTCGGCGCCGGGGCGCTGCTCAACGAGACGTGTGCTGACGCACCTTCCCCTGCGGTCCTCGCACCGGACCCGACGGCCCTCGATGGCGACGACAGCAACCGTGCGGAGTGCTTCACGTCGCGCGGCGACGCGACGTTCCGAGTCTGCCCGCTCGGCCCGGCGACCTACTCGAGGCACATCCTGGCGGTCGGCGACTCGCACAACAACACCCTCATCGCGGCGTACGAACGGATCGCCGAAGAGCGCGGGTGGCGCATCGACGTGGCCGGTCGCGGCGGCTGCTATTGGACCGCGGCCGAGCAGGTCGTCGACAACCCGTCGACGAGCGACGCATGCCGGTCCTGGCGGACGTCGGCCGCTGAGCACATCGCCGCGGCCACCGATCTCGACGCCATCATCGTCACGAACTCACGCATGGGCCCGCCGGTCGAGGACGTGCCCGGCAAGTCGCTCGAGCAGGCCACCGCCGACGGAATGGTCGCGGCGTGGGACGCCCGGCCGGATCCAGTCGCGACGCCGGTGATCGCGATCGGCGACAACCCCGGGGTCACGTCGACAACAATCCCGTGCGTGGAGAAGTACGGTCTCGCAGCCGCGACGCGATGCGTCATCCCGCTCGACGCCGCAACACGTGACGCCGATGCGCAAGAGCTGGCGGCGACGTCCGGCAAGAACGCACACTTCGTAGACACGACGCGCCTCTACTGCACGCCGGACGGGTGCCCCGCAGTCGTGGGCGGCGTGATCGTCTACCGCGACGTGACGAGTCACCTCACGGCGACCTACGCGAGGACCGTCGCAGACTACCTCGGCAACCAGATCGAGGCAGTGCTAACGGCAGGGTGACGCTTACCGCCCCCGCAGGAACCCGCTCCCCCATGCCATGTGCATGACTGAGAGCACCGCGGGCAGCCGCAGCACGGCCGCAGGCCGCAGGTCACGTGCAGCGCTGATCGCCGTCGCGACGACGGCGAGCAGGTAGACCGCGGGGACGACGAGCAGCAGGGCGAGTACGGGCGCACCGAGCGCGACCCCGAGGACGGCACCGACCACGCTGAGGGCGATCGCAACCACGGCGACCGGCGGTGCCAGGTACCGCGGCGAGGCGGTCTGCGGGTAGCGCCGGACGACCTCCCGCCGCCACTGCCCGGTCTTGTAGAACTGGGCGGCCAGCGCCCGGAACGAGGCGCGCGGGCGGTACTCGACCCGCATCCTGGGGGTGAACCACACCACCGCGCCGCTCGTGCGCAGGCGCAGGTTCAGCTCCCAGTCCTGTGCGCGCGACCAGTGCTCGTCGTAGCCGCCGAGGCGCTCGAAGACAGCCCGCCGGAAGGCGCCGAGGTACACCGTCTCGGCCTCCCCCTCCGTGCCGCCGGTGTGGAACCGGCCACCGCCGAGGCCCACGGGGTGCGACATCGCGTATGCGACGGCCTCCTGCATCGGCCCGTTGCCGAGCGGCACCATCATCCCTCCGACGTTGTCCGCGCCGGTCCGCTCGAGGGTGTCGACGGCAGTGCGCACGTAGTCGACAGGCAGCTCTGCGTGGCCGTCGGTGCGGATCAGGTAAGTACTCGCGGGCTGCGCCTCGATGCCGGCGCGGGTGGCGATGTTGAGCCCCTGGGGCGTCAGGCCCGTCGGGTTGACGACGACCACGACGCGAGGGTCCTGGGCGGCGAGCTCGGCCGCTATCGCCTCCGTCGCGTCGTCGGACGGACCGACGGCGAGGGCGAACACCATGGGACCGGGGTAGTCCTGCGCAAGCACTGCACCGACCGCCGCCCGCAGGTCGCGCTCCTCGTTGCGAACCGTGGCGAACACGACGACCGGAGGGCGGGTGGAGCGAGGCGCGGGCACGCGCGAAGAATAGGCCACTCCGCCGTGGCGGCTCGAATCGGTCAGACGGCGGCCCGGATCGGCTCGACGCCCGACTCGCGCTGCGACACCCAGGCCTGCCAGGCCGAGCCGACGATGTCGTCCAGCCCGTGGCGCGGCTCCCAGCCGAGCTCCGTCCGGAGGCGCTGCGCGGTCGCGACGAGGACGGCCGGGTCCCCCAGGCGCCTGGCGACGACGCGCGGCTCGATCGCGTTGCCGGTCACCGCGGCGATCGCGGCGAGCATCTCGGCGACGGACACGCCGCGCCCCGTGGCCACGTCGAAGGTGTCGTATCGACGGTCGTCGCGCTCGAGGTCGTTGAGCGCGGCAACGTGCGCGTCGGCGAGGTCGGCGACGTGGACGTAGTCCCGCACGCACGTCCCGTCCGGCGTCGGGTAGTCGTCGCCGAAGACGACGGGCGCCTCCCTGGCCTCGAGGCGGTCGAGCACCAACGTCATGAGGTTCAGGACGGCTGGGTCGCCGAGGTCGTGGTGCCCGGCGCCCGCAACGTTGAAGTACCGCAGCGAGACCTGCCGCAGGCCCCACGCACGCGCGGCGTCCCGGACCATCCACTCGCCGACGGCCTTCGTCTGGCCGTAGGGGTTGATCGGCGCCACCGGGGTGTCCTCGGTGACGACGCCGCCGACGGGCTCGCCGTACACGGCCGCCGACGATGAGAAGACGAGGCGGTCGCAGCCGACGGCCCGGGCCGCCTCGAGCACCGTCCCCAGGCCTCCGACGTTCTGCCGGAAGTACCACTCTGGTCGAGCGACCGACTCGCCGACCTGCTTCTTCGCGGCGAGGTGGATGATCCCGGTCGCCCTGTGCTGGTCGAGCACGGCGGCGAGACGGTTGGTCGCGTCCGACGCCGCGAGGTCCAGGCGATGCAGCGGATGGGCCCGGACACGACCGGCGCTCGACGTCGAGAGGTCGTCGACGACGACGACGTCCTTTCCCGCGTCGGCCAGTGCGCGCACGACATGGGCCCCGATGTACCCGGCTCCGCCGGTCACGATGATCGTCACGCCGCCACCCTAGGACCGGGTCGCGCCCAGCAGCAGCGCGCCCGGGCGCCGACCCCCGGATGTGTGCTCATCTGCACAGATCCTCCACCACGCGCCCCCGCCGAGTCCGCCGGTCGCGCAATGACGGAACCTAGGATTCACGACGTGACAGTCCGCCACGCCACGTCCGCCCGCGCCCGCACGGCGCGCCACTCGCGCGCCACGACGCACCGAACTCGCACGGCTCTGCGCGGCACCGCGATCGCGGCGACCGCGCTGCTCGCGTTCGGCGTCGGCACCGCGGCGGCGACCTACACGCGCATCAGCGGCAACGTCAACCACGCGGACATCAGCGCGCTCGTCGGGGACGAGCCTCGCCCGACGAAGTCGTCGAACCCCGAGGACCCCAACGCTGGCAAGGACGTCAACATCCTGCTGCTCGGCTCGGACCAGCGCGACGGCGAGAACGGCGAGATCGGTGGAGACGTCACCGCCGGCATGCGCTCGGACACGACGATCGTCCTGCACATCTCTGCGGACCGCTCGCGCGTGGAAGCCATCTCCATCCCCCGTGACTCGATGGTCGAGATCCCGTCGTGCAAGCTGTCGAACGGCAAGCGGACCGGCGCGACGTTCGGCATGTTCAACTCCGCGTTTGCTCTCGGCTGGGACCAGGGCGGCGACATCGCCTCGGCCGCGGGCTGCACGTGGAGGACGGTCGAGAAGAACACCGGTGTCCACATCGACCACTCCGTCGTCGTGGACTTCGCGGGATTCGAGAAGATGGTGAACTCGCTGGGCGGTGTCCCGATCTGCATCCCGAACGAGATGATCGCCAAGAAGGCGAAGCTGCACCTGCAGGCGGGCAACCAGACCCTGAACGGCAAGGAGGCGCTCGGGTTCGCCCGTGCGCGCACCGGAACCGGCGTCGGGGACGGCTCGGACACCAACCGCATCGGCCGTCAGCAGCAGCTGATCGCCGCGATGGTCAAGGCGATCCTCAGCAAGAACGTCCTGACCGATGCGGGCCAGCTGCTCAGCCTGCTGGGTTCGGCCACGAGCTCGGTGACGACCGACAGCGACTTCAGCCTGACCGACATGGCCGGGCTCGCCTACACGATGCGGGACATCCGCGGTGGCAACATCACCTTCATGACGATTCCGTGGGGTGCCTACCCGGCCGACCACAACCGCGTGCAGTGGACCGCCGAGGCCGCGACCGTGTGGGACCGGCTCGCCAAGGACAAGCCGCTGGACGGCGAGTCGAAGCCGACCCCGTCGAAGACCTCGTCCGCGACGCCCGGCGCGACGTCGCCCTCGACGCCCAAGGCGACCCCGACGCCGACCGAGTCCAAGCAGGCGGGTCGCGAGGCGTTCAACCTCGACGACAGCACCGCCTCCTGCTCCGCCTGACGGGAGACCCGTGACCCCGGACCAACCGCGCCGCACCGCGCCGCCGAGCTTCGCTCCCGGCGCGCGGGTCGACCGACCCGCCGACGAGGCCGAGCCCGTGGTCGTGGGGCAGCAGCCCGACGCGACGCGCGTCCTGCCGACGACGCCGCCGCGTACCCCGTCGAGCCGTCCCGCCGCGCCCCGCGCCACCCCGCCGCGCGGCGCGGCGAGCGTGC
>NZ_QWKP01000021.1 GCF_003470205.1 Cellulomonas rhizosphaerae
TCGCCGGGTCGGACTCGACGCTGTGCCGGCTCGCCACGCCGTCGATCACGACGTTGCCCTCGGCGCAGGCCGAGCTCGGCAGGGCGACCGGCGAGGCCGTGCTCGCGGTGCTCGACGGCGACCTCAAGGTGCGTCGCGACTGCGCGGTCGGCGGCCTGGCCGTCCGCGGCAGCACCGCCCCGAGGTCGCGATGACCATCAGGTCACGATTCGGTAACGGGGATCGCCTAAACGATTCGCGCCGTGTTGCCCGGAAAGTCCTCATGGTCACCTAGCCACTCAGTCGCCGTGGACTCCCCCTGGGCGACTCGTGCCTGGGCAGGACGGCTGTCCGGGTACGCCGAACGAAACCCGGAGGACACGTGTCCACACACGGCAAGAGAGCGATGGGACGGCGCGCACGCGCCGCGGCCACCGCAGCGACAGCAATGGCGCTGGTCGCAGTTCCCCTGTGCTTCACCAGCACCGCGAGCGCCGCCGAGGCGCACGTCGACAACCCCTACGCCGGCGCCACCCAGTACGTGAACCCCACGTGGGCCGCGGCCGTAGAGAGCGCAGCGACGCGCGTCGACGCCAACCTCGCCGCCAAGATGCACACGGTGGCCAAGCAGCCGACCGCCGTCTGGATGGACCGGATCAGCGCGATCGCGGGCAACGCCGACGGCCAGGGCCTGAAGTTCCACCTGGACAACGCGCTGGCGCAGAAGGGCTCCGGCCCGATCGTCGTCAACCTGGTCATCTACGACCTGCCCGGCCGCGACTGCTACGCCCTGGCGTCCAACGGCGAGCTGCCCGCGACCGACGCGGGCCTGGCCCGGTACAAGACCGAGTACATCGACGCGATCGCGGCCCTGCTGAGCGACCCGAAGTACGCGGGCCTGCGCATCTCGGCGACCATCGAGCCCGACTCGCTGCCGAACCTCGTCACCAACATCTCCGAGCCGCTGTGCCAGCAGGCTGCGCCCTACTACCGCGCCGGGGTCAAGTACGCGCTGGACAAGCTGCACGCGATCTCCAACGTCTACACCTACATCGACATCGGCCACTCGGGCTGGCTCGGCTGGGACAGCAACGCCGGTCCCGCCGCGACGCTGTTCGCCGACGTGGCCAAGTCCACCACCGCCGGGTTCGCCTCGGTCGACGGCTTCGTGAGCGACGTCGCCAACACGACTCCGCTCAACGAGCCGTACCTGCCCGACTCCACGATCTCCGTGGGCGGCACCCCGATCCGGTCGACGTCGTTCTACGAGTGGAACTTCGACTTCGACGAGATCGACTTCACGGCCCACATGCACAAGCTGCTGGTCGCGGCGGGCTTCCCGTCCTCGCTCGGCATGCTCGTCGACACGTCCCGCAACGGCTGGGGCGGCCCGGCCCGACCGACGGCGGTCTCGACCAGCACGGTCGCGAACACCTACGTCAACGAGTCCCGCGTGGACAAGCGCGTCCACCGTGGCGCGTGGTGCAACCCGCTGGGCGCCGGCATCGGCGAGCTCCCGCAGGCCACGCCCGCCGGGTACTCCGCCTCGTTCCTCGACGCCTTCGTCTGGATCAAGCCCCCGGGTGAGTCCGACGGCGCCTCGAGCGACATCCCGAACGACCAGGGCAAGCGTTTCGACCGCATGTGCGACCCGACCTTCGTCTCGCCCAAGCTGTCCAACCAGCTGACCGGCGCCACGCCGAACGCTCCGCTCGCCGGCCAGTGGTTCGAGGACCAGTTCAAGACGCTGGTCACCAACGCCTACCCGGTGATCGCCGGCGGCACCACTCCCCCGGCCGACACCACGGCGCCGGCGGCGCCCACGGCGCTGGCCGCGGGCACGACGACGACCACGACGGTTCCGCTGACGTGGACCGCCTCGACCGACAACGTGGCCGTGACCGGCTACAACGTCTACCAGGGCAGCACGCTGGTGGGCACCTCGACGAGCACGAGCTACACCGCGACGGGCCTGACCCCCGCCACGGCCTACTCGTTCACCGTCAAGGCCAAGGACGCCGCGGGCAACCTGTCCGCCGCCTCCGCCGCGGTCTCCGCGACCACCAAGACGGCGACGACCACCGACACGACGGCGCCCTCGGCACCGACGGGTCTGACAGCCGGCACCACCACGACGAGCACGGTCCCCCTGTCCTGGACCGCCTCGACCGACAACGTCGCCGTCACCGGCTACGACGTCTACCAGGGCTC
>NZ_QWKP01000210.1 GCF_003470205.1 Cellulomonas rhizosphaerae
CCCCGCCCCGGAGAGATCCGGGGCGGGGCGCTTCGTCGTGCGGGACGGGTCAGGCGACGCCGAGGTAGGCCTGCTTGACCGCGGGGTCGGCGAGCAGGTCCGCCCCCCTGCCGGAGGTCGTCACCTCGCCGGTCTCCAGGATGTAGGCCCGGTCGGAGCGGGACAGCGCCTGCTGCGCGTTCTGCTCGACGAGCAGGATCGTGGTCCCCTCCTTGTTGATCTCCGTGATGATGCGGAAGATCTGCTGGATCACCAGCGGGGCCAGTCCCATCGACGGCTCGTCGAGCAGCAGGAGCCGCGGGCGGGCCATGAGCGCGCGGCCGATGGCGAGCATCTGCTGCTCACCGCCGGACAGCGTGCCGCCCACCTGCGTGCGCCGCTCGAGCAGCCGCGGGAACAGGTCGAACACCCGGTCCACGGTCGCGTCGTGCTCGGCCTTCGTCTTGAACGTGCGCGCGTAGGACCCCATCTCGAGGTTCTCGACGACGGTCATGCCCGGGAAGACGCCGCGCCCCTCGGGGGCCTGCACGATGCCCGCGATGACGCGCTCGTGCGCCTTCATCCGCGTGATGTCCTTGCCGTCGAACCAGACCGACCCGCGCGCGACCGGGCGGATGCCCGAGATCGCGCGCATGGTCGTCGTCTTGCCCGCGCCGTTCGCACCGATGAGGGTGACGAGCTCGCCGTCCTCGACGGTGAGCGAGATGCCGCGGACGGCTTCGATGCGGTCGTAGGAGACCGTCAGGTCCTTGAGCTCAAGCAGTGGCATCGTCGGGAACCCCCAGGTAGGCGGCGATGACGGCGGGGTCGGACGAGACCTCCGCCGGCAGGCCGTCGGCGATCTTGCGGCCGAACTCGAGCACGACCACGCGGTCGGTCACTCCCATGACCAGGCGCATGTCGTGCTCGATCAGCAGGACGGTGTAGCCGTCGTCGCGGATCTTGCGGATCAGGTCCATGAGCGACTGCTTCTCCGCCGGGTTGAACCCGGCGGCGGGCTCGTCGAGGCACAGCAGCTTGGGCTGCGTGGCCAGGGCCCGGGCGATCTCGAGGCGGCGCTGGTCGCCGTACGAGAGGTTGCGCGACTTCTCGGTCGCGCGGTTGCCGATCCCGACGAACTCCAGCAGGGCCATGGCCCGCTCGAGCGCGTCGCGCTCCTCGTGCCGGTGCCGCGGGCTGCGGAAGATCGCACCCGGGACCGACGTGCGGTGCCGGGCGTCCGTGCCGACGACGACGTTCTCGAGCGCCGTCATGTCGGAGAACAGGCGGATGTTCTGGAACGTGCGCGCGATGCCGAGGCGCGTGATCTGGTTCCGCTTGATCGTGCCGATCGGGTTGCCGTCGAACAGCACGGCCCCCGACGTCGGCCGGTAGATGCCCGACATCGTGTTGAAGCACGTCGTCTTGCCGGCGCCGTTCGGGCCGATCAGGCCGAGGATCTCGCCGCGGCGGATGTCGAACGTGACACCGTCGAGGGCCGTCAGGCCGCCGAACTTCACCGTGACGTCCTTCATCTGCAGGAGCGGCGCGCCGACCTCGGCGTGGATGTCCCGGTCCGAGGCGACGACCTCCGCGACGTGCGCCGCGTCGGCGAGCTCGGGGTCGACGGCGGCCAGGTCGATCTCGACGGCCTCCTCGACCCCGCCGTCGGGCAGGTACTCCTCGGGGGTCGAGCCCGCGACCATCTCGTCGGTGCCGCGGAACTCCTCGTCGTGCTCGGACCCTGCTCCCATGCCTCCGGGGCTGCTCATCGGGCACCTCCCTCGGTGTCTGCGGTGGCTGCGGGAACGGCAGCGGGCTTGCGGCTGAGCGCGAGCGCAGCCTTGCGGGTGGCGACGTAGATGGGCCGCCCGTAGGCGAGCAGCTTCTGCCGCGCCGGGAGCAGACCTTGCGGCCTGAAGATCATGAGCACGACCAGTGCGATGCCGAAGAACAGGTACTTGTAGTCGGCGATGTCGTCACCGTTGATCGGGATGCCGAGCAGCTCGGTCCGGCCCAGGAAGAAGTTGGGCAGGTACACGATGATGAACGCGCCCAGGATCACACCGAGCTTGTTGCCCTGGCCGCCCAGGACCACGGCGCACAGGAACAGCATCGAGTTGATGACGTTGAACGTGCCCGGCTGGACGAACTGGACCTGGCCCGCGTACAGCGCGCCGGACAGGCCACCGATCGAGGCGCCGATGATGAACGCCCAGAGCTTGAACTTGAACGTCGGCACGCCCATGATCTCGGCCGCGTCCTCGTCCTCGCGGATGGCGACCCATGCGCGGCCGACGCGGGACCGCTCGAGGTTCCCGACGATCAGCAGGACGATGATGATGAGGACGATGCTCAGCCAGAACCACCAGGTCCCGGAGTTGAGCGGCGAGTCGGTGTTGCCGGCCGAGAAGACGCCGGTCGGCTTGGTCTCGGGGTCGACGCCGACGATCGGGTACGCGACCTGGGTCAGGCCCTGGCCGCCGCGCGTGATATTCGTGAGGTTGTCGGCCAGCAGGCGGACGATCTCGCCGAACCCGAGCGTGACGATTGCGAGGTAGTCGCCGCGCAGCCGCAGCGTGGGTGTGCCGAGGATCAGACCGGCGATCGCGGTGATGGCGATCGCGATCGGTAGCGCGAACAGCCAGGCCCAGTCCTGCGAGAGCCAGTCGTCGGTGAGGTTCCACGGGCTGACGGGGCTGGTCAGGAGCGCGACCGTGTAGGCGCCGATGGCGTAGAAGCCGACGTAGCCGAGGTCGAGCAGACCGGTCTGGCCGACGACGACGTTGAGGCCGATCGCGAGCAGCGCGTACATGCCGAACTGCGCCAGCACGCTGCCGAAGTCGGTGCCGACCGTGGTCAGCAGCGGCGGCCGGATGACCGGCAGCAGCGCGATCAGCACGATGAACGGGACGCCGACGAGCCACTGCGTGGGGCGCGCGAGCGCGTCCCACCACAGGCGGAGCTTGTCGCCGACGCCCAGCTTGAGGACGGTGGGGGCGGTGGTCTCGGTGCTCATGCTCGTGCCCTCCCGAGGGACTCGCCCAGGATGCCGGTCGGACGGATCATCAGCACCAGGATCAGCACGACGAACGCGACGACGTCACGCCACTCGGTGCCGAACAGCGCCTGGCCGTACAGCTCCATCACGCCGAGCAGGAGGCCACCGAGCAGCGCACCGCGCAGGTTCCCGATGCCACCGAGCACCGCGGCGCTGAACGCCTTGATGCCGAGGATGAATCCGCCGGAGTAGATGATGCCGCTGGGGACGCGCAGCGTGTAGAGCATCGCGGCCGCACCGGCGAGGAGACCGCCGATGAGGAAGGTCAGCATGATCACGCGCTCCCGCGAGACGCCCATGAGCGTCGCGGTCACGGGGTCCTGCGCGACGGCGCGGATGCCGCGGCCGAACTTCGTCAGCGAGACGAACCGCTCGGTCGCCACCGCGAGGAGGATCGCGGCCAGCACGATGACGATCTCGACGTTCGTGACCTCGGCGCCGAAGATGTTGAACTGCACGGAGGGGACGACGAGCCGGATCGGCTGCTGCGCGTTCACGCCGCCGAGCTTCTCCCCGGTCAGCTTCGGCAGGATGAAGTGGACGAACTCCTGGATCACGAACGATGCGCCGATGGCCGTGATGAGGAAGACGAGAGAGGGTGCCCCGCGTTTGCGCAGCGGTCTGTACGCGACCCGTTCGAGTCCGACGGCGGCGCCGCCCGAGACGATCATGCCGCCGATCATGGCGAGCAGCAGGTACACGACGGTCAGGACCGTCCCCTGGGTGTACGCATCCCCGCGTGGCGTGAAGCCCAGCAGCATGAGGACCGCGTACTGCCCGAACATGCCGAGCATGAAGATCTCGGAGTGGGCGAAGTTGATGAGCCGCAGCACGCCGTAGACCAGCGTGTAACCGACGGCGACCAGGGCGTAGATGGACCCGTAGGTGAGTCCGTCGATGGTCAGTGCCCAGAAGTTGTCGACGAGAGACTGGACGTTGAAGTCGATCACCCCGTCGGCGAGGACTTGGCCGGCCGACATGACGGCGCTCATGGTGCTCCTAGGTGGGTGGGAGGGGCAGTGCAGCACGGCGGCCGGGCCCCGAAGGAACCCGGCCGCCGTGTCGTCGTCACTTGACCTGGTAGATCCAGATCAGGGCGGAGGCGAGCTCGCCCGTGGACTCCCACTTGTAGTGGCGGGCCAGGCCGTCACCGTCGTAGTTCTTGACGAAGTCGACCAGGCCGGCGCGGTCCGTGATGCCGGAGTCGATGCCCTTGAGCATGATCGTCGCGAGGTCGTAGGCCTCGACCGAGTACACGCCGGAGTCGACGTTGAACTTGGCCTTGTAGTCGGCCGCGAACTTCTCGGGCGCCGGGCCGCAGGGGCAGCTCAGGTAGGCGTCCTTGGCAGCCGAACCGGCCTGCTTGACGAACTGCGGGTCGTTCGTGCCGTCGGCCGAGACGAAGGCCGCGGTCACGCCGGCCTCCTTGAGCTGGGCCGCGAACGGCGCGCCCTCGGCGTAGTAACCGGCGTAGAAGACGGCGTCGGCCGACGCGCCCTTGATGATCTGGACGGTGGCGGAGAAGTCCTTGTCACCGGTCTTGACCTTCGCGGCGCACGAGGCGTCCGCAGCGGCGCCCAGGCCGGAGGTGATCTCCTTGGCCAGGCCGATGCCGTAGTCGGAGTCGTCCTGGACGACGCAGACCTTGGCGAACTTGAGGGTGTTGACGAGGTACGCGGCGACCGACGGCCCCTGCACGGCGTCGTTGGCGAGGCCCCGGTAGAAGTTCGTCCAGCCGTTCTTGACCAGGTCGGGGTTCGTGGCGGACGCCGTCAGGGAAAGCAGGTTCGCCTGCGAGAAGACGGGGCCGACGGCCGCGGTCTCACCGGAGAACGCCGGGCCGAGCAGGCCGATGACCGACTTGTCGCCGACGATCGACGGCGCGACCTGGGTGGCCTTCTGCGGGTCACCCTCGGTGTCGAACTCCTTGACCGTCACCTGGCAGTCGGCGTTCGCGGCGTTGTGCGCGTCCACGGCCAGCTTGGCGCCGTTGAGGATGTTGATGCCGAGGGCCGCGTTCGGGCCCGTCAGCGCACCGGCCATGGCGATCGAGACACCGTCGCACTTGGCCTTGCCGTCGCCGGCCGGGTCGGCGGCGTTGGAGGTGTCCGCAGCGGCGACCTCCTTGCCGTCCTTGTCGATCTGCACGAGCGGCTGGATGGTGAGGTCACCGGATGCCGCAGCGGACTCGGACGAGCCGGGCGTCGACGAGGGCGTGTCGCCCGAGTCGTCCTTGGACGAACAACCGGCCAGCAACAGGCCGGCGACGAGCACCAGAGCGGTGCCCGCCATCTTGGGGGTGGAACTGCGCATGAGCTGCTACCTCCGTGGAATGAGCACGGTCGTCGTTGCCGACGTCCGTGTCCCGGCCGCGTGCGTGCCAGGGCTGGTCGCACCGTAGAGCGACAGAGTTACCGGTGAGTTTCGTTTCGCGCAAGGTTCGTGACGATTGAGCATCGACCACATCACGGAAGCGTCACGGCCACCAGGTGGACGGGACGGTCTCATGAGACCTGGCTGCGCTGCCATGTGCGTACTCTGCAGGCCCGCGGGGCTGTGCGTGCGCTGTGCGCCGCGACACGCCGTTCCCGCGGTCACCTCGCCGTGGCCCCGGTGACCATCCAGGCACCGCCGCGCGCCCGCCATCCCGTGGTGGCGGCCCGCGCCGCCATGAACACCCCGGCGAACGCGACCCACAGCCACACCAGCCCGGCGGTCCCGTCCGGCGCCCACGCGCGCACGGCCAGGGCCGCGGGCAGGTAGACGACGAACGTCAGCACCCCGGCCCACGCGAGGAAGCGACCGTCCCCGGCGCCGATGAGCACACCGTCCAGCACGAACACCCACCCGGCCATCGGCATCGTCACCGCCGCGACGACCAGGGCCGCGATCGCGGCTGCCCGGACGTCGTCGTCGGGCGAGAAGAGACGGACGTACGCCCAGGCCGTGCCGCCGACGACGAGCCCGAGCACCGCCCCACCTGCGACGCCCCACTGCAGGGTGCGGCGGAGCACGGCGCGCGTGCGCGCGACGTCACTCGAGCCCAGGGCGTGCCCGACGAGGGCCTGGGCGGCGATCGCCAGGGCGTCGAGCGCGAAGGCCGCAAGCCCCCAGACCGCGTTGACGACCTGGTGCCCGGCCAGCGTGACCGCACCGAGCCCGGTCGCGACCCACACGGTCACCAGGATCGCGGCGCGCAGGCTCAGCGCTCGCACGAGCAGCGGCCCGCCGGCCCGCGCGTTCGCGGCGATCCCGCCGGCGTGGGGTGTCAGCCGCGCACCGGCGGCGCGTGCACCGCGGGCGACGACGACGGCGAGCACCGCCGCCATCGCGAGCTGCGTCGCGGCCGTGCCGGCCCCGGAGCCCGCGATGCCGAGGTGCAGCCCGTAGACGAGCGCGACGTTGAGCAGCGCGTTGACCACGGCGCCAGCCGCAGCGACGCCGAGCGGCGTGCGGGTGTCCTGCATGCCGCGCAACGCGCCGGTGGCGGCGAGGACGACGAGCATGCCCGGCAGCCCGGGCGCGGACCAGTGCAGGTAGATGACGGCCTGCCGCGCGACCTCGTCGTGCGCCCCGAGCGCGCCGACGAGCCACCCGGCCCCCACCCACAGCGCGACGGCGAGGATCACGCCGACGCCGAGCGCGAGCCACATCCCGTCGACCCCCATCTGCATCGCGCCCGCGCGGTCCCCCGCCCCCAGTCGTCGGGAGACCGCCGCGGTGGTCGCGTAGGCGAGGAAGACGCACAGTCCGACGGCTGTGACGAGGATGGTCGAGGCGAGCGCGAGACCCGCCAGGGGCGCCGTTCCGAGGTGCCCGACGACGGCCGAGTCGACCAGGACGAACAGCGGCTCGGCGACGAGAGCACCGAGCGCCGGCACCGCGAGGGCGAGGATCTGGCGGTCGACGGCGCTCGAGCGCCCGCGCGGGTGTCCATCAGATGAAATGGGGCCGAACTCTCCAGTGGATCCACACCCGGTGCACGACGAACGCACGGGTGGCGGGCCGTTTCCTCGGTTGCCGCGCCCACCAGTATCCACACCGCTGTCCACGGTCTGTGGACAGAACCGGACATCGTCCACAGTGGCGCGCACATCGTGTCCCCCGGTTGTCCACAGGGTTGCGGGGTGCTTTCCCCAGGCTGGGCCGCCTCTTGCACAGGCCCCTGAGGCCGTTTGGTCAGGGGCCCCGGGGCGCCTAACGTCGCGTCCGCGAGGCGCCGCCCTGTGTGCGGCGAGCTGGGGAATGTCAGACCCTCTCGAGAACATGTGTTCGAACGGCGACGATAGGGGCCCTGGTGACGATCGAAGATCTCGAGTACGGCATGCCTGCCGAGGCGAGCCGCGGTGGTGGCGGGTTCGACCGCACCCCGCCGCAGGACCTCGACGCGGAGCGCTCGGTGCTCGGCGGCATGATGATCTCGAAGGACGCGATCGCCGACGTCATCGAGCAGCTGCGTGGCACCGACTTCTACCGCCCGGCGCACGAGGTCGTGTACGACGCGATCCTCGACCTGTACGGCCGCGGCGAGCCGGCCGACGCAATCACGGTCGCGGACGAGCTGACCAAGCGCGGCGAGATCGGCCGCATCGGCGGCGCGCCCTACCTGCACACCCTCATCTCGTCGGTCCCCACCGCCGCCAACGCGGGCTACTACGCGCGGATCGTGCGCGAGCGCTCCATCCTGCGCAAGCTCGTCGAGGCCGGCACCCGCATCGTCCAGCTCGGCTACGGCACCGACGGCGGCGACGTCGACGAGCTGGTCAACAACGCGCAGGCCGAGGTCTACGCGGTGACCGAGCGCCGGTCCTCCGAGGACTACCTGGTGCTCGGCGACATCATCGGTGGCGCGGTCGACGAGATCGAGGCGGCCGGGCACCGCGGCGAGGGCATGGTGGGCGTGCCGACCGGGTTCTCGGACCTGGACCGGCTGACGAACGGGCTGCACCCGGGGCAGATGATCGTCCTGGCTGCGCGTCCGGCCATCGGGAAGGCCCTGGCGCTCGACACCCCGCTCGCGACCCCGACGGGTTGGACGACGATGGGCGAGGTGCAGGTCGGCGACCAGCTGCTGGCCGCGGACGGAACGCCGACGACGGTGGTAGCGGCGACCCCCGTGCTCACCGGGCGCCCCACCTACCGCGTGACGTTCGACGACGGCACGCAGATCGTCGCCGATGCGCTGCACCAGTGGGCGACCAGCACGCGTGCCGAGCGCCGACTGCGTGCCGGGGACTCCGCGATCCGCACCACCGAGGAGATCGCGGCGACCGTGCGTTGCGCGACCGCGGATGCACGGGCGAACCACTCCGTCGCGACCGCGAGGCCGCTGCGCCTGCCTGAGGCCGACCTGCCGATCGACGCGTACGCCCTCGGCGTCTGGCTCGGCGACGGCCACTCCGCCTCCGCGCGCTTCACGAGCGCGGACCCGGAGATCGCGATGCTGATCGAGGACCGCGGCCTGGTCGCGCGCGACATGAGCCACGACGCCGTCGGTGCCGCGCGGCTCTACCAGCTGCAGCTCCCGGCAGCCGAGGCTGCTGACCGGGCGTGCGAGGTGTGCGGGATGACGTTCACGCCCAAGCGCTCGCAGGTGCGCACCTGCGGCCGGTCGTGCGGCGGCAAGGTCAAGGCGCTGTCCGCGCCGGTTGCCGCGCCGACCTGCCCGGACTGCGGGGTCGTCACGTCCGGGTTGCTGCGCTGCCAGGCGTGCCACGACGCGAACGGCTCTGTCCACGGCCGCCTGCGGACTCTCGGCGTGCTCAACGACAAGCACGTTCCGGTTTCGTACCTGCGCGCGAGCGAGCAGCAGCGCCGCGACCTGCTCGCCGGCCTGCTCGACACCGACGGCACGGTCAACCCGACGGGCAGCGTGCAGATCGCCCTCACCAACCACCGGCTCGCGCAGGACGTCCGCGAGCTCGTCCACTCGCTCGGCTACCGCACGGGGTGGTCCACGAAGCGGGTCCAGGGTCGCTCCGAGGCGTCGTCGACCGCCTACACGTTGACCTTCACGACCGACGACACGGTCTTCGCGCTCGAGCGCAAGAACCTCGTCCACAAGGAGCGGCGTCGCCCGTCGACGCCTCGCCTGACGCAGCGCCTGATCGTGTCCGTCGAGCCCATCGAGTCCGTGCCCGTGCGGTGCGTCGAGATCTCGCACGCGTCGCACCTCTACCTCGCCGGCCGCTCCATGGTGCCGACGCACAACTCGACGATGGGCATCGACATCGCCCGGTCGGCGTCGATCAAGCACGGTCTGACGTCCGTCGTCTTCTCGCTCGAGATGAGCCGCAACGAGATCGCGATGCGTCTGCTCTCGGCCGAGGCGCGCGTGCACCTGCAGAAGCTGCGCAACGGCCAGATGGGCGAGGACGACTGGGCCAAGATCGCCACCACGATGGGCAAGATCTCCGAGGCGCCGCTGTTCATCGACGACTCGCCGAACATGTCGCTGATGGAGATCCGCGCCAAGTGCCGCCGCCTCAAGCAGCGTCACGACCTCAAGCTCGTGGTCATCGACTACCTCCAGCTGATGACGTCCGGCAAGCGCGTCGAGTCCCGCCAGCAAGAGGTCTCGGAGTTCTCCCGTGCCCTCAAGCTGCTGGCGAAGGAGCTCGAGGTGCCGGTCATCGCGATCTCGCAGCTGAACCGTGGCGCCGAGCAGCGCACGGACAAGCGGCCGCAGATGAGCGACCTGCGCGAGTCGGGCTCGATCGAGCAGGACGCCGACATCGTGATCCTGCTGCACCGCGAGGACGCGTACGAGAAGGAGTCGCCTCGGGCCGGGGAGGCTGACGTGATCGTGGCCAAGCACCGAAACGGACCGACGGACACCCTGGTCGTGGCATTCCAGGGGCACTACTCGCGGTTCGTGGACATGCAGGCCTGACGTTTTTGGAAATTGGTGACCGTGATTTTGGGTACGGCATTGAGCAGGTGCGGGGGCCGGGAATCTCAGACCAGCTCGACGCTCGAGAGCCATCGGTCGAGCTCTGGGCCAGCGTCGTCGACGTCCTCGCCGCGCACCGCGAGACCCTCGCCGATCGTCGCGTCGGGCGCGAGGTCCGAGTAGACCTCGACCGACCGGCCGAGGCCGCTCATCGCGTGCGTGGTGACAGGGAGCACCGTCGTGTCGCCGAGCGGGACCGACTCGGCGAACGTGGACATGATCATCGGCGGACGGACGTTCCAGATCGGGCTGGCCAGAATCACGACGTCGTAGGTCGAGATGTTGGGCAGTTCGCCGGCGATGCCGGGTCGGGCGTTGGTGTCTTGCTCGCGCACGTTGCGCGCGACGGTGTCGTCGTAGTCGTCCGAGTACGGGTCGCTGGCTTCGATGCGGTAGACGTCACAGCCGGTCCGCCCAGCGATCATCGTTGCGAGCCGTTCGGTGTTGCCGACCTCGAGGTCGCGGCGACCGCCCTCCCAGTAGTTCTCGCCGGCACGGGAGAAGTAGACGAGCAAGACCTGCGGCCTTGGTGTGCTGGTGCCCATGTCGGTCGGCTCCGTCCTGGGGGCGGGAGTGGGTGGCTCGGAGGTCTGCGGCTCGACGCAGGATCCCAACGCGGCCGCGGCCCCAACCGCGACCGCGAGGTGCAAGACGTCGCGACGAGTGAAGCGAGCGGCCGTCATGTCAGCTCGGCAGGACGCGCACGGTCGTCTCGAGGACGTCCGGTCCGCTGACCGCCCCGACTTGCCCGGTCCCGTAGCGGTCGTACTTGGCGTGATAGGCCGCGTCGCCGGCCTTGCGGACGCTCGGGTCGGCCAGTTCGAACGTCACGCCCTGCGTCACGCCGCCTGCCCGGATCCGTCCGGCTCCGGCCGCCAGGGCGCGCCGGAACCAGCCGTTGTGTGGGCCTCGGGCGGAGCGGATGTAGATGGATCCGGGCCAGCTCATCTTCGGTCCAGAGCATCGTGGTTCCTCCTGCATCGGCGGAGGTCTGGCCGTCGGTGTTCTGGGGCGGCGGCCAGACCTCGCGCGAGCGCGACTTCTTGGTGGTTAGAAGAAGGTGGGCTCTCGCGGTGTGTACGGGCCCTCCAGTGCGGCGACCTCCTCGTCACTGAGTGTGAGCTCGAGCGCCGCGGCCGCGTCGGTGAGGTGCTTGGCCCTGGTCGCCCCGATGATCGGGGAGTCGACGACCGGGTTCCTGAGAACCCAGGCCAGCGCGACGGTCGCCATGGCAACCCCTCGCTCGGTGGCGATGCGCTCGACGGCGTCGACGATCGCCTTGTCTGACTCGAGGAACAGCGGTCGGCCGAACTGGTCGTGCCCGGGGGTCGAGGCAGCCCGGGTGCTGCTCTTGTCACCCCAGGGACGGGCGACGATGCCGCCGCCCAGCGGACTCCAGACCATGTTGCCCACGCCCTGGTCGGCGAGCAGGCCGTGCATCTCGCGCTCTTCCTCCCGCTGGACCAGGTTGTACTGGTCCTGCATCGAGACGAACGGGGTCCAGCCGTGCGACGCGGCGGCGTGCTGCATCTTGGCGAACTGCCATGCCCACATCGACGAGGCGCCGAGGTAGCGAACCTTGCCGGCCTTGACCACGTCGTGCAGGGCTTCCATCGTCTCCTCGACCGGGGTCTCGGGGTCGAAGCGGTGGATCTGCATGAGGTCGACGTAGTCGGTGCCCAGACGTGCCAGTGACCCGTCGACCTGCTCGAGTATCGCCTTGCGGCTCAGGCCGCCACCGCCGGGACCCTGGTGCATCGGCCAGTAGATCTTGGTCGCCAAGACCGTCTGGTCGCGGGTGCTGTACTTGCGCATCGCGCGCCCGACGATCTCCTCCGAGGAGCCGCCGCCGTAGACATTCGCGGTGTCCCAGAACGTGATGCCGAGCTCGACGGCCTGCTGGAACAGCTGGCCGGCGGCCTCGTCGTCGAGCGCCCAGTCCTGGAACTGGTTGGGGGTGCCGAAGCTCATGCAGCCCAGGGCGAGGCGGCTGACCTTGAGCCCGGACGTGCCCAGGCGGGTGAACTCCATGGTGGTGGTTCCTTACTGAGGGTTGATGTGGCTGAGGGGCGAGTGGTCACGCTTCGGGGATCGGGAAGGCGTGGTCCGTGAGGTTGATGGCGTCGGCCTCCGGGCCGCCGCGTACGCCGGTCTCGAGGGCGTCGATCGCGGCGAGCTGCTCGGTGGAGAGCTCGAAGTCGAAGACGTCGAAGTTCTCGGCGATGCGGGCGGCCTTGATCGACTTCGGCACGGCGGAGCGGCGCTGCTGCAGGTGCCAGCGGAGCATGACCTGCGCGGCGGTCTTGCCGTGCTGGGCGGCGATCTCCTGCAGGGTTGCGTCGTCGAAGGTGCTCTTCGCGGCGTCGCGGTAGGAGGTGATGCCTCCGATCGGGGACCACGCCTGGTTCAAGATCCCGTGCTTCGCATCGAGGGCCTGGAGCTGGCTCTGCTGGAAGTAGGGGTGCAGCTCGATCTGGTTGACGGCCGGGACGACCGTCGTGGCGGCCAGCAGGCGCTCGACGTGCTCGGGCATGAAGTTGCTGACGCCGATCGCGCGGACCAAGCCGTCGGCCAGCAGCTGCTCGAGGGCGCGGTAGGCGTCGATCGTCCGGTCGAACGCCGAGGGCAGCGCCTGGTGCAGCAGCAGGAGGTCGATGTAGTCCACGCCGAGCTTCCCAGCACCCTTGTCGAACGCGTGCAGGGTGGCGTCGAAGCCGTAGTCGCTGATCCAGATCTTGGTCTCGATGAAGACCTCGTCACGGGCGATCCCGGAGTTGCGCACGGCCTCGCCGACCTGCGTCTCGTTGCCGTACGCGGCCGCGGTGTCGACGAGGCGGTAGCCCGTGCGCAGCGCCTCCTCGACGGCAACGACAGTGTCCTCGGGCGGGGTCTGGAAGACGCCGAGTCCGATCGCCGGGATCTCGATCCCGTTGTTCAAGGTGATGGTCGAAGTGCTCATGACGACCACGCTAGGTCGGAGGTGGGCCGGGGTGAGAGTCACTGTCATTGACCCCCAGGCAGCAGGCGGCGGCCGGGGCTGGGGGTGCACAGCAGTGACTCCCAGGGCGCGCACCGGGGCGTCTAGCGTCGGGGTATGGCCACCTACCGCGAAGACGTGCAGCAGTTCCTCACCGCGCTGCGAGCACGCATCACCCCGGAGAAAGCCGGGCTGACCGTCTTCGGCGGCGAGCGCCGTGTGCCCGGGCTCCGGCGCGAGGAAGTCGCGCAGCTGGCCGGCGTCAGCACCGCGTACTACACGCGCATGGAACGCGGCGACCTCAGCGGTGTCTCCGAGAGCGTGCTGCACGCCCTGGTCCGCGCACTGGACCTCAACGAGGCCGAGACCGCGCACCTGCTCGACCTTGCCCGCGCCGCCACCGGGCCACGCCGCGCTCCCCGCACCAAGCCCGAACCGCGCGTCTCACCCCGCGTCGCGCAGCTGATCGACACCATGGGCGACGTCCCCGTGATCGCGATGACGCGGCTCGGCGATCCGGTCGGATCCAACGCGCTGGGCCGCGCCCTGTTTCCCGACCTCTTCCCAGCCGGGAAGGCGCCGCTGAACAGCGCCCGCTACCTGTTTCTCGACGAACGCTCCAAGGCCTTCTATCCCGACTGGGAGACCAGCGCCCGCGAGGCCGTCTCCGCGATGCGACTGTTCGCCGGCCACGACCCCGGCGACCGCGCCCTCATGGCCCTCGTCGGCGAGCTCGCCACCCGCAGCACCGAGTTCCGCACCTGGTGGGGCGGACACACCGTCCGAACCCACACGTCCGGCACCAAGAAGATCCACCACCCCGTCGTCGGCGAGATGGCCCTGATGTTCGAGACGTTGATCGTCGCGTCCGCACCAGGAGTGACCCTCGCCTCCTACCTCACCGAGCCCGCCACGGCGTCCGCCGACGCCATGAACCTGCTGCGCATCTGGACCGCCGACCAGGCGCCGTCCGACCACCCCGCGCACGCACGGCCGGCACCCCACTGATCGCGAGGGCGTGTCCCGTGGACACCGCAGACAAGCAGCCAACGACCAGGGCTGCCAACCCTCGCGATCGACCTCACCCAGGCGGCTGACCCGCACATTGACCGGGTCCGGCCGCAGCCGCCGGCCCGGTCGAGGTGCGCCGCTCAACGGCGGTCAATCTGTCCTGCATCTCGACAGATGTCGACCAGGTGGTGTCGAGATGCAGGGCCCTTTGCGCTGAGCGTGCGTCCTAGTTCAACTACCCGAGATGTCCGATTCTGCGGCGGGGTGCTCCGCCGCGGCAGCGAGCCCGAGGTCGCAGTTCCCTAGTCGCAGCACGACATCGCGGTGCTTCGGCAAGGTGGTCGGATTCGGGCCTCTCCCCTTTGACTACGAGACTTGTCCTCGCGTGAAGCCCCTGGCGGCGGCACCAGCCGCCAACGGGGGAGCGTCTTGGGGTGCCCCAGTGATCGAGCGCACCGAGCCACCCCAGTCCGCCGACGAGATCGCCACCTTGCGCGGCTTCCTGAAGTACCACCGCCAGACGTTGCTGTTCAAGGCCGACGGTCTCAACGCCGACCAGCTGAACCGAACGCACCCCCCGTCGACGATGACCCTCGGCGGCATGCTCAAGCACCTGGCCTACGTCGAGCACCACTGGTTCGCCGCGGTTCTGCTCGGCCGCGGACCAGCTGAGCCGCTGGCGTCCGTCGACTGGGACGCCGACCCGGACTGGGAGTGGCGCACCGCCGTGTCCGACGCCCCCGAGCAGCGCCGTCCGCTGCTCCTGGACGCGATCGCTCACTCGGACGCCATCATGGAGGAAGTCGACGCCGACCTGGACCGGCTCTCCATCCGCGCTAGTCGCCACACAGGTGAGCACTTCAGCCTGCGCTGGATCCTGATCCACATGATCGAGGAGTACGCACGCCACAACGGACACGCCGACCTGCTCCGTGAGGCGATCGACGGCGTCACCCAGCCCACTCTGTTCTTGATGGTGGGTCTGCCCGGAACGGGGAAGACCACCGAAGCGCGGCGCATCGAGCTCGAGCAGAACGCCCTCCGCCTGACCAAAGACGAGTGGGTCAAAGCGCTCTACGGCCCGACGAACCCGTCGGCTGCGACGGACGTGATCGAAGGGCGGCTGATCGCAGTCGCGCTCAGAGCCCTCGAGCTCGGTGTCGACGTCGTCGTCGACTTCGGTTTGTGGAGCCGAGACGAACGGTCGGCGCTCCGGCAAGCAGCGACAGCCACCGGCGCGAATGCAGAGGTTCGCTACCTCGCGCTCACGCCGGCCGAGCAGCGCCGACGACTCAACCGGCGACAGGCGGAAGAACCGCACACGACCTGGCACATGTCCGACGAAGAACTCACCACCTGGGCATCCCTGATCGAGGTCCCGACCCCGGGCGAGCTGGACGGCAGTGAACCGGTGGGCGACCCGCCGTCGCCTCATGCCACCTGGGCTGAGTGGCGCCTGAAGCGCTGGCCCGCAGGACGTTGACTCGGGGGCCGCCCGTCGGGCAATCGGTCGCGGGATACTTCAAGTACGACTGGCAGGCAGCCGCGCCGCAGCATGGGCGGGCCTACTCCAACCTGGACGGGACCTCGATGTTCGGGCTCAGTTGGTAGCGGTCGGGGCAGAGCGGCTGGCCAGGGCGCGGAGCAGCACCAGGTCGGCGCGGTCGATGTCGCGTAGCTCGTAGCCGCCATGGAAGAGGAGCTGCTGCCCGACGGACAGGCAACCGACCAGACGCCCGCCGATGGTCCCGGTGGTGAAGCAGCTGGCGGGGTAGGTGAAGGGCGTGCCGTCGAGTCCGGCCTGATGACCGTTCCCGGCCTCGTCGAAGTTCAGCGGATGGAGGTCGACGCGTCCCCGGTCGGCGGCCACGACCTCGACCCGCACGGGACGCCAGTCCGTCTCGATGTGGTAGCCGAGGTCGTTGAGGACTTGGAGTGCTGAGCCCTCGTCCTCGGCTGTGATGGCCAGGTCGAGGTCACGGTGGGGACGACTTTGGGTGCCGGCGAGGGCGTCGACGCCCCACCCGCCGCTGATCCACGCTCGGCATCGCCTTGCAGCGAGGGCGTCGAGTACTGCGTGCACCTCTGTTGGTGTCATATCCGGAGCGGTGACCACGGGATCGTTTGTACGCGGCTGCGCGCGCTGCTGCCAACGAGAATCGACGCGAGAACACCAGGCCGCGGAACTTCCGCAGTTTGACCGGAGACCGCTCCGGACAACTCGATGGTCGAAGTGCGACGCCTGACGCCGGCCGATCTGTCCCGCATCTCGGCAACGGCTACCCGCCTGGTCGGTCAGTGGTAGGAGGATGCGCTGCATGCGCGAACGGTTCTACTCGGACGCACGGTTGTACGACCGGCTGTTCCCGGCGCGCGAGCCGGCGGTCGACTTCTACAGGGCTGAGGCCGACCGGCAAGGCGGGTCTGTCCTGGAGCTCGGGTGCGGCACCGGAAACAAGCTGATCCCGATCGCGTCCGACGGGCATCCGTGCGTGGGCCTGGAGCTCTCGCCGCCCATGCTTGCTGAGGCTCAGCGCAAGGCGGACGAGCGTGGCGTGGAGTTGGATTGGGTGCAGGGCGACATGCGCGAGTTCGACCTCGGCCGAACATTCGATCTCGTGATCATCGCTGCCAACGCGCTGCTCCACCTGCATGAGGCGTCGGACCTGGTCGACTGCTTCCGGTCGGTGCGCAGGCACCTGGCGCCAGGAGGGCGTCTCGTCTTCGACGTGTTCAACCCGAGCGTGCAGATGCTTGCCCATGCCGACGGCGTTCGACGGAGGCGCGAGGCCCTGTCGTTCGTGGACCCCGATCGTGGCGTCGTGCACGTCGACGTCGCGGAAACCTACGACGCGGCTGCGCAGGTGACTCGCGGGACGTGGTACTTCTCGACCGAGTCCGAGGCCGACGTCGTCGACGTGCCGCTGGAGATCAGGAGCATCTTCCCCCAGGAGCTGCCGCCCCTGCTCTCACTGGGCGGGCTTCGGCTCGTCGAGCGCTTCGGCGACTGGTCCCGTCGACCGTTCACCGGGGATGCCGCGGTCCAGCTCTGCGTCTGCGAGTCGGACTGACGGAATGAGGGGCCGCGACGCGAACCCCCTCGGCGGTTGTCGCACACTGTGCTGGTGCCGAAGGACGAAGCCGCCAATCCCGAGCTCACTCCCGACGGCCGGTATCTGGTCATCCGGGGCCGCCGCTGGCGCGCCACGGACCCGGCCCTCCCGCCCGACGTGTCCGAGCTGTTGCGCCGGGAGCTGATGGGAGCCCGCCGGGCGGTCGGCGCTGCGCTCCGGGCCAGCGACCCGGACGCTGAGCGCAAAGCTCGCGAGCGGGTCCAGCGCGCCAAGGTCGCCCTCGGAGAGCGTGGCACGCCCTGGTGGGAGCAGTCCGACGAAGAGCGCTGGGAACGGTGGGAGCAGGGCGTCCGATCTCTGACAACCTGAGCACCCTTCGCGGCTGAGGGCGGGCGCGACGTTCGTCTGACCTACCGTCGGGCCCGGAACGGGTGGCTGCTCCTGCCGACTCCCGCGTGCCGGACGCGGGAGTCGGCCCGCGCGAACACCGTGGACCCGCGGATGCCGAGCAGCTGTTCTCCGGCCCGCTCGCCGAGGTCGACGCTGCCCTTCGCCGTCGGATGGGCGCCCTCGGAGGCGACGTCGTGGAGAGACGCACCAGGACCCAGGCGAGCCACGGCGCCCTGCGGAAGATCGTCTGGCTCACCCCGTTGACCAAGGCGAAGGCGCTGCTGCTCGTGGACCCCTGGGAGGACCGCGAGGCCGGCACCCCGTCGCGCCCGATCTTCGCTCACCGGGCCGGTCCGGCTGCCCACCCGTACCGTGGCCGGGTGCTCCACGTCGACGGTCCCGCCACCATCTTCCTGGCCGTCGGCCTGGCCACCCTGGCTGCGGCCGTGCTGCCGCGCCTGCTGGTCCGGGCGCCGATCTCCATGCCGACCGTGTTCCTCGCGATGGGCGCGCTGATGTTCTGGCTGCTTCCCAGCCTGCCGGACCCCAGCCCGACCGAGCACCCCGACGTCGCGGTCCACCTGACCGAGATCTGCGTGATCGTCTCGCTGATGGGAGCGGGTCTCGCGATCAACCGCCCGTTCTCCTGGCGCTCGTGGGGCACCACGTGGCGACTGCTGGCGATCACGATGCCCTTGTCGATGCTCGTCGTGGGGCTGCTGGGCTGGGCCGCCCTCGGCCTCGGCGCCGCGAGCGCGATCCTGCTCGCAGCGGCACTCGCTCCGACCGACCCGGTGCTCGCCACCGAGGTCCAGGTGAGCGAGCCGGTCGACGAGTCCGGGACCCAGGACGACGAGGCGCGCTTCGCCCTGACCTCCGAGGCGGGCCTCAACGACGGTCTCGCCTTCCCGTTCACCTACGCGGCGATCGCCGTCAGCCTCTCGGGACTCGCCCCGGGAGGATGGCTGGGCCGCTGGCTGCTGCTCGACGTGGTGTGGCGGCTGAGCGTCGCGGTCGCGATCGGCTTCCTCGTGGGCTGGCTGCTCGGCCGGCTGTTCTTCTCCTCCTTCGCCGAGCGGCTGCGGATCACCGAGCACACCCAGGGCTTCGTCGCGCTCGCGGCCACATTCCTCGCCTACGGGCTGACCGAGGTGGCCGAGGGATACGGGTTCGTCGCCGTGTTCGTGAGCGCGGTCGCCCTGCGCGGCACCGAGCGCGAGCACGAGTACCACAAGGTGCTGCACGCCTTCGTCGAGCAGATCGAGCGGCTGCTCACCGTGGCCGTCATCGTGCTGGTCGGCGGCGCGGTCGTGCGGGGTGCCTTCTCGGGGATCGGATGGGCCGAGGTCGGTGTGGCTCTGGCCTTCCTGCTGGTGGTGCGACCGCTGGCCGGGTGGCTGGCGTTGAGTGGCGGACGGACCGGGCCGGTCGAACGTGCCGTGGTGGCCTTCTTCGGCGTGCGAGGCGTCGGGTCACTGTTCTACATCGCCTATGCGGTCCAGGAGGGCGAGTTCCCCGCCGTCGACCGGCTCTGGGGCATCGTGCTCCTCGTCGTGGTCGGATCGGTGCTCATCCACGGGGCGGCCGCGACCCCGGCGATGCGCGCGCTCGACCGGCGGCGCGATCGTCATGCCGAGGCCGCCGGGAGCAGTCCCGCCGAGACGCCCGCCTGAGGGTTCTCGGGCGGGGCGGCGCACTGCGGCCCACAGACCTCGGGGGTTACGGTGGAGGAACCGGACGGCGTTCGACGACGTGCGGTACAACATCAAGGCCACGTGGGCGACGAAGCAGACGGTGACGGTGCTCGAGGGGCAGGTGAGCGGATGCGCGCCAGGCTGAAGTCGGAGCGGATCCGATCCTCGAGCGCCGCCACGGAGCTCGAAAGGAGCCACCCGTGTCGCGGCTGACGCTCGGGAACGTCGTCAAGGTGACGGCCGTCGTCGTCTTCCTGCCCCTGCTCGCCTATCTGGTGCTTGTCATCGGCGCGGTGCGGAAGGACCTCAGGACAGCGCTCGAGGGACTGCTCTACGCCGGGGCCTTCTCCATCGCGGTGTTCGTCCTCGACTTCTGGGGGCCGCCCGCCCTGCTCGCGCTGACGGCCATGGGTGCCTCGGGCGTCCGCTCCTGGCACCTGCGGGACCTGTGGCTACCGGCGCGTCGCCGGTGGTGGAAGCGCGAGCCCGCCCAGACGTCCACCGTCGTCGATCCGGCCCGCGCCCAGCGCACCATCGCGGCCGAGGGGTCGGAGCACCTGCCCTCGGCGGTCGCATGGGTCCGCAGGCACGCGGACGTGAACAGGCGCCGCCTGCCGGGGGACACGCACCGGACCGTCGTGCAGACCTGCCAGGTGCTGGACGCCGTGATCGCGGCCGAGGAACGCGAGCCCACGGGAGACCCGCGGTTCGAGTACGAGCTGGACGCCATGGCCCGGCAGTACCTGCCTGCCGTCCTGAGGAAGTACCTGGCGATCGCGCCGAGCAGGGTCCACGAACGCCAGCCCAACGGGCGCACCCCCGACCAGGAGCTGATGGAGCAGCTGCGGATCCTCGCAGGCCAGAGCGACGCTCTCTACGCAAGTCATCACCGTCGAGTGGCGGCGGAACTCAGCACCAGTGGCAACTTCTTCCGGGAGAAGTACGGGCACCTGTAGGCGGACGTTCCCGACTCGGTGCGGACGGGCGCTGCGACGTGACCAGCTGGCCGCAGAGCTCAGCTCGTGGTTGCCGCTGGGGTCCACGTTCCGAACCACTGCTCGGCGCCGTATGCCTCGAACCGCTCGACCTCGACGAACCCCAGCCTCGCCGCCAGGCGCATCGAGGGCACGTTCGCGGCCTGAGTGGTGAGCACGACGGCTTCGCCCGGCAGCGCGCCGGCGAACCAGTTGAGCACCGCCCCGCACGCCTCGGTCGCGTATCCCCGTCGCCATGCCTGGGGGAGAAGGAGGTAGCCAAGATCCACCCGGCCGGCCGCCTGGGAGACCTCGTAGTCGACGTCCCGGCGTTCGAGCTGGACGATCCCGACCATGGCGCCGTCGAGGTCGATCACGAAATGACCGGGACGCCCCCGTGGGGCGTCGGGCAGCGCGCGTTCGACCGCCTCGCGCGGTCGCGCTCCGCCCGTGTAGGTCCCGACGTCGGGCGATGTGTAGAGCTCGACGAATGCTGCGCGATCGCGGGCCTCCGGCAGACGGAGCAGAAGTCGATCGGTAGCGATCGGTCCGGGTGGCCACGTGACGCGGCCAAGCTCTGCCATGCACCGACAGTACGGACTCGTCCCGACGGTGCCCCCGCTGCCGCGCGCGGTGCCGACAGTCCTTCTCACAGGCGGGGAGCGAGTCGGACCCCTGGTCGCCGACGCGAGCCGTCGCGGCCCTCGGCTGGTTCGACGAAGCGATCTCATGGGGCCGAAAGCAGCGGTGATCCACGCCCGCTGTCCAGCATTCCGACACCCCTCCCGATGGCGCAGCACAGCGCGCGCGCCGACGATGGAACCGACCTGGTCAGACGGCTCAGGCACGGCAGGAAGGACGACCATGAGCGACTCACCGCAGGTGCCGGACGCCGAGGCGCAGGAGGGCGGCTACGGCTACCCGACCCTCGAGCAGGAGGTCACCCCCGAGGTGCTGGAGGCTGGTGCGGAGTCTGACGGCCCACGTGAGCCCTCGCCCATCGCCACCGACGGCGCGGAGGAGAGCGATGGCGGCGACCGGCCGGCGCCCGGCGAGCACGACGAGGATCCCCCGGCGGTCGAGCCGCCCGATTGACCGGGCTACGGGCGGCCTGCCGCCGGTGTGCTCTCCCTGGTCGCCCCCCAGCTGGCGAGCATGCGGACGGCGTCCTCGTCGGGCGAGCCGGCCGGGCTCGTGAAGGTGATCAGGGTCAGTCCAGGATCGGCGGGCAGGTCGAGGACCTCGAAGTCGAGGTGGAGCTCGCCGACGACGGGGTGGCGGACGTGCTTGCGGCCGGTGCGGTGCAGCCGGACGTCGTGAGCGGCCCACCGGGTGCGGAACGGCGGGCTCTGGGTGCTGAGCGCGCCGACGAGGTCGGTCAGCGCGCGGTCGTACGGGTCGCGGCCGGCTTCGGTGCGCAGCTGGGAGACGGCGTCGTCGGCGGCGCGATCCCAGTCGACCCAGAAGTCGCGAGCCCGATCGTCGAGGAACGTGAACCGAGCGTGGTTGGCGGGCCCTCCGGCGGGGACGGGCGTGGCGTAGACCGGTGAGAACAGGGCGCGGCCGAGTGCGTTGGCCGCGACGAGGTCGAGGCGGCCGTTGTTGACGATGACCGGCACGACGTCGCCGACGAGGTCGAGCAGGCGCTGCACTCCGGGCCGTACCTGTCCGGCCGTCGGCGTGCGACGTCGGCGGGTCGCCGGGCCGGCAGCGCGGGCGAGGTCGGCGAGGTGGGTGCGTTCGGCCTCGTCGAGCTGCAGGGCGCGCGCCAGGGCGTCCAGGACGCTGTCGGAGACGCCGGCCAGGTTGCCGCGTTCGAGCTGGGCGTAGTACTCGACGCTCACGCCGGCCAGGTCGGCGACCTCGCCACGCTTGAGACCAGGAACTCGCCGGTTGCTCGCGAACGCGGTCAGCCCGGCATCAGCGGGGGTGAGCCGAGCTCGCCGCGTGCGCAGGAAGTCCTTGACCTCGTCCCGGTTGTCCACGTCGTCCACGGTAGATCGATGCCGGCGGCCCTGGGGTGGGCTGCCGGTACGCCTTCCAGCAGTGACTTCTTCGCCTCTCCCGTGGCGGGTTGCATGACGGGTGCCGCGGCTCGCGGCCGGAGCGACAGGGAGACATCACCATGCAGACGGCACATCTCGGAGATCTCGAGGTCTCGCGCATCGGCCTGGGCGCCATGACGATGGCCGGCACGTACACCAGCGAGGGCGAACTGGATGACACGGAGTCGATCCGCACGATCCACCGCGCGCTCGACCTGGGCGTGACCCACATCGACACCGCAGAGATCTACGGGCCGTTCCACAGCGAGGAGATCGTCGGACGGGCCGTCAGGGACCTCCGCGACCAGGTCGTCATCGCCACCAAGTTCGGCCTCGTCCGACACGGCGCCGGTGGACCCCGGCCGGGGGTGACCGACAGCAGCCCTGCCAACGTTCGCGCCGCCCTCGACGGTTCCCTGCGCCGGCTCGGCACCGACCACGTCGACCTGTACTACCAGCACCGTGTCGACCCCGGAGTGCCCATCGAGGACACCGTCGGGGCGCTCGCCGAGCTCGTCGCCGAAGGCAAGGTCCTGCACGTCGGTCTGTCAGAGGCGAGCGCGGACACGATCCGTCGCGCGCACGCCGTGCACCCGATCACTGCTCTGCAGACCGAGTACTCGCTGTGGACGAGGGACGTCGAGGCCGAGCTCCTCCCGTTGCTGCGGGAGCTCGGCATCGGGTTCGTGCCCTACTCCCCGCTCGGCCACGGCCTGCTCACCGGGCAGATCCGGACAGTGGCCGACTTCGCCGACGACGACTGGCGCAAGACCAACCCGCGCTTCACCGGCGAGAACTTCCGACGCAACCTCGCGATCGTCGACGAGGTCCGGGCGATCGGCGCGGAGAACGGCGCCACACCCGCGCAGACCGCCCTGGCCTGGCTGCTGAGCCGCGGCGAGGACGTCGCCCCGATCCCCGGCACGCGCCGTGTGTCCCGCGTGGAGGAGAACACCGCCGCCGACGGCATCGAGCTGACCCCGGCACAGCTGCAACGCCTCGACGACCTCGAGCCCGCCGCCGGTGCGCGGCACGACGAAGCGAACATGGCCTCGATCGACCGTTGACCCGGAACGCAGGCGGCGCGCGCCCGTCGCTGGGCTGCCAACGCCTGGACGGCCGCGCCGGGGCCTACTCTGCCTCTGCAGATCCGTCCGACGAGGGAGCCGGTGGTGTCCGACAGCACGCTCGAGGCGCTGGGCGGCCGTTCCGCACCCCCGGCGCAGTTCGGTGGAGACGCACTCGTGGTGTGCGACAACCTCGTGCGGATCTACCAGACCGGAAGCGTCGAGGTGCAAGCGCTGCAGGGGCTCGACCTGCTCGTCGACCAGGGCGAGATGATCGCGCTCGTCGGCGCCAGCGGATCCGGCAAGTCGACGCTGCTCGCGCTGCTCTCGGGCATGGATGCTCCGACGGCGGGGCGGGCGCGCGTCGGGCGCTGGGACCTCATGGCGATGCACGCGCGCGAGCGCGTGGCCTACCGCCAGCAGATGGTCGGCTTCGTCTGGCAGCAGACGTCGCGCAACCTACTTCCGTACCTGACCGCGCGCCAGAACGTCACGACCCCCATGACCTTCACGCACCGGCGGCGCCGGGCCGCGCGCGCGAACGAGCTGCTCGACCTCCTCGGCGTCGGGCACGTGGCCGACCGACGCCCGCTGGAGATGTCGGGCGGGGAGCAGCAACGGGTGGCGATCGCCACGGCGCTCGCCAACGAGCCGCAGCTGCTGCTGGCCGACGAGCCGACGGGCGAGCTCGACACCACGACCTCGCAGGAGGTGTTCGACGCGCTGCGCACCGCGAACCGGGAGGCGGGCACGACCGTCATCGTCGTCACGCACGACCCCTCGGTCAGCACCCAGGTGGAGCGCACGGTCGCGATCCGCGACGGCCGCACCAGCAGCGAGGTCCTCCGCCGGGACGACGACGGCGACGTCACGCACGAGGAGTACGCCGTGATGGACCGGGCCGGGCGCGTCCAGGTGCCACGCGAGTACCGCGACGCACTCGAGCTGACCCGCCGCGTGCGGCTCGCCCTCGAGGGCGACCACGTGAGCGTCCGGCCCGACGGGCGGCCCCGGTGACCGGGCATCTCGGCGCGGCCGTCCGCGTCCGGGGAGTGCACCGGACGTTCGGCCAGGGCAGGTCGGCCGTGCATGCCCTGCGCGGCGTCGACCTCGACGTGTCGCCCGGCGAGCTCGTCGCGCTCGTCGGCCGTTCCGGCTCGGGCAAGACCACGCTGCTCAACCTCGTCGGCGGTCTGGACCGGCCCGACGAGGGCAGCGTGCTGGTCGACGACGTCGAGGTGGCCACGCTCACCGAGGACGGGCAGGACGAGCTGCGGCGCGACCGGGTCGCGTTCGTGTTCCAGACGTTCGGCCTGATCCCCGTCCTGACGGCGGCCGAGAACGTCGGCCTGCCGCTGCGCCTGCACGAGGCCCCGTCCCCCCAGCGCGAGCGTCGCGTCGAGCTGCTCCTCGAGCTCGTCGGGCTCTCGGACCACGCGCTGCAGCGGCCCGACGAGCTGTCGGGCGGGCAGCAGCAGCGGGTCGCGATCGCGCGGGCGCTGGCCGCGTCGCCGCGGTTGCTGGTGGCCGACGAGCCGACGGGGCAGCTCGACAGCGAGACCGGGCTCTCGGTGATGGCCCTCATCCGCGGCGTCGTCGAGGCGGAGGGCATGACGGCCCTGGTCGCGACGCACGACCCGGTGATGATCGCGCTCGCGGACCGCGCGGTGCACCTGGTGGACGGCCGGCTCGTGGAGGACGTCGGGCATGGGTGAGCTCGTCCGGCGGCGCGGACGGGCACAGCTGGGCGTGCTCGCGGCGGTGCTCGCGGTCATGGTCGCGGGCTCGGCCCTCGTCGGGGTGTGCGTGCTGCTCACCACGGCCTCACCGCAGCGCGCGCTGCAGCTCGCGATCGTCCACTCGCCCGACGCGGACGTGCAGGTCGGCGTGGCGATCGGCTTCCCGGACGGCACGGACGACACCGACGTCGACGCGCGGGTCACGGCGACCGCGGCGGACCCCAGCGCCGTCGTCGCGCAGGCGTCGTCGCTGCTCACGGGCACGTTCGGAGACCTGCCGACGACGCTGACCACGTGGTCGTCGACGATCATGCAGTACCTGCCGTCCGGCGGGGGCTCCCTGCGTCTGGCGTACCTCGCCGACCTCGGCGTGCCGGACGAGCGAGGAAACCTCGTCGACGGACGGTGGCCCACCGCCCGGGGCGAGGTGGCCGTCCCCGAGTCGGCGGCGAAAGCCCTCGGGCTGGACGTCGGCAGCTCGACCACGCTCGCGGCGGAGCCGGGCGACCGGGGCACGGGGCTCGCGGTGGTGGGGACGTTCGTGCCCCGCCCCGGCGCCGGGTGGGACGAGGACCCGCTGACGGGTGCGGGCACGAGCCAGAACTACCGCGGCTTCATCCCGGCGTACGGACCGTTCGTCGTCGCGCCGGGCGGCCTCGCCACCAGCGGCGTCCCGTTCCGTCGGGTCTCGCTGCAGGTGCAGCCCGATCTCGCGGGTGCGAGCGCGGCCGAGGTCGCGCGCGCAGGGGTGGCAGCGGACGCGCTGGAGGGCGCGCTGACCAGCGCGCTCGGCGACCGCGCGCAGAACGTCGTCGTCGACCTGCCGTTCGCCCGCACGCTCGACGGCGCGCGCGAGCAGCGCGGGGTGACGAGCTCCGGCGTGCTCGCGGTGGCCCTGCTCGGCGCTGCGCTCGCGGCGACGGCGGTGCTGCTGGCCGCCCGGATGATCGCGGCCCGACGAGCGCCGGAGGCGGCCCTGCTCGTCGCTCGTGGCGCCAGCCGTGGGCGGCTCGTCGCGCAGGCCTCGGCGGAGGCCGCCGTCCTCGTCATGCTCTGCCTCGTTCCCGCGACCGTGCTCGCGCTGGGACTGTTCGGGCTCCTGAGCGGCGCGGTCGGCCTCGGCCCGGTCGGCATCCCCGAGGGCGGTCTCGCGCCGCTCGTCCTGGTCGTCACGGCTGTCGCGCTCACGCTCGGCGCCCTGCTCGTCGTGCCGTGGCTGCGCTCGGGGCCGTCGCGCGCCGGCCGCGAGGACCGGGTCGGCGTGGTGGCGCGGTCCGGCGCCGATCTGCTGCTGCTCGGGTTCGCCGTGCTCGCCTACCTGCAGCTGCGCGACCACGGCGTCGCGACCGGCTCGCGAGCCGACCCGGCGCTCGTCGTCGGCCCGGTGCTGTGCCTGCTCGCGGGCGCGGCCCTCGCGCTCCGACCGCTCCCGCTCCTCGCGCGGCGGGCCGATGCGCGCGCCGCCGCGGCCCGTTCGCTGGCTCTCCCGCTGGCCGCCTGGGGAGTGGCGCGCCGCCCGCAGGGCACGGCGGCGGCGTTCCTGGTGGTGCTCGCCACGGCGTGCGCGACGTTCGGGGTGGGCTTCGCCGCGACCTGGGCGCAGTCCGCGCGCGAGCAGGCGGCGGCCACGGTCGGCACCGACCTGGCGGTGCCGGCGCACGTCGACCCCCTGGGGGGCGGCGCAGCCCTGCACGCGGCGACCGGCGGGCGTGTCAGCGCGGTCACCAGCCGTGCCGTGGCGCTCGGCTCGCGCGCGCAGCAGGGTGACCAGGCCGTGCGGCTCGTCGCGGTCGACACGCGCGACGCGGACGGGCTGCTGCGCGGCCGGCTGCCGAGCGGCGGCTGGACGGCCGCCACCGCCGGCCTCGCGTCGGCGGACCCGGTCGGCGGCGTGCAGCTGACCGGCCACAGCGCCGAGCTGGTCGTCTCCGGCCACGTCGGCGAGGACGTCCCGATGAACGTGTCCGTGACCGTGGTGCTGCAGGACCCCGACGGGGCACGCGCCGCGGTCGCCGCCGGCACCGTGACGCTCGACGACGCTCCCCACCCTCTCGCGCTGGCCGTGCCCTCGGGCGCGCGCGTCGTCGCGATCGACGCGCAGCTCACCGCGGCGGGCGGGGAGCAGGACCTGGACCACGACGTCCAAGCCCCGTACGTCGTCGACGTGACGATGCGCGACGCGACGCTCGCGCCCGGGACCTGGTCCGCCGCCCTCCCGGCGACCACCGACTACGTGGCCGCCTCCATGGAGAGCGTCACGGCCGCGGAGGTGGCCAGCGGCGTGCGCGTGAGGCTGGAGGGCTCGGCCTCCCTGCCCGGCCTGTTCTGGAGCGACGGTGTGCTGACCGCGCTCGCGTTCCGCCCGGTCGACGACGTTCCCGTCGTCGTGTCGGCGCGCCTGGCCGACGAGCTCGGGCTCGCGGTGGGCGACGGCGTGCAGCTCTCGCTCGGGGTGACTCCGGTGCAGGCGAAGGTCCGGGGCGTCGTCGCGTACGTGCCGTCGCAACCCCGCGCGGCGGCGCTGCTCGCCGACGAGGACACCTTGTCCCGCGCCGCGGTCAGCCACGGCAGCCTCGACTCGCTGACCGACGCCTGGTGGGTCGGCGGTGCGATCCCCACGACCGCAGCCGCGGCGCTCGAGGCCCAGGGCATCGGGCCCGTGACCGAGCGCGCGGCCGTGGCGCACGCGAGCGTCGACGGCCCGCTTCGCGCAGCCCAGCGCGCGGCGATCGCGCTGCTGGTGATCGCCGCGCTCGCGCTCGCGATCGCCGGCGTCGTCCTGCACTCGACGACCGCGCTCGACGCGCGCGAGGTCGACGTGGCCCGGCTGCGCGGGCTGGGTGCCTCGCGCCGCACGGTCCGCACCTCGGTGCTCGCCGAGCAGGCCGTCCTCACCGGGCTGCCGATCCTCGCGGGTGCGCTCCTGGGCGCCCTGGCGTGCTGGGCGGTCGGACCTCTGCTGGCGATCTCGGCCGAGGGGCTCCCGCCCGTGCCGTCCGCCGCCGTCGTCTGGCCGTGGCAGGCCCAGGGCGCGACGATCCTCGCGCTCGTGCTCGGCTGCGCCGTGGTCATCGTGCCGCTGGCTGCCCGTGCCGTGCGGCGCGCGACGATCGGGCGCCTACGGATGGACGCGGCATGAGGACCGCGTGGCGCGTGGCACGCGCCGACCTCTGGCCGCTGCTCGTCACGATGCTCGTCGTCGCCCTCACCGTGGGGATCACCGTCGCCGTGCCGACGCAGCTCTCCGCACGGGCGGACAGCGCCGTCCGGTCCGCTGTGGCGCAGGCGGACCCGCCCGCCGACCTCGTCGTCACGTCCACGTACGGGCCGGGGAACTCCGACGCGAGCGCCGACGCCTCGGACACCACGGCGAGCGTGGATGACGCCGCGCGCGCGATGGTCACCGCGATGCCCGCATCGCTGCGGCCGGTGCTCGGGCCGCCGACCGCCGCAGCCAGCAGTACCGAGCTCGGCGTCAGCACCGCCCGGCTGCCCGCCGGCGGCGTGCTGTGGATGACGTACCTGTGGGCGGGCCGGGAGCCCGCGGTCCGCTGGGTGTCGGGGGTCGCCCCGGGCCGTCCCGGCACCGACGGCGCGGTCCAGCTCGCGCTGTCCGAGGCGGTCGCGCGGTCCCTGGGCGTGAGCGCGGGCGACACGTTCGAGGCCATCAAGCCCGACCGCTCGGCCGTGCCCGTGCTGATCAGCGGCGTCTTCGACGCGGTGGACCCGGACGATCCGGTGTGGGTGGCGCGACCCGAGGTGCTCGAGCCCACGGTGGGCGGCCCGCGTGCCGCGCCGACGACCCTCGTCGCCGGGCTGCTGTCCGCGGCCTCGTTGCCCGCGGCGCGGGCCGCGCTCGAGGCGGACGGTGTGACCCGCACGTTCCGGTTCCCGGTCGATCCACGGGCCCTGGACTACGGGCACTCCGAGGCGCTCGTCCGGCAGCTGGCGGCGATCGAGGCCTCACCCGAGGTACTACGTGCCCCGGCACCTGCGCCCCGGGTCACGACACAGCTCGACGCCCTGCTCCTGCAAGCCCGTGCGCGCGTGGCGGCGACGTGGTCGCAGGCCACGGTGCTGCTCACCGGGTTGGCGAGCGGAGCCCTCCTGGTGCTCCTGGTCGCGGCGGACCTCCTGGCCCGACGACGGTCGGAGGCGCTCCGGACGGTCCGTGCCCGAGGGGCCACGCTCCTCGGCATCGCCGGGCGCGCCGGTGCCGAGGCGGCCGTCGTCGTCGGTCTGGGTGCTGCGGCCGGGGTGCTGCTCGGCCTTGCCGTGGCACCCGGCCCGGTGAGCTGGCTCCCCGTCGTCGTCCTGGTGGTCGTGGGTGTCCTCGCGCCGCCGGCCTTCGCGGCGGCGACTGCCGCACGAGCCGAGGCCCGACGGGTCTCGACGGATCGGCACCAGCGCCGCCTCGCGCGGCGCGTCCGCACGGTGCGACGCGTGGCGTTCGAGGTCGCGCTGGTCGTGCTCGCGGTCGTGGCTCTGGCCGCGCTCCGGCGTCGCGGCGTCGTCTCGACGTCCGGCGCGGACCTCGTGCTCGCCGCCGCACCGGTGCTGGTCGCGGCGGCGGGTGCGCTGCTGCTCTGGCGCGCGGTCCCGCCGCTGCTCGGCGTCGCGCAGCGAGCCGCGCGCCGATCACGGCGAGCCGGCCCACTGCTGGCCGTGGCACGTGCACGGGCGACGAGCGCCGCACCGCCGTTCGTCGCGCTCGTCGTGGTCGTCACTCTTGCCGCGCTCTGCGGCACGTTCGCGGGAACGGCACGGGCCGGCCAGTCCGCGGGCTCCTGGGACGCCGTGGGGGCGGACGCCCTGGTCAGGACGGCGTCGCCCGACGCGGCCCTGGCGGGCGCGGCACACTCGCTGGCGGCGGCCGACGACGTCGAGGCGGCGGCCGTGGGCCGGGTCCAACCCAGAGCCCAGCTCTTCGGGGTGCCGGGCACCGACGAGGTGCGCGTGCTCGCCGTCGACCCCGTGACCTACGGACGGCTGCTGGCCGCGACGCCGTTCGGCACCGCCCCCGAGCTCGTCGAGCTGGCGGACGCGTCCCGGCAGGCGACCACCCGCGCGACCCCCGGGCCGCTGCCCGCGCTCGTCGCCAGGGCGCTGCTCGGCACGAAGCCGTCGCTGCGGTGGGGGGACGCGACGATCGACCTCGCACCCGTGGGCCGCGTGCCCGACCTCCCCGCGGCGCAGCCCGACGGGGCCCCCGCGGCCGCGACCGTCGTCGTGGACCGCGCTGCCCTCACGGCGGTGGTCACCGCGGTCGCCGCTGCGCGGGCGGTCCGGACGGGCACCACGGCCGTCCGCCCGGACCAGGCGGTGGCCGACCCGGACACCGTGTGGCTTGTCGGCGCCGGTGCCACGGCTGCCGCGCGCGCGGCAGCCGCAGGGACGGGGTGGGACGTGCTTCCCCGCGCGCAGTGGCTCGCCGACCATCGGTCGGACCCGCTGGTCGACGGGCTGCTGCGGCTCGTCGGGCTGGTCGCGGCCGCGTGCGCCGGGCTCGCGGTGGTCGTCGTGGTCCTGGATGCAGCGGCGTCGGCGCCCGGACGCGGACGAGCGCTCTCGACGGCGCGGGTACTGGGGCTGCGCCGCCGGGGAGCGGCACGGATCGCCGCCGGCGAGCAGCTTCCACCGACGCTGCTCGCCGCGCTGGGTGGCACGCTCCTCGGCGTCCTGCTCGCCGGCGCGATCGTGGCTCCGCTGGCGCTGCGGCTGGTCACCGGGCAGTCGGGCGACCCCCGGCTGGTGCTGCCTTGGTGGGCGGCGATCCCGATCGTGCTGCTCGCGGTGACCGTGCTCGTGGTTGTCGCGGCCGAGTCGGCCGCCCGCCGCCGCGAGTCGCTGGGGCAGGTGCTCCGCACGCGATGACGCCGGTCACCGGCGCCCAGCACTCGCGCTCCGATCCACCCGTCCGCAGACTGCATCCCGTGGACACTCTCCCGGCCGACGGGCACACCCGAGGGGCGGCGCCCACCCTCGCCGCGACGCCCCGCGAGGCTGCGCGGGTGCTGGCCGCCGCGCTGGTCTGCGGGTCGGCGGTCCTGCTCTTCGCGGTGCACGTGCGCCCGATGGGCTACCTGCCCCTCGTCGTCGGCGTGGCTCTGGGGTTCGCGGTGGACCGCGCGCTGGGGCGGGACCTCGCCCTCGTCGGCCTCGGCATGACCGTCATCACGACGATCTCCCTCAAGGCGGATCTCTCAGATGCGGGGATGGCCCGTTTCACCGTCGCGCTGGCGGGTGCGGTGCTCGTCCCGTACGTGCTGTCGCGCTTCGTGCTGCGGCAGGACGTCATCCGGTTCCCGCTGCGGACCGGGCGACGGTGGAGCCGCACCCAGGTGGTCTACCTGATGGTGGTCGTCGTCCTGGCCTACCTGCTCCTGCCCTGGTACTTCCTCGGGTCGGGCGCGTACGAGAACTGGCCGACGGTGGACACGTCGCAGGACGTGGCGCGGCTGTTCGTCGGGGTCAACGCGGTCGGGATCTGGGACGAGCTGTTCTTCGTGTGCACCGTGCTCGCACTGCTGCGCGTGCACTTCCCGTTCGCCTTGGCGAACGTGCTCCAGGCTGTCGTCTTCGTCTCGTTCCTGTGGGAGCTCGGGTACCGCGAGTGGGGTCCGCTCCTGACGATCCCGTTCGCGCTGGTGCAGGGGTGGATCTTCCGCAAGACCGCGTCCCTGACGTACGTCGTGACGGTGCACCTGCTGTTCGACCTGGTGGTGTTCATGGTGCTGGTCCATGCGCACAACCCGGGCACGTTCGACGTGTTCGTCACGGCCCCGGCCGCCTGGTAGCCGAGCGATATCTGCTTCGGCCTCGCGCCGCACGCCCCTACGCTGATACCGGTGCTGATCCGACCTGAACGCCCCGACGACGTCGACGCCATCGATCGCCTGACCATCGCGGCCTTCGAGCCGCAGTGGTTCAGCGACGGTTCCGAGGCGCCGATCCTCCGTGCGCTGCGCGCGTCAGGCGAGCTGACGATCTCGCTCGTGGCGGAGGACGACGGCGACGTCATCGGGCACGTCGCGTTCTCGCCCGTGACGATCGACGGGTCGCACGACGGCTGGTTCGGGCTCGGTCCGATCTCCGTCCGGCTCGACCGGCAACGCCAGGGTGTGGGGCGGGCGCTCGTGGCCGAGGGTCTGCGCCGGCTGCGGGACCGCGGCGCGCGCGGCTGCGCGCTGATCGGCGACCCGGACATCTACGGCCGGATGGGCTTCACGGGCGACGGCTCGCTGACGCACGGAGAGCTGGACCCGAGCGCCGTCCAGCACGTCGCGTTCTCGGGCCCCTCCCCGCGCGGCGAGGTGCACTTCGCGCCGGCGTTCGACGATGCGGGTCATTGAGCGCGGAGCTACTCGACGCGCACTTGAACGTGTTCAAAGCCAGGGGCTAGCCTGGTCGTGTTGAACATGTTCAACCAGCCGCTGGTCTTGTGGCTGACATCCCGCCCAGGAGCGATCCGATGAGTCCCACCGTCATCACGTACCTCGTCTACATCGCGCTCAGCGTCGCGTTGACGATCTGGGTCGCCAGGACCCTGAAGCGCAACGGGGCGATCTTCCTCGTCGACGCCTTCCACGGCGAGGAGAAGGTCGCCGCTGCGACCAACCAGCTCCTGGTCGTCGGGTTCTACCTGATCAACCTCGGGTTCGTCTCGCTCATGCTCCGCGTGGGCGAGCCCGTCACGACGGCCCAGCAGGGGATCGAGGCGCTGGCCTCCAAGCTCGGTGCGGTGGCACTCCTGCTCGGCGCGTTCCACCTCGCCAACGTCCTCGTCCTGAGCCGGGTGCGCCGGCACCGCACCGTCCCGGCCCTGCCGCAGGCCGCCGCGGATCCGTCCGAGCACGAGCGGCCGTCAGGGATCCCCGTCTACGGAAACCCGTACGCTCGCCCCTGACGTCGCCCTTCGGCCAGCAGGGACCCGGGCCGACAGTCAGCTCTCGTCCGGGAACTTCCCTCGCACGGTCCCGTCCATCGCGTCAGCGAGGGCGTAGATCACCGGCCAGGCGCCCTCGGAGCTGTTGCCGAGCACGGTCACCGTGGTGCGCGTCTCCGGCACGTGGGTGGACCGGAACGACGCACCCGCGTCGTAGCCCTCGAGGATCAGCGACGAGCTGCGCCGGCCGAGCCAGAAGCCCATCCCGTACCGCTTGTGCTCGGACGGCACGTCGACGCGGGGCCGGATCATCTCGGCGAGCGTGCCGGGGGACACGATCCGGCCGTCCAGCAGGGCGTTCCAGAACCGGTGCAGGTCGTCGGCGGTGAAGTACATCCCGCCGTCGCCGTTGCCCCGGACGGGCAGGTGCAGCACGTTGGTGCGATTGCCCCCCTCGTCCAGGTACCCGAGCGCTGCATCCGCGGGGAGGTCGTCGGAGCGGAGGAACGCCGAGCCGGTGAGTCCCGCCCGGTCGCAGACCTCGGTCTGGACGAGCTCGTGGAACGTGCGCCCGCTGACGCGCTCCGCGACGAGCGCAAGCACCACGTACCCGCCGTTGCAGTAGGAGAACCGCTCGCCGGGCGGGAACTTCTGCGGGAAGCCGTCGAGGGCGGGCACGAACGCCTCGGTCTCGGCCAGCGCGTGCAGCGGCAGGGAGAAGATGTAGTCGTCGATCTCCCCGTCGCCCTCCTCGTCGAGGTAGTCGCCGATCCCGGACGTGTGGGTGAGCAGGTGCTCGATCGTGACCGCATCGTCGACGAGGGGCAGGTCGGTGCCGAGGATCGGTCGCACGAGGTCCCCGAGGCCCAACGTGCCGGCCTCGACGAGCCGCATGATCGCGAGCGCGGTGAAGCCCTTGTTGCCGCTCGCGGCCGAGATGCGGGTGCTCGGCATGAGCGGGATGCCGAGGGCGCGGTTCGCGAACCCCTCGCACCGCTCGAGAGTGCGGGTGCCGCCGACGTCGATGGTGAGCACACCGGTGAACGACTCCGCCTCGATGGCGGCATCGAGCGCCTCGGGGCTGATCGGCATGGTCATGGTCGACTCCCTCGTCGTCAGGGACCCACTCTCCCAGCCGCGCCCGCGGGGCAGCAGCCTGATTTTGGCTGCAAGACCCTGCAAGACTGCGCGTGCTGAGGCCGGCACCTACTCCGGCTCGGGCGGGTGTAACCGGGGGTGCCGACGATTGGGCGTTCGTCGAGAGCGGGTGGTTCCTGCCGCCGAGCTCGGGCGCCTCACGCGCGCCTGACCTGCTGCTCAGGCGTCCCGGACCCGATCCAGACGCTCGGGGAGCGGCTCGAATCCCGCGGACCGGTAGGTGGCGACCGCGCTGGTCAGGGAGCTCGTGGTGCAGACCAGGGCGCTCGACGAGCCCAGCGCTTGCAGCTCGGCGGCAGCGGCGAGGCAGATGCCCCGACCGTGCCCCCGCCCGCGATGGTCGGCATGAACGCCCATCGGCTCCAGCAGGCCCGGCTTGCCCGGTCCGGCCGACCAGACGGTGACGCCCGCGACGGCCGTGCCGAGGTCGGCGTACCCGAGCAGGCAGCGCGCGTCGACGAAGGCCGGCCCTGCCGCCATCGCCCGCCACAGCTCGTCGGTGAACGTCGGGCTCCCCCACGCCGAGCGGTGGACGGCCGTGAACTCAGGCTCCCGCCCGGCCCCGACGACCTCGATCCGCAGGCCGGGAGCCTCCACCGGCGCGTCGAGGTCGCGGCGCAACGGCGCCCACGCCTCGCCAGCCCGCCAGCCGATCTCGTCCAGAAGCCCCTGGATCCGCGTGCCGTCGGGGGCCTCGATCGCCACCTCGCCGGCGGGCAGGACGCCGCGTTCCGGGGCGGACAGGTCCGCGACCACCCGCCGAGCCACGTCCTCGTCGTGCCACGCGTCGGGCGCGACGGTCATGCGCAGCACGCTGGGGCCGTCCAGGAACCCGATCGCGACGAGCTCATCGCCGCGGCTCCAGGTCCGGAGCGCCCCGGCGAGCCGCGCTGCGCCGAACCGCTGGTACCAGCCGAGGTCGCCCGGGTGCAGCTGGATGGGCGCGGAGTCGCGCTGCCAGTCGCGCAGGGCGGTGACGACGTGGCCGAGCTGATCGATGCCTGGCGTTGCGAGCGAGAGTGCCACGGCAGCGATCACACACCGCCGGACCGGCGTCCGCACGTCTATTGACGCGCGCTCACTCCTCGATCGCGGCGTCCAGAGCGCGCAGGTGCTGGCGGAACGTGAGCCCGTCGCGATCCCGCGCGGCGAGGTAGTCGCCGAAGGCGGTCTGCTCGCGCAGGCTCGTGCCGAGCTGCATGCGGGCGGCCTGTCGCCGCTCTGTGTCGCGGATGCGCGCGGCGACCTCGGCGATCTCCGCAGCGCGGTCGGCCGGCAGGAGTATCACGCCGTCGTCGTCGGCGAGCACCACGTCGTCGACCGTGACCGTGTGCGCGCCGCACGATGCGCGCGTGAGCGCGTCGGCGGGCTGGGCGTCGAGCCGCTCGGGTCCGTTCGGGAAGGCGCCGAGGCTGAAGACCGGCACGGCGATGCTGCGCAGCTGAGGGGTGTCGCGGTGCTGGCCCCAGATGACGATCCCCGCGAGGCCCGACTTCGCCACCTCGAGCGCGACGAGGTCGCCCACGCAGGCCTCGTCGGTGCGGCCGTCGTTGTCGACGACGAGGACGTCGCCGGGCGACGCGTGCTCGAGTGCCTCGAGGAACACGTCGACGCTGCCGACGTGGCGTGCCGGTCGGGCGCGCCCGACGACGTGGATGCCGGCCCACAACGGACGAACACCCGCCGGAGCGCACCGGACCGGGACGGCGAGGCGCAGGCAGGCATCGGCGACGTGCGGCGTCGTCAGGTCCGAGAAGGTCGTGTGCAGGGTCCGCGCGTCCATGTCGGTCAGGCCTTCGTGAGCGCCTGGGCGAGCATGACGAGGATGCCGCTCGGCCCCCGGACGTAGGTGAGCTTGTAGATGTCCTCGTAGGTCGCCACCCCGCGGAGCGGGTGGCAGCCGTGCTTCGCGGCGATCGCGAGAGCGTCGTCGATGTCGTCGACCGAGAACGCGACACGGTGCATGCCGATCTCGTTCGGCAGGGTGGGCTCGGTCTCGAGCGCGTCCGGGTGCAGGTACTCGAAGAGCTCGAGGACGCCGTGCCCGTCGGGCGTCCGAAGCATCGCGATCTTGGCGTGGTTGCCGTCGAGGCCGACGGCGGTGTCGGTCCACTCCCCGCTGACGGTGTCCCGGCCGACGACCTCAAGGCCGAGGTCGGTGAAGAAGGCGATCGTCGCCTCGAGATCGCGAACCGCGATGCCGACGTTCTCGAGCTTGATGGGCATGCGCCCGATGCTAGCGAGCCGCGCGTGCCCAGGAATCTCGCCCGGCAGGCGGCTCAGGTTGGGGGCCTCGGGCGTCGATGTAGTGCCAGGACCGCGAGCGACCAAAGAAGGTGGCCATGGCACACGCACTCGACAGCACGTCCCCGCAGCCGGCGGTCGACACCTCCAAGCTGCGCGACGAGATCTACCGGCTCTCGCAGCGACTCGTCCGCGCCCGGGAGTCCTACGACCAGGACCTGTTCGGCGGCGACGCCGAGGTCCCCCTCGACGTGCAGCTCTCCGTGATCGAGTCCTACGTGCTCAGGCTCGAGAGCCTGAACGAGCAGGTCCGCCAGCAGGAGACGGGCGCCCAGGTGCCGTCGCAGCCCTCGCGAGCGGCCGCACCCCAGCCTGCGCCCGTCGTCCAGCAGGTTCCCGCGCCCCGCGCCGCGGAGCCGGCCCCCGCGCCCGTTCGTCGGCCCGCGATCCCCGGCCCCGGCATCACGAACCCGGACGGCACGCCGCTCGTCAGCGACGGCAGCCTCATCCGGACCGAGGAGGGCGCGATCGGCGAGTACCTGCGGTACGCGGCCGAGCAGCGCTGGGTCGCGGCGACCCGGCAGTCGAACGCCGCCGGGTACAGCGCCGTCTGCGAGCTCCTGCTGGCGGCACTCGCCCACAAGCACGGGGTCGACGTCGAGGAGGAGCGGCAGTCGCTGGTCCGGCACGTCGACGCCCGCTACCGCCGCGACTACGGCTGAGTCCTACCCTCGGCGGAACTCGGCGCGCCACAGCCGTGGGGCGCCGAGCTCCTCGACGCTCACCGCACTGAGTCCGTCGCGGCCGAACGCCTCGATCTCGGACCGGGTCAGCGGCCACGGCGGTCCGTCGTCGTCGACCTCGTCGGCGACCGCCTGGATCGCGAGCAGGGTCCCGCCGGGTGCGACGAGCGAACGGACGCCCGCGGTGAGCCCGTCGCGCACGCTGCGGTTCACCGCTTGGACCGTGTAGATCTCGACGACGAGGTCGAACGCGCCGACCCAGGCCCGCGGCAGGTCGAGGAGGTCGCCGACGGCGTAGGCGACCGGCGAGCCGGCATGGCGCGCGCGGGCGGCGGCGACCGCGGTAGGGGAGATGTCGAACGCCGTCGTCGCGTAGCCCAGGCGCGCAAGGTGCTCGGCGTCGGCACCCAAGCCGCATCCGACCACGACCGCGCTGCCCGTGCCGGGCGCACAGGTCCACGACGCCAGCGCAGGATGCGGGTCGTCGTGCTCCCACGGCATCGTCACGTCCCCGCCGGAGGCCGACGCCCACAGCGGCTCGAACCAGCCGGTCGGGTCGGACGGGTCGGCGTTGCCGAGCCGTGCGGTCTCGGACCGCCACGAGCGGGGATCGGCCATGGCGTCGGACCCTAGCGACGGGTGGCGGAGGTCGCGATCTGAAGGGCTCAGCCGAGCGGGAGCCGCTTCACGGTGCGCCACGACCGCGGCGCGGATGTCCCCGCGACGAGGAGCGCGTGGTCGACCCGTTGGTGGATGGGCAGCCCGGAGCGGACGGCGGCTTCCGCGGCCGCCATCTGGCCGCCCGTTGCGAGTGCGCGATCCGCGACCGTCAGGTGCGGCACGACGTCGTCGTGCACACCGCCGTAGGGCGGGCACTGCGGGAACGCGCGCCAGACCGCGTCGACCAGGTGCCGGAAGGGCTCGTCGGGCTCGGGTGCCAGCCAGAGGATGTCGGACCCGAACCAGGCCGTCGCCGCGAACGTCGCGTCGAACGCCGGCACGGACCCGATCGCCGCCGCGAGGGTCGCCACCGCCTCGGTAGTCAGGGCGTCGGGCGCGAGGAACGGGTACAGGACGGTCACGTGCGCCGGGATGCCCCAGCCCGCGGAACGGTCCAGCTCCTCGCGGTGCCTGCCGACGACGGCCTCGGCCGCCGCGACCGCGACGATCACGGCGGTGTGTGTCGCGGGGACCTGCGGGAGGACCTCGTCGAGGCTGTGCACCGCTCGACCGTAGCCCCGAGGGCTACGCCCCGATCTCGGCCCAGATGACCTTGACCGCGTCGGTGCGGTACCAGCCCACCTCGCGCGAGAGGCGCCGGGCGATCTGCAGCCCGAAACCGCCCTCACCGGGAGGGCGGTCGCCAGCGATGCGGGGTTCGCTGCCCAAGTCCCGGTCGGCCACCGTGAGCAGGAAGCGTGGGCCGTCCTGGAGCAGCTGGACGATCGTCGGTGGTCGGCCGTGCCGGATCGCGTTCGTCGCGAGCTCGGAGGCGACGAGCACGAGGTCCTGGGCCACCTGGCCGAGGTCGCGGTCGGTCGCGGCGTGGTCGCGCGTGTTGATCTGGTCCTGGAGCGCGTGGCGAAGCGCCGAGAGCTCGCCGAGCGAGTCGATCACCCAGCGGTGCACCGGCACGAAGCTGGCCGGTGGGCGCGAGGTGCGCAGGCCGCCGTCGAGGCTTGCGCCGTCGTCGGGCGGGGTGGTCTGCGAGTTCACGTGCCCGACGGTAGGCGAGCGACGCGAACTCTGCCCGGCGAGGCCGCGCGCACGACTAGCCTCGGCTCCCATGATCGTCTGGCTCAACGGCACGCACGGCGCAGGCAAGACGACGGTGAGTGCGCTGCTGCAGCCGCTGATCCCCGACTCGCGCGTGCTCGACGCGGAGAAGGTCGGGGAGACGCTCATGGACGTGCGGCCCGGGTTGCCGGCGACCGACAACTTCCAGCACTGGGCACCCTGGCGGCCGTTGGTCGTCGAGACCGCCCGGCGCATCCTGGACTACACCGGGGGCACCCTGGTGATGCCGATGACCGTGCTGGTCGAGCCGTACTGGCGCGAGATCAGTGCCGGCCTCGCCGACCACGGCATCCCGGTGCGGCACTTCGTCATCCATGCGGACCAGGACACCCTGCGCCGGCGGATCGACGGGGCCCATCCCGGGCCCTCCCCGTTCCGGCTGCAGTACCTCGAGCCCTACGCGGAGGCCGCCCGCACGTGGCTGCACGCCGAGGCCGAGGTCGTCGACACCACGCACCTCACCCCGGACCAGGCCGCGCGGCAGATCGCGGACGCGGTGGCGCATGGCTGACACGCCGCGCGTGACCCGCGCCCAGGCCCTGGCGTGGCGGATGCGTCGCCAGCTGCTCGATCCCGTCGGGGCGGCGTCGGCCGAGGAGGTCGTGCGGCGGCTGACGGCCGTTCCCGCCCAGTCCGACGTCGACCTCGCGCTGCGGACGAGGCAGCAGGCGTCCCGGCCCGACGAGGTGAACGAGGCGCTTGCCGACGGCCGGCTCCTGCGCACCTTCGCGTTCCGCGGTGCGGTGCACCTCATGACCCCGGACATCGCGGGCGCCTACCTCGCGCTCCGGGCGGTCGGGCGGCAGTGGGAGCTGCCGAGCTGGCAGAAGCACTACGGCCTTGCGCCCGACGACTGGCCCGACTTCCGCAGCGCCGTTCGCGAGGCCCTCGCCGACCAGCCGCTGACCTCCGAGGAGCTGGGGGCGGCGCTCGTCGCCCGACCTCGCTACGCCCACCTGGCGCCCATCTTCGCGACCGACCCGTGGACGCTGCTCAAGGCGCTCGCGTGGCAGGGCGACCTGACCCTCGGACCCACGCGGGACGGGAAGGCCACGTTCCAGCTGCTGTCCCACAACCCGCGCTGGGCCGGCCCCCCGGATCTCGCGAGCGCCGGTCGGCAGGCGATCGAGGCGTACGTCGGCGCCTACGGCCCGACGACGCCCGACCACCTGCAGTACTGGTTGGGCGCGGGCCTCAGTGCCGGGCGTCGGCGGATCCAGGGCTGGCTCGACGACCTGGGCGATCGCCTCGTGCCCGTGACGGTCGACGAGGAACCCGCACTCGTGCTCGCCGAGCACGCCGCGGAGCTGCTCGGGACGGCGCCGACGAGTGCGGTGCGCCTGCTGCCCGGGTACGACCAGTGGATGCTCGGCCCGGGGACGGCGGACCCGGGCGTCGTGCCGGCCGCGCACCGGGCACTGGTGAGCCGCGGCGCGAACGTCGTCCTCGCCGGTGGTGACCTGGTCGGGACGTGGGTCGTGCGCGGGGACGACCTCACGCTCACGCTGTTCCCGGAGGTCGCACAGCCTGCACCGGACGCGCTCGACGAGGGCATCGCCCGGCTCGCGGCGATCCTGGACCGATCACTGCGGACCACGGTGGCGGCCCGGTAGACCTCGCGGTCCGCCAGGATGGGCCGGTGGACATCGACGCCGAGCTCCAGGTCCGGGGTGAGCTCACCGACGCCGAGCTCGACGCCCTGCACGCCGAGGCGTTCGGCCATCCGCCCGAGCCGACGCCGTGGCGGCAGCGCCTGGCCGACCACAGCCTCACGTGGATCACGGCCCGGCTCGACGGCCGGCTCGTGGGCTTCGTCAACGTCATCGGCGACGGCGGGGCGCACGCGATCCTGCTGGACACGTGCGTGGCCCCCGACCTGCACGGCCACGGGCTCGGTCGCGCACTCGTGCAGGGAGCGGCCGACGAGGCTCGTCGGGCGGGCTGCGAGTGGCTGCACGCCGACTACGAACCCGGTCTGGTCGACTTCTACGAGCGCGGTTGCGGCCTGCGGCACAGCGAGGCGGGCCTGGTGCGGCTCAGGTGAGCGGCCGCCACTCGGTGCGCAGCAGCTCGAACTGGAGGTAGCGCGACGGCGCCCCGAGGAACTCCTCGGCGGCCCCGAAGCCCGTCTCGCGCATGCCGATGCGCCGCAGGACG
>NZ_QWKP01000211.1 GCF_003470205.1 Cellulomonas rhizosphaerae
GCACGACAGAGGCGCGGCACCCCGGCGGGGTGCCGCGCCTCGCGCGTGTCAGGAGGTCAGCGGCTGGTGCCGACGACGTCGACGACGAACACCAGGACGTCGCCGCCCTTGATGCCGGCCTGCGGCACGCCGCGGTCGCCGTAGCCCAGGTGCGACGGGATCGACAGCAGCACGCGCGAGCCGACCTGCTGGCCGACGAGGCCCTCGTCCCACCCGGCGATGACGGCGCCGACGCCGATCGGGAAGCTGATCGACTCGCCGCGGTCGTAGGAGTTGTCGAACACCCCGCCGTTCCAGGACTGGCCGAGGTAGTGCACCTCGATGTTGTCGCCGGCCTCGACGAGCTCGCCGTCGCCGCGGGACAGGACCAGGACCTCGAGCTCGCCGGACGCGGCGTCGGCGGGGAACGCCAGCGTGGGCTTCTGGCCGTAGGAACCCGAGACCTCGGGCAGTGCAGCGGACATGCGGATGTCTCCTCGGTTCGACTCGTGCACCCGATGCGGTGCGCACCCATCGTGCCCCAGGGGACGGACAATCGCGCACTCTTGCCAACCGTGGCTAATGGCATTAGCTTTGTGTCATGACCACCACGCAGCACCTCCAGCGTCCCGAGGGGCGCATCGCCTTCACCGTCGGGGGGCCCGCCGATGCCCCCCTCGTCGTCCTCGTCCCGGGCATGGGCGACCTGCGCAGCACCTGGCGCGAGCTCACCCCGGCCCTCGTCGACGCCGGCTACCGCGTCGCCGTCACCGACCTGCGGGGCCACGGCGACTCCGACACCACGTTCTCCACCCACGGCGACGTCGCGACCGCGTCCGACGTCGAGGCTCTGCTCGAGCAGCTCGGGGGTGCCGCGGTGCTCGTCGGGAACTCGATGGGCGCGGGCGCGGTCGCACTCGTCGCGGCGGACCGCCCCGACCTGGTAGCAGGCCTCGTCCTGACGGGCCCTTTCCTGCGCGACCCCAAGCTCAGCCGCACGAGCCGCGCGATCATCCGCGGCTCCTACTCGGTGCTGTTCGCCCGCCTGTGGGGCGCCCGCGTCTGGGCGCGGTACTACCGCGGCACGCTCAACAAGGGCCGGACCGCGCCCTGGCTCGACGAGCACGTCGCGGACCTGCGCGCCGCGCTGTCCGACCCCGCGCACCTGCGCCAGTTCCGCACGCTGTGCCGCCAGCTCACCCATGCGCCGGTCGAGGCTCGCGTGGGCGACGTGCAGGCTCCCGCGCTCGCGTTCGTCGGCACGCTCGACCCCGACTTCACCGACCCGGCAGCCGAGGGCGCCTGGATCGGGACCGCGATCGGGGCGGACGTGGTGATGATCGACGGCGTGGCGCACTACCCGCAGCACCAGGCCCCCGAGGTCGTCGTGCCGCGCACGCTCGCGTTCCTCGCGGACCTGCCGCGGGCCGAGGCGGGCGCGTTCGCGGCCGGTCTGCGTGCCTAGGGCGGGCCTCGACCGGGCGGTCGTCGTCGGCCTCGCGCTCGACGTCGTCGACGCCGACGGCTGGCCCGGGCTCACGCTCGCGGCGGTCGCGGCACGGGCCGGCGTCGCTGTGCCGAGCCTCTACAAGCACGTCGCCGGACTGCCCGCGCTGCGGCTCGAGGTCGCGGCTGCCTGCATCGACGAGGTGACGGCCGCGCTGACGGGCGCCCGGGGAACGCGTACCGGGGCCGACGCGGTCCGCGCGATGGCCGGCGCCCTGCGCGCGTACGGGCGGGCGCACCCCGGTCGCTACCTCGCGACCCAGGGCGCATGGGCGGGCGTGGACGGGGCCGACGACGTCCGCCGGGCCGGTGCGGCCGCGGTCGGGCTGCTCGTGGACGCGGTCGCGCAGCTGGAGGTCCCCGAGGCGCACCGCATCGACGCCGTCCGGTCCGTGCGGGCCGCGGTGCACGGCTTCGTGCTGCTCGAGATGGACGGCGGGTTCGGCATGCCGGACGACGTGGACGCGAGCTTCGACTACCTCGTCGACCGGCTGGTGTCCGGGCTGGAGGACCCGAGCAGGTCCCGCAGCCAGCGCAGCTGACGGTCCAGCTGGTACCCCTGCCCGCCCTCGTGGCCGTTGTGCGCGTACACCTCGATCGCCGTCGCGGGCCGGTCGCCCAACGCTGCGTAGTGGTTGTAGGCGGCGTAGACCGTGGACGGCGGGCAGGTCTCGTCGCGCAGGGCGACCGAGAACAGCGCGGGCGCGCTCGCGCGGCGGGCGAAGTGCACGCCGTCGAGGTACGACATCGTGCGGAACACGACGTCCTCCTCGTCGCGGTGCACCGCGAGGTACTGCGTGAGCTCGTTGTGCGGCATGCCGTCGCTGATCGCGACCGCGCGGCGGTAGTGGCACAGGAACGGCACGTCGGGCATGACGGCGACGAGGTCGTCGGCCAGGCCCGCGACCGCGAGCGCGAGGCCGCCGCCCTGGCTGATGCCCGCCACCGCGACGCGGGCGGGGTCGACGCCCGGCACCGCGCGCACGGCGTCGACCGCGCGGACCGCGTCGGTGATGAGGCGCCGGTAGTAGTGCTCGCCCGGGTCGTGGATGCCGCGCGTCATGACGCCCGGCGCCGCGGGACCGCTCCCGGCGGGATCGGGTGTGTGGCCGCCGGTCCCCCACGTCGACCCCTGCCCGCGCGCGTCCATGAGCAGGTGGACGTAGCCGGCCGCTGCCCAGGCCAGGTGCTCGTGCGCGAACCCGCGCCCGCCGCCGTAGCCGACGTACTCGACGACGGCGGGCAGCGGCCCGTGGACACCCGCCGGGCGGGTCAGCCAGGCCTTGATGGGATGCCCCGCGAAGCCCGCGAACGTCACGTCGACGACGTCGACCACGCTCAGGCCCGCGTCGACCGGGGTGAGCGTCAGGCCGAGGTCGTGCGTGCGGGTCTCGCGCAGCGTGGCCGCCCAGAACTCGTCGAAGTCCGCCGGCTCGTCGAGCTCGGGCAGGTAGCGCTCGAGCTCGGGCAGGGGCAGGTCGAACAGGGCCATCGTTCTCCTTCGGACGCACGGTCGTGGCGACCGTACCGGGCCGCTCAGCGCGCGAGGAAACCGAGCAGGTCGTGCCGCGTCACGACGCCGACGGGCTGCCCGTCGTCGACCACCATGAGCGCGTCGTCCTTCTCCAGCGCGAGGCGCGCGGAGGTCACGGACTCGCCGATGCCGATGAGCGGCAGCGGCGTGGACATGTGCCGGTCGACGCGGTCGGACAGCGCCGCCGCGCCCGAGAACACCGCGTCGAGCAGCGCGCGCTCGCTCACCGACCCGGCGACCTCGCCGATCTTCACCGGCGGCTCGGCGCCGACCACGGGCATCTGCGAGACGCCGTACTCGTGCAGGATCCCGATCGCGTCGCGGACCGACTCGTTGGGGTGCGTGTGCACGAGCGCGGGCAGCACGCCGGTCTTGGTGCGCACGATGTCGGCGACGGTCGCGCCCTCGTCGGCCGCGAGGAACCCGTAGGACCGCATCCAGGAGTCGTTGAAGATCTTGGACAGGTAGCCGCGCCCGCCGTCGGGCAGGATCACGACGATGACCGCCTGGGCGGCCGCCGCGGGGTCCGCGTCCTCGAGCTCGCGCGCGACGCGCAGCGCGGCCTCGACCGCCATGCCGCACGAGCCGCCGACGAGCAGCGCCTCCTCGCGCGCGAGCCGCCGCGTCATCGCGAACGAGTCGGCGTCGGAGACCGCCACGATCCGGTCGGGGACGGCCGGGTCGTACGCGCTCGGCCAGAAGTCCTCGCCCACGCCCTCGACGAGGTAGGGCCGCCCGTCGCCGCCCGAGTAGACCGAGCCCAGCGGGTCGGCGCCCACGACGACGACGCGGCCCTCGGAGACGTCGTGCAGGTCGCGGCCCGTGCCGGTGATGGTCCCGCCCGTGCCGACGCCCGCGACGAGGTGCGTGAGCCTGCCCTCGGTGTCGGCCCAGATCTCCGGGCCGGTGGAGGCGTAGTGCGACGCGGGCCCGTGCGCGTTGGCGTACTGGTTCGGCTTCCACGCGCCCTCGATCTCGCGCACCAGCCGGTCCGAGACCGAGTAGTAGGAGTCCGGGTGGTCGGGCGGCACCGCGGTGGGCGTCACGACGACCTCCGCGCCGTACGCACGCAGCACGTCGCGCTTGTCCTGGCTCACCTTGTCCGGGCAGACGAACACGCAGCGGTAGCCCTTGCGCTGCGCGACGAGCGCGATGCCGACCCCGGTGTTGCCGCTCGTCGGCTCGACGATGGTGCCGCCGGGTCGCAGCTCGCCCGACTCCTCGGCGGCCTCGATCATCGCGAGCGCGATGCGGTCCTTCACCGAGCCGCCGGGGTTGAGGTACTCGACCTTCGCCAGGATCGTGGCGGACAGGCCTTGGGTGACGGACTGCAGGCGGACCAGCGGCGTGCCGCCCACCAGCTCGCTGACGTGCTCGGCGTATCTCACGCTGCCAGCCTCACCCGGATCGGCCCCCTGCGCCAAACCACGGGCCGGCGGACACGCCAAAGGCCCCCGGGACAGGTCACCGGGGGCCTTCGGGCGAGTGGCGTCAGTTGCGGTTGAGCATCGCGAACAGGCGCAGGAACTCGAGGTACAGCCAGACCAGCGTCACGATGAGGCCGAACGCCGCGGTCCAGGCGAACTTGGCCGGGACGCCGCCCTCGACGCCGCGCTTGATCGAGTCGAAGTCCATGATCAGGCACGCGGAGGCGAGGCCGACCGCGAACAGACCGGCCAGGATGCCCCATCCGCCGTTGCGCAGCGGGCCGAACCCGTCGCTCGTCATGAAGAACGACAGGACCACGTTGACCAGCGAGAACACCAGGTAGCCGACCATCGAGATCAGCAGCCACTTGGTGAACTTGGGCGTGACGCGGACCTTGCCCGAGCGGAACAGGAACAGCGCGGCGGCGAACGTCGCCAACGTGGCGAGGACGGCCTGCAGCACGATCGGCTGTGCCGTGCCGTCGACCGTGCCGGGCACGGCCCAGTTCTGGAACAGGTAGCTGATGCCGCCGACGAACACGCCCTGCGCGAGCGTGTAGGCGATGATCAGCGGCGGGCTGGGCTCGCGGCGGAACGAGTTCACGAGGCCGAGGACGAGGCCGACGATCGCGCCGACGACGTACAGCCACGGGTAGTCGGGCGTGATGGCCCACGTGCCGGCCGCGACGACGACGAGGAGGGCGAGCAGCCCGCCCGTCTTCATGATGACGTCGTCGTACGTCAGGCGGCCCGTCTCGCGCGGGGTGGCACTCGGCGTGCCGTACATCTTCTCGAGCGTCACCGCGTCGATCGTCGACTCGGGCGCGGCCGTGCGGCCGTTGGTGCCCTTGCGGGCCTTGGGGTCCTGGAAGACAGGACTGCTGTTGAAGACGGGATTGGCCACGGGACGCTCCTGGGTGTCTCGGCCTGAAACTGTTCTCTCACCGTAGCGAACGCCTGGGACACCCCCAAGGTTCCCTCGTCCTTTCGGTCGATCCCTGAGGCCAAGATCGGGGGAAAACCTGAGGGACAAGGGCCCTCGCGCGCCCGTAGGGTCTTTCCTGTGAAGCCACCGACGCAAGGAAGAACACCATGATCGAGGCTCAGGGCCTGACCAAGCGATACGGCGCCAAGACCGCCGTCGACGGCATCTCGTTCACCGTCCAGCCGGGCAAGGTCACCGGCTTCCTCGGCCCGAACGGGGCCGGCAAGTCCACCACGATGCGCATGATCATGGGCCTCGACAAGCCCTCCGCCGGCAGCGTGACGGTGAACGGCGCGCCCTACGCGTCGTTCCGCTCGCCGCTGACCGAGGTCGGCGCGCTGCTCGAGGCGAAGGCGGTCCACACCGGCCGCAGCGCCCGCAACCACCTGCGCGCGCTCGCCGCGACGCACGCGATCTCGGACAAGCGCGTCGACGAGGTCATCGAGATGACCGGCCTGACCGCCGTGGCCAAGCGCCGCGTCGGGGGCTTCTCGCTCGGCATGGGTCAGCGCCTGGGCATCGCGTCCGCGCTGCTCGGCGACCCGCGCACGCTCATCCTCGACGAGCCCGTCAACGGCCTCGACCCCGAGGGCGTGCTCTGGGTGCGCAACCTGGTCAAGTACCTCGCGAGCGAGGGCCGCACGGTCTTCCTGTCCTCGCACCTCATGACCGAGATGGCGCTCACCGCCGACCACCTCATCGTCATCGGCCGCGGCCACATCATCGCGGACGGCCCGGTCGACGAGATCATCGCGCGCGGCACCAAGTCGACGGTCCGGGTGCGCAGCCCACACGCCGACCAGCTGGCCGCGGCGCTCGTCAGGCCCGAGGTCACCGTGACCACCAAGGAGGCCGGCCTGCTCGAGGTGTTCGGCGCCACGGCCGAGCAGATCGGTGACGCGGCAGCCGCCGCCCGCCTCACGCTGCACGAGCTCACGCCGATCAGCGGGTCGCTCGAGGAGGCGTACATGACGCTCACGGCCGACGAGGTGGAGTACCGCTCCGACTCGCCGATCCCGACGACCGAACCCGCCACCCTCACCAAGACGGAGGTCGCCCGATGAGCACGGTCACCGCTCCCGCGCCGGCCCGCCCGGCGACGAAGACGAGCCTCTCGTTCGCGCACCTGCTGCGCTCCGAGTGGATCAAGTTCTGGACCGTCCGCTCGGCCGCCTGGTCGCTGTCGATCTTCTTCGTGGTCACCGTGGCGCTCATCGCGCTCATGAGCCTCGCGGTCGTCAGCTCGGGCCCGAACGACGGCCCGCCCGGACCCGACGACGTGCTCGCGCCCTACACGGTCGCGGCCCAGCTCGGCCAGGTCGCGCTCGTCGTCCTCGCCGCACTGGCGATCACCGGCGAGTACACGACCGGCATGATCCGCTCCAGCCTGACCGCGGCCCCGCGCCGCACCCCGGTCATCTGGGCCAAGTTCATCGTGCTCGCGGTCGTCTTCTTCGTCGTGGCCATCGTGGCGAACGCCCTGGGCGCGCTCCTGCAGCAGCTGTTCTTCAGCGACGACCTGCCGCTGGACCTGGGCGACCCGCAGATCCTGCGGGCGCTGTTCGGCACCGCGCTCTACACGACGACGATCGCGCTGCTCTCGTTCGCGCTGGGCGCGCTCGTGCGCCACTCCGCGGCCGCCATCGCGACCGTGCTGGGTGCGCTGCTCGTCCTGCCGCTGCTCTTCCAGATCCCGTGGAAGCCGCTGCAGGAGATGCAGCCGTTCCTCCCCGGCATCGCCGGCAGCAACATCACGCAGACCGACGCACAGGTGGAGGCCGGCTGGGAGACGTTCCCGCCCGGGGTCGCCCACCTGACCGCGTGGGAGGGCTACGCCGTCCTGGCCGCCTACCTCGTCGTGGTGCTCGTGGCGGCGCTCGTCCGCCTCAAGAAGTCCGACGCCTGACCTGAACGCCGCGAAGGCCCGCACCGTGTCCGTCGGTGCGGGCCTTCGTCGTGCCGGCGGTCAGACCAGCTCGAGCGCCTCCTCGGCGCTGCCCTCGGCGGCCGCGGCACCCTTGTTCCACCGCGACCACAGGACCTTCTCCCCCACGGTGCGCGCCAACATGTGGCCGAACGCGAGGAACGTCAGGACGCCCACGGCAAGCACGCCGATCGCGACCCAGAACGGCGACGCCAGGCTCACGTGCTCGGCGAGCAGGCCGGCGACGACCGGCGCGGGCGCCGCGAAGCCCCAGCGGATGAGGTTGAACGCGCCCGTGGTGACGCGGCGGTCCGGCGAGCCGGTAGCCAGAGCCAGGTCGGTGAGGTTCGCGTTGGCGATACCCATGCAGACACCCGAGATGACCAGGAAGACGATGGTCTGCACGGTGCTGTGCGACGTCGCAATGCCGAAGAGCGCGCCGAACAGCACGACGATCGCGAACCCGACGGTCTGCACCGCGCCGAACCGGTGCGCCAGGCGGTGGCCGACGACGAGGATGCCGAACGCGAGCCCGACGCCCCAGCCGGTGAACACCAGCCCGAGCTGCACGACGCCCAGGCCCAGGAACACCGGCGTGTAGCCGAGCACGATGAAGAACACGAAGTTGTAGGTGCCCGTGATGACGCACAGGGCGACGAACGCAGGCTTCTTGAACGTCGCGAAGATGTTCCCGATGCGCAGCGGCGCGGGCATGACCTCGGGGTCCTTGAGCCGCGTCACGGACAGGGCCAGCGCGACGATCATGAACAGGCCGCACAGCAGGAACGGCACGCGCCAGCTGATCTTGCCGAGCAGGCCGCCGATCAGCGGGCCGATCGCGAAGCCGAGGCCCACGCAGGTCTCGAACAGCTCGACGGCCCAGGCCCGGTCGTTGGCGAGCGAGACGAGCAGCACCATCGCGGTCGCGAAGAACATCGCGTTGCCGAGGCCCCACAGGCCGCGCAGCGCGGCGAGGCTGCCGATGCTCGTCGTGAACGACGCGGCGATCGCGGCGACCGCGACCACGCTGACGCCCGCGGCGAGGATCTTCTTGTAGCCGAACTTCCCCGTGAGCATGACGGCCGGGATCATCCCGAGCGCCATCACGGCGATGTAGGCGGTGAACAGCAGCTCGATCTGCCAGGTGGTCGCGCCGAGGTCGGCGCCGATGGCGGGCAAGATCGGGTCGACGATCGCGATGCCCGCGATGGCGAAGAAGGCGGTGACCGTCGTCGCGTAGATCGCGGTCTTGTGGGGTTCGTTCCGGGCTGCCACGGGGATCCTTTATCTGTATGGGGCAGGTATTATCTCTGTATGCTACACCCATGACCGACGACGACGCCCGCGACATCGAGCTCCAGGTGGCCCTCCTGCTCCGCCTCGCCGACCACAACCGGCGCAGCAACCCGGCCCTGGACGGCACCCTCGAACGCTCCGCGTATCTCGCGCTGCGCCACCTGGCGACCAACGGCCCGTCCGGGATCAACGACATCGCGGACCACCTGCGCCTCGACGCCTCGACCGTCACCCGTCAGGTCCTCGCGATGGAGTCGGCAGGGTTGGTGACGCGCGCGCGCGACGAGCACGATGGCCGCCGCGCCGTCATCACCGCGACGCCCGACGGTCACGAGGCCCTCGCGGCGACCCGCGCCGCGCGCGCCTCGGTCTACGGCGACCTGCTCGCCGACTGGTCGACCGACGACCGCCAGCAGCTCGGGGCGCTCCTCGAACGCCTCAACGACGCGCTCGACAGCCGCGCCCGACGCTGACTTAGGCTCACCTCATGACCGTGACCGCTCCGCGCACCCGCCCCGCTCCCGTCCTCGGCCACGTGCTCCGTGCCGAGCGGCTCACGCCCGGGCTCGTGCGCATCGTCGTCGGCGGCCCCGGCCTGGCGGTGTTCACGCCCTCGCCGCACGCCGACTCCTACGTCAAGCTCATGTTCCTGCCCGCCGGGGAACGGCCGCTGCAGGCCGACGGCCGCCTGGACCTCGAGGCCGTGCGCGCCGCACTCCCCGAGGGCGTCGCGCCTCGCCTGCGCGCCTACACCGTGCGCGGGTTCGACCCCGAGGCGCTCGAGCTCACGATCGACCTCGTCGTGCACGGCGACTCGGGCCTCGCGGGTCCGTGGGCTGCTGCCGCGGTCGGCGGCGAGGAGGTCGTCGTCCAGGGGCCTGGTGGCGCGTGGTCGCCCTCCCCCGACGTCGACCACCACCTGCTCGTCGGCGATGCCAGCGCGCTGCCGGCGATCGCCGTCGCGCTCGAGCGGCTGGCCCCCGACGCGCGCGGCGTCGCGATCGTCGAGGTCGAGTCAGCCGCCGACGAGCTGCCGCTGGGCGCGCCCGCCGGCGTCGCCGTACAGTGGGTGCACGCGCGGCACGGGGAGCCGGGCGCGGCACTCGTCGAGGCCGCACTCGCCTGGCCGTGGCCGACGGGATCCGTCGGAGTGTTCGTGCACGGCGAGGCCGGCTCGGTGCGGGCGCTGCGCCAGTACCTGCGCGTCGAGCGGGCCGTCCCGCGCGACCTGATGTCGATCTCCGGCTACTGGCGCCTGGGCGTCGACGACGAGGGGTGGCGGCAGAGCAAGCGCGAGTGGACCCAGTCGATCGAGTCCGCCGAGCAGGCCGCCGGCCTGGACTGACCCGCGACGCCGGCCGCCGCCGCGTCCGCCCTCTCCGCCCGCCGTCATCACGGGGATTCCGCATCATCACGGTGATGGCAACCCCCGTGATGATCCGCGATCACCGTGATGATGCGACCGTCGATCGTCCGGGCCCGATCAGATCGCCGATTCGTCATCGGTTCGCCGGTCCACATCGGCGCATCGATGACGAATCGGCGAGGTGTTGTGCGGTCCGGCCGGCGCCCGGGAGTCTCGTCCGGGCCTCGTGCCCCCGCCGGGACTCGAACCCGGCGGGGGTGAATCGACTGACCTGCGAAGTCGCAGGCTACGACGCAGGTCAGCGGGACGGTTCGTCCCCGGTACCCCACGGTACAGGTAGGCTCTTGTTGATCGAAAGTTGCTTTGTCAACAGGAGCAGACTCATGGCGTCCATTCGCGAACGGCACGGCCGCAAGGGCATCTCATACTCCGTGCTCTACCGCGAGAAGGACTCACAGCGGTCCCGCACCTTCCAGGACCTCGCCTCGGCCCGCCAGCACGCGGACCGGATCGAGCGACTCGGCGTTGAGGCCGCTGACCGCATCTACGAGGCAACGCACCGACCAGATCCCGAGGTTGTGCCTACCGTGGCCGAGCAAGCCGAACGGCACATCGCCGCCCTGTCCGGTGTCCAGCCGTACACGATCGCCACGTACCGCACCATGGCCCGCCAGCTGGCCGTCACCGCCCTGGGCGCCATGCCAGTCGACCGCGCGACCCGCGAGGACGTCGCCGGGTGGATCCGCACCCAGGAAGCCGCCGGCGTCGCCGCCAAGACCATCAAGAACCGGCACGCCCTGCTGTCCGCGGCCCTGACCCGTGCGGTCGACGACGGCACCGCCACGCGCAACGTCGCGGCGCGAGCTCGCATCGCCCGGACCGAGCGCCGCGAGATGACGTTCCTAACGCCCGCCGAGTTCCAGATCGTCCTGGGCCGCGCCACCCCCTACTACCGGCCGCTGCTCATGCTGCTGTTCGGGACAGGCCTGCGCCTGGGCGAGGCGACCGCTCTGCGCGTCTCGGACATCCACCCCGAGTTCACGCCCGCGACGCTGACCGTCTCGCGCGCCTGGAAGAAGGGCGGCGGGTACGGGGCACCGAAGACCGCGGCCGGCCGCCGCACCATCGCCATCCCGGGCCCGGTCATGGAAGCGATCGGACCGCTGCTCGATCGCGAGCCCGGCGAGCTGCTGTTCGTGAACACCGCCGGCCGCCGCGTCCAGCAGGCTACCTTGCACGACCTGTGGCAGGGGTGGATCACCGACTGGATCTTCGACCGCGGGACTGGTGAGCGCACACGTCGGTCCCCGTCGCTCGGGAAGGTCCCCCGCATCCACGACCTGAGGCACTCCCACGCGGCGTTCATGATCGGCACCGGCATGTCGCTCTACGACCTCAAGCAGCGTCTGGGCCACGAGTCGATCCAGACGACGGCCGACACCTATGGCCACCTCATGCCCGAGGCCCAGGTCCAGGCCGAGCGCGCGGCCGCGCTCGCCTTCCCCGTCGCACCGATCGCCATCGAGTCCTAGCAGCCAACCCCGGCGGGCTCGGCGCCCGACACTGCGCCGTCCGAGTGAATCTACGGCGCAGTCTGTCCGGGTATAGCCCCAGTCGTCCCGTCCGAATGGTCACTCCTGGTTCCTAACCCCTGTCCGATGTCAGCGCTCACGTGCAGCATTCGTTGACCTCAGCAACGGCGCGAAGGGGGCCCATGTGGACGAGTACGAGGTGATGGAACGGCTAGGGGTGGCCGTCGTCGAAGTCGACGAGCTGTGCAGAGAAGGCTCCTACGTGCCCGGTCTGAACCTCGCCGTCGTGCGCCGCGGCCTCACTCCCGAGCGTCGCGAGGCGATCGGGGTCTGGCTCCTGGCGCGGGTACTTCTGGGGCCGGCAGATCCCGCTCGTTCGTGACATCTAGCACCGGGCTCCCCCCGGCGGGGCTATTGGGGGCGGCGTCTCGTTCATCGCCACCAGCTCCCTCCGCATGTCGCTCCCGCACGATGAGTCCGATGAGGCGACTGATCGCCTCCCGTTCCTCCTGTGTGAGCAACGACGATCCCGCCGGAGGGTCCCACTGGACCCCGACCGGGGGTGCCTCGTTCCGCAGTTCGTAGACCTTCGCCACGCTGATCCCCGCAGCCGCGGCGATCTTCTCTACGGAGCGCGGGCTGGTGCGGAAGCCAAGGACGACCCGTCGCGCGGTCTCGTGCGAGATGCCCGCCTTGGTGGCCAGCTTTCGGTACGAGGCCAACGAGGGCGGGCCCTCCAGGTACTGCAACCACCTGACCGGGATGTCGTCGCTCACGGGTCCTGACCTTTGCGTCTAGACAATGTGGTGTCTAACGGCAGATTAGACGCCCCGTCTACGAATCACACGGGTGTGACCTGGACTTTCACGCTCATATCGCCCCAACTTCACCCTTGACCGGTTAGACGCAGCCGTCTAACGTCCAACTTGACGGTTGACAACAACGACAGACAGGTGGATGCTCGTGGTCAGGAAGATTGAGAGGAGGTTCGACGTGGAACTCGTGTCCCGAGACGCTTTTCGCCGGTACATGGCGTACCGCGACCACTCCGCTCGGACCCTCGCCGACGCCGCCACCCGCCGCGGCGTTCCGACCTCCAAGGCCACCATCGGGCACCTGATGTCCGGCTTCGTCAAACAGACCCGGCCTGAACGGGCTAAGGCCATCTGCGAGGTCCTCGACGTCCCCGTCGACGCCCTGTTCGTGGTCCGGGTGTCAACCGTCCAGCGGGACGTGCCGCCCGCACCGCAGCCGACCAAAGGGATGACCCGATGAGCGCCGAACTCCTGACCGTCCCACAGGTGGCCGATCGGCTCGGCTTGACGGAGTACCAGGTTCGCCAGGAACACGCCCGCGGCGTCCTACCCGGGCGTCGACCCGGCCGGTTCCTGCGGTTCACGGACACCGACCTCGAGACGTACGTCGCGCGCATCGCTGTCGATCGCGGCGCGGGCCAGGCCTCCGGCCCCACGCGCCTCTCGCACACCCGCCGCCGGCGGTCCCTGTAACGGCCGCCCCAGCAACGCCGCACCGCCTGAACCCGCGCACCACCAACGAAGGGAACCACCATGCTCCGCCAGACGCCGATCCCCCAGACCTCGCCGTACCAGCTGGCGATCCTGCACGGCCTGCAGTCGAAGCACGTCTACCAGGGCACCGTCGCCCCGGTCGTCGTCGCCCACCGCCGCGCCGCGAACAAGGTCGCGCGCCGCTCCCGTCGCATCAACCGCGGCCGCTGAGCAAACACACCTCACAGACAGCGAGGGCCGGGCTCCCACTCCTGAGCACCCGACCCTCACCTACACCGAAAGGTTCGCACACCATGGACCCGATTCGCATCACCGGCGACACGGCCAAGGCCATCGCGACTCCGCCTACGCCGAAGGCCCTCGACATCTTGGCCCGGGCGGAGAAGCGGCTCCGGCCGATGATCGCCCGCGGCGCAGACCACACCACCGTCGTCGCCGTCTTCGCTACCTACGAGGCCATGTACCTGATGGCTTCCGCACCGACAGCCCCGGTCATCGACGACACGATGGCGCTCGTCGAGGCGGTGGCCTGATGGCCGCCGTCGCCCGGGCCGTGGGGTACGCCCTGTGCTTCTGCACAGACGGCCACCACGAAGAGCCCGAACGTGAGGGGTTCCGTGCGAACCGTGCCGACGTTGAGTCCGGCCTGCCGTATGCCCACCCGTCCGCTGGGCCGGTGCACCTGGTCCAGTCGACCCTGATCGTCACCGCGGTCGACGTCGCAGACCCGGCACTGGCTGCACACCGACGCGACCTCATCGCCAAGTTCGCGTCCACGTACGGCCTGCTCGACCCCGATGGTGCCGAGGTGACGGGCTGCGAGCACCGTGCCGTGGAGATCTGCGAGCGATGCACATCGGTCGTGGCGTCATGAGCTACTTCTCCGACCCGGTCCTGGACCGGCAGGACGAGGAGCGCCGCACCGTCCTTGCCGAGCACGTGATGCAGATCAGGCCCGGCCCGTACGGGTGGCACTGCGGCGTCTGCGACTGCGGCACCGAGCACGGCGCGTTCCGCCGCGCCTCCGACCTCGACCGTGAGCACGAGCGGCACATCGCGGTCGTGCTCGACGGCGAGGAGTCCGAGCTCGTCGACGCCGCCTGGGCCGCGCAGTGGAACAGCGAGGTCGACCAGCTCGCCGACCGGTTCCTGTCGGGCCCTCCCGGATCCCGTGTCCGCCAGTACGAGTCGCACGCCGTTCCCGACTACCCCGAGGGCGGCGAGGACGAGAAGCCTTGGGGTCCCGACTGCCGGTACGGCAAGCACACCGCCTGCTCGGGCACGGCGTGGGATGAGCACGCCGACGAGCTCGTCGGCTGCGGCTGCACCTGCCACGGGAGCGCGTCGTGAACGCGCCCCGGGTCCGGTTCGAGCCGCACTGGCAGCCGACCGAGATCGACGAGCCCACCCCCGGGTGGGTCGTGACCGTCGTGAACGACGGGCGCCCCGTGCACCGGTTCTTCCGCGGGCGCATGTCCGACCGGCGCGCGCAGCGGTACGCGGGCCGCGTCGCCCGCCGCACCTGCGCCGCGTGCGGTCACCACGGCGACACCGCGGTCGTGCCCGCGCTGCGCGCCCGCCTGTGCGCGACCTGCGACCACGCGTTCCACGCCTGGCACGCCGTCCGCCCGCACGTCCTGGCCATCGACTGGCCCGGCTGGGCGCACCACATCGGACCCCACCCTCACCGAAGGAGCGCCGCCTGATGGCCGCCATCGACCTCGCGCCCGGCTCGCCGGCGTGGACCCGCCTCATCACCGCATCGAAGGTCGCCGCGATCCTGGGTGTCTCCCCGGAGAACTGGGAGTCGAAGCGGTCCCTGTGGCTCAAGATGCGCGGGGACATTCCCTGGGACGACGGCCGCAACGTCGCCGAGAAGTCCCGCGGGCACTACCTCGAGAACGGCCTCATCGACTGGTGGGCCGACCAGCACCCCGAGATCGCCCGGGTCCGCCGCCAGCCGATCGTCACGAACCGGCGCCTGCCGTGGGCGGCCGCGACCCCGGACGCGATCGGCACCGGGATCGGCGCGCCGCTGTACCTCGACGCAAAGACGTCCCGCGACGACGCCGAGTGGGGCACGCCCGGCACCGACGAGGTGCCCGCGTACTACGCGGCGCAGCTGACCTGGGCGATGCACCTGTCGCACGGGCGCCGCGGCATGGCCGTGAAGACCGCGCACATCGCGCTGCTCACCCAGTTCCTCGACCTGCGCGAGTACGTCATCGAGTACGACGCCGAGCTCGGGCACGACATCGAGGACCAGTGCCGGGCGTTCCTGCGGTCGCTCGACGACCCGGATGCGATCCCGCCCGTCGACGGGTCCCAGGCCACGTGGCGTGCCGAGAAGCGCCGCCACCCCGACATCGACCTCGACAAGACCGTCGAGCTCGACGGGGACCTGGCCCAGGCGTTCGTCGACATCAAGGCCCGGGAGGCCGACGTGCGGGCCGTGCAGTCCCGCCTCCGCGAGGTCATGGGCGACGCCCGCCTCGCCACCTACGGCGGCGTGACCATCGCCCGCCGCCAGCCGAACGCGCACGGCGTGACCCTCATGCCCGTCGCCAAGGCCATCCCCACTACCAAGGAGCAGCACGCAGCATGAGCACCGAACTGACCGTCCCCGGCGCCGCCGGCACGGTGTCCCTGATCCAGCAGACCGCGCTCGAGCTGACCGCGGCCCACCAGATCGCCTCGGCCATCGCGGGCACGTCGTTCGTCCCGCAGCACTTCCGTGGGAAGCCCGACGAGTGCGCCGTCGCGATCCTGTACGGCGCGACCATCGACTTCGACCCCGTCACCGCGATCCAGCAGATCTACGTGATCGGCGGCAAGCCCGCCCTGTACGCGCGCGCCATGGTCGCCGTCGTCCTGTCCAAGGGCCACGACATCTGGGTCGAGGAGGAGGCGCCCGGCAAGGTCACCGTCGCCGGCCGACGCAAGGGTTCCGACCGGGTCCAGAAGATCACCTGGACGACCGAGGACGCGCGCCGCGCGGGCTACACCTCGAACAAGAAGTACGACACCGACCCGCGGGCCATGCTGTACGCCCGCGCCTCGGGTGACATCGCCCGCCGCATCGCGCCCGACGCACTGATGGGCATGGCCTACACGGTCGAGGAGCTCGAGCTCGGCATCACCCCCGAGTCGGCTGCGGCGCGGTCCGAGCGCTCGGGGGTCTCGCGGCTACGCGCAGCGGTCCCGCCGAAGGACGAGGTCGACGAGGCGTTCGAGACCCCGGCGGCGGATGCCGACGAGGCGACGTCGACGGAGGCCGTCGTGATGATGACGGCGTACCAGAACCGCCAGATGCACGCCCTGTTCCGCGACCTCGGCATCGACGACGAGACGGTCCAGCGTGCGGGGATCTCGAAGTCGCTCGGTCGCGAGGTGGAGAGCAAGAAGTCGCTCACGCAGGCCGAGGCCGCGTTCATCATCGACGCGCTCAAGGCCCGCAAGTCGCAGCAGGAGACCACGCCGGTGCCGGCCGACGACGTCGAGTGGCCCGAGGTCGCCGAGCCCGGATCCGAGGTCGCCTGATGGGCGCCCCGTGGTGGGAGGGCCCGCTCGTCGGGTTCGACCTCGAGACCACCGGCCCCGACCCCGAGACCGCGCTCATCGTGACCGCGTGCGTCGTCGTCGACATCCCGGGTGGGGAGCCCGTGGTCATGAACTGGCTCGTCGACCCCGGCGTCGAGATCCCCGAGGGCGCGACCGCCGTGCACGGAATCACGACCGACCACGCACGCGAGCACGGCCGGCCCGCCGTGGCTGCCGTCTCGCGGATCCTCGAAGTCCTGCGTTCGCAGCCGCACCCGCTGGTCGCGTTCAACGCCGCCTACGACTTCACGGTCCTGGACCGCGAGGCTCGCCGCCACGGACTGGCCCCGCTCGACCCGGACCGGGTCATCGACCCGTTCGTCCTGGACAAGAAGGTCGACCAGTACCGGCGCGGCAAGCGGACCCTGGCCCGCTGCTGCGAGATCTACGGCGTCGAGCTGCTCGACGCGCACACCGCCGAGGCTGACGCCCTGGCCGCCGTGCACGTCGCGCGTGCGATCGCCCGGGAGTACCCCGGCGCCCCGGAGGACGCGGCCGAGCTGCACCGTCGGCTCGTGATCTGGCGAGCCGAGCAGTGCCGGTCCCTGGTCCACCCGGTCCGTCAGCTCGCCGGGATCGGCGGTGCGGCATGACCGGCCACCGCCCGATCCCTGACCCAACCGGCGACCGGCGGGCCCAGCTGCTCGCCGCGCTCGAGTTCGGTGTCTGCCCCCTCGTCTCGTCGAACGACGAGGACGGTGCGGCATGAGCGCGGACCGTCTTCCCCAGGACATGCAGGACGCCCTCGACTCCGCGATCAAGCGCGAGCTGCGCGCCGAGGACGCCTGGGAGGACGAGCGTGACGCCGCGTACCGGCGTGCACGTGGCCTCGGAGCCGCGTTCGTCCTCGTAGCCGCCGTCATCTTCATCGCGGCGCTCACGACCGTGGTCGCCGTCATCGTGGATGCGCTGCTGTGAGCGCCTTCGGAGACCCGCGCCTCCCCCAGCGGTTCTGGGACAAGGTCGCCGTCAACGCCGAGACCGGGTGCTGGGAGTGGACCGCGAGCCTCAACGGCTCCGGCTACGGCCAGTTCGGGATCAACCACCACCCCGTGCTCGCGCACCGACACGCGTTCTCGACACTGGTCGGCCCCATCGGCCCCGGGCTCGACCTCGACCACCTCTGCCGCGTGCGGCTCTGCTGCAACCCCGCTCACGTCGAGCCCGTGACGCGCCTTGAGCACGTCCACCGTTCGCCGTACGTGATCTCAGCCCAGAACGCCGCCAAGACGCACTGCCCGGCGGGTCACGAGTACGACGAGCTGAACACGCTGCGCAATGCGCAGGGGCACCGGTTCTGCCGCGCATGCAAGCGCGCGTCGACACGGCGCTCCCGCGCCGCCCGGGCGCTCGCCGCCACGGCCCTTGCTGGCGTCGCCCTGGTCGGCCTCTCGCTGCCCGCGGCGGCCGGCGGGGACCACGACGGAACGATCCGGCTCGGCTGGGTCCTGCCTGACGGCGGTACGCCTGCCCGAGTTACGTGGCCGCAGCCGGTGTTCACCGGCCAGTGCGGCGTCTGGGTCCAGTGGGACCTCTACCCGTACAGCACGGACGCGGAGCGCGCCCGCACCGACGCCCTGCTCGACGACGGCCTCCTCACGTACGGCGAGGACCACGGGTGGGCGAAGTCCTGGACCTTCGAGGAGCAGCCGCCATGCGTGACACCGACCCAGTCCCCCAGCCCGACACAGAGCCCGACGCCTACAGCGACGGCGGAGCCGAGTGCGACCCCGACACCATCCGTGACGGCCTCCGAACCTGCCCCCGAGCCGACTGCGCCCAGCCCATCACCGACCGGCCCTTCCCCTTCTGCGCCCACCTCACACCCATCGAGCTCGCCTACCTCGACTCCATCCCCCACCAGCGTGCCGACCGACTCCCCGTCGCCGTCGACCACGTCTTCGGTCCCGAGCCCGACGCCGACATCCGGCGTGCCCTCGGCGACGCCCTCGGACGGTCCTGAACCGTCCGCACACGTCCTCGCCGTCACTGGCGTCGACCCAGGCGTCGGCCTCATGGCCGTCGCGATCCTCTCCGTCCTCGGCGTCATCTGCTGGGGCCTCTCACGAAAGGCACGATCGTGACCACTCCCACGAGCGAGCCCGAACCGCTCCTCACACCGGGCGAAGTCGCCCACCTGTTCCGCGTCGACCCGAAGACGGTCACGCGCTGGGCCCAGGCTGGCAAGCTCCCGTGCCTGCGGACCCTCGGCGGACACCGCCGCTTCCGCGACCGGGACGTCCGCGCCCTCATCGCCTCCACCACGAGCGGGGGTGCGCGATGAGCGCCTTCTCCGGCCCCCAGGGCAAGGGCTCGGCCCGCGCGCACCGCGAGGTGAAGCGTGCTGAGGCGGAGTCCCGCGCCGACCTGTTCGACGCCGAGGTCCTACGCGTCATGTTCGAGCAGAACGTGGAGCGTCCGACCGCGCGTCGCGTCGTCATGGCGACGCGACGCATGGACCGGCACCTCGCCGCACGGCAGGCGGTGGCGGCATGAGCCCGAGCGCCCGCGTCCTGAGTGGCGTCTTCCTCGAGTTCGAGGGCCAGCCCGTCTCGGCGTCCGGACTGTTCTGGGGCGAGTTCGCGCCGTGCGGCTGCCTCTGCGGCGCCATGACCGTCGACCGCGGGAACGGCGACGTCCTGCTCACCGCCGACCAGGCGCGCCTCGACATGAACGCCGGGATCAAAGCGCTCGCCGAGCGCAACGCCGAGGACGGGTTCGTGTTCCGGCTCATGTCCCAGGAGCAGTACCGCGCAACCCCCTTCGGATGCGAGCACGAACCGAAGTGGGGTGTCGTCGAGATCAAGGCTCCCGAGGGCCACGCGTGGGCCACGACCGACCGGTGGCACTCCGGCCGCAGGACCCGTCGCCGACACATCGTCCCCGAGGCTGCGGTCGACGCCTGGGCCGATGTCCCGCCCGCCCTCTGTGGCGCGGTCCGCTCGCGCCACGCCGCCTCGTGGAGCACAGACCGAAGCCACACCTCGGACACCGTGACGTGCCGCAAGTGCGAAGCGGCGGTGGCGGCATGAGGTACACGACCCGGCCCCTGTCCGACCGGACGTGGCTGCGCGCCGACGACGAGCGCACGCGCTCGCAGTTCAAGGTCTCGTGGTCCCAGGCGTCGGACCTCCTCGAGCGCGAGCTCGAATGGATCGACGGGCACGACCTCGTCATCGAGATCGACATCCGCGAGCAAGACCTACGCCTCGACGGGATGCTCCGGGCCAACGCGAAGCCCATCGGCGCGCCCGCGGTCGTGGTCGCCTTCGAGTCGCAGCACGGCCCGCTGCTCTACCGCTCGGACGCCTACGGGTGGGGCTCCTGGGGCTCGTCCATGGAGGTCTGGCAGCACAACGTCTACGCGGTCGCGAAGACCCTCGAAGCGCTCCGCGCGGTCGACCGGTACGGTGCCGCCCGCTCCGGCGAGCAGTACCGCGGCTACCGGCAGATCGGCCGCGGCCCCGCGATCGTCACCGACGCGCCCATGACCGCCCGGCGCGCGGCGGAGATCCTGGTCCGCGGAGCACGGGTCAACACCTCCGAGCGGACGCGCGAGCACGACGTCGACGCGTTCCTCGACGGCGACCTCGACCGCGACTCCGTGATCCGGCTCGCGAAGCGGAACACCCATCCCGACACAGCGTGGCCCGGCATCCCGGTCTCGTTCGACGAGGTCCAGCGTGCGGCCGCTCACCTGCGAGGTGAGCGATGACCTACGACGAGCAGGTCGCCGCCGCGATGCAGGACCCGACGGTGGTTCGCGCCCGCGAGGTCATGGCCGAAGCGCGCGCCGCGTTCGACGAGGCCGACCACGCGAACCGCCGCCACCAGTGTGCGCCCGCCGACTGGGCAGCCGCGTCCGGCCGACTCGACACCGCCACCGCCGCCTACAACCGGGCGCTCACCGCCGCCACCGTCCGCACCGCCGAAGGGACCCGACCATGACCACGACGACGACCGCCGTCGGCCTCTACGACCTCGTCGACAGCGACGCCCTCGCGGCCGCGCTCGCCGACGGGTACGTCCGGGTCCGGACCCACCCGACCGACCCGACCCTGCGCATCCTGAACTACACCGAGAAGGCCCAGTACGAGCACGTCTGGACGAACGAGACGCAGACCTGCCGAGGCCTGATCGTCGACGGCGACGACACCGTGATCGCCCGCCCCTGGTCGAAGTTCTTCAACTACGGCCAGCACCCCGAAGGCACCCTCGACCTGACCGCGCCGGTCGAGGTCACGGACAAGCTCGACGGGTCCCTCGGGATCCTGTACCCCGGCCCGGACGGGTGGGCGATCGCGACTCGCGGCTCGTTCGCGTCCGAGCAGGCCGAGCACGCCACCGCCGTCCTGCGCGACCGGTACGCGACGTTCGAGCCCGCCACCGGGTGGACCTACCTGTTCGAGATCATCTACTCCGCGAACCGCATCGTCGTCGACTACGGCACCACCGACGACCTGCTGCTCCTGGGCGCTGTCCGGATCAGCGACGGGCAGGCATTCGGCCCGCTCGACGTCCCGGACTGGCCCGGGCCGCGCACGGCGTCGTTCGCTGCCGGCACCCTCGCTGAGGCCCTGACCCTCGCGCCGCGGCCGAACGCCGAGGGCGTCGTCGTCCGGTTCCACGCGACCGGGCTGATGGTCAAGCTCAAGCAGGACGACTACGTCGCCCTGCACCGGCTCGTCACCGGCCTGTCGGAGAAGTCCGTGTGGGAGCACCTGTCGGCCCACGACGGCGCCTACACCGAGCTGCTCGCCGCGATCCCCGACGAGTTCCACGGGTGGGTCCGCGAAGTCGCCGAGCGGCTGCGCGGTCAGCACTGGCTGATCGTGCAGCGCGCACAGGTCGCGCACGACGCCACCGTCGCCCAGGTCGGCGCCGAGAGCCGCAAGGCCTACGCGCTCGCCATCCGCGACAGCGACCCCGACCTCGCCCCGTACTGCTTCCAGCTGCTCGACGGCCGCGACCCCTCGCAGGCCGTGTGGCGCGCCATCAAGCCCGTCGGGTTCACCCCGATGATGCACACCTCGGAGGACGTCGCGTGACCCTCATCATCACCCGCGGATACCCCGGGTCCGGGAAGACGACCTACGCCCAGGCGTGGGTCGCGGAAGACCCCGAGCAGCGCGCCCGCGTCAACCGGGACGACCTGCGCGGCAACCTCTACTGCCAGCACCAGGGCCTCACCTTCGCCCAGGAGCAGACCATCACGGCCGCCCAGCACGCCGCCGTTCGGGCACTGCTCACGGCTGGCCGCGACGTGATCGTCGACGACACCAACCTGCGCCTGCGGCACGCCCGCAACTGGGCCGACCTCGCCGTCGAGAAGGACGTGCCGTTCGTCGTGATCGACGTCGACACGCCCGTCGACGAGTGCATCCGCCGTGACGCCAACCGTGCCCGCGTCGTGGGTGAGCGGGTCATCCGCGACATGGCCGCGCGCTTCCGGTTCCCGCTCCCCCCGGTCCTGCCGTCGGAACGCACTGCCGAGACCCCGCCCGCGGCGTACGAGGCGAACCTGTCCTTGCCGCCCGCCTGGATGGTCGACGTCGACGGGACCCTCGCCAACATGGGCGAGCGGTCCCCCCACGACATCACCCGCGTCCTTGAGGACACCTGCCACACGGTGATCGCCGACCTCGTGGGCCTCCTCGGCGCCACCGGCGCCTCGATCGTCGTCATGTCCGGGCGCGACGAGGGCTGCCGCGCCGACACCGAGACGTGGCTTGAGCACAACCTCGGCGACTACGCCGCCCTCCACATGCGACCAGCCGGCGACGGCCGCGCCGACTACATCGTCAAGGCCGAGCTCTTCGACCAGCACGTGCGTGACCGGTGGAACGTCGTCGGGGTCCTCGACGACCGGGACCAGGTCGTCCGCATGTGGCGGGCGATGGGCCTGACGTGCCTGCAGGTCGCCGAGGGGAACTTCTGATGAGCGCGAACCTGACGATGACCGACCTGTTCTGCGGCGCCGGCGGGAGCTCGACGGGCGCCGTGTCCGTCCCGGGCCTGACGGTGCGCCTCGCGGCGAACCACTGGGACCGGGCGATCGAGACGCACAACGCGAATCACCCGGACACGGACCACCTGCAGGCCGACATCTCCCAGACCGACCCGCGGTACATCCCGTCCACGGACATCCTCTGGGCCTCGCCGGAGTGCACCAACCACTCCCGGGCCAAGGGCCGCAAGAAGATCTTCCAGGCCGACCTGTTCGGCGACACCCTGCCTGACGCCGCCGCCGACCGGTCCCGCGCGACGATGTGGGACGTCGTGCGCTTCACCGAGGCGCACATGTACCGGGCGATCCTCGTCGAGAACGTCGTCGAGGTCGTCGACTGGGCGCCCGACGGCGCCCCGGTCGGGGTCCTGTTCGATGCGTGGCTCTCGACGATGCTCGCGATGGGCTACCAGCACCGCATCATCTCGATGAACTCGATGCACGCCCAGGCCCACGGGCTCCCGGCGCCGCAGTCCCGGGACCGGGTGTACATCGCGTTCTGGCGCAAGGGCGAGCGCGCCCCGGACTTCGAGCACATGCAGCGGCCGCGCGCGTACTGCCCCAGCTGCACCGAGGTCGTCGAGTCGATCCAGACGTGGAAGCGCCCCGGCACCCGCACGGGCCGGTACCGCTCGCAGTACGTCTACCGCTGCCCGAAGCACTCCTGCCGTGGGCAGATCGTCGAGCCCGCGTGGCTCCCGGCGTCGTCGATCATCGACTGGTCCCTGCCCGGGACCCGCATCGGTGACCGCGACAAGCCCCTGGCGGACAAGACGATGCGCCGCATCCAGATGGGCATCGACCGCTACTGGTCGCCGGTGCTGCTCGAGGAGAAGGGCAACGGGTACGACGCCGCGGACCCGAAGCACCCGAGGTTCATGGACCCGTCGTCCTACTACCGGGCGTGGCCGCTCGACGATGTCACCCGCACCATGCACACCCGTGAGTCCAAGGCCCTGGCCTACGACCCGGTGATGGTCCCGGTCGAGGGCCGGGAGGGGAAGCAGCCCGCGTCGATGCTCTACCCGATGCGGACCATGACCACCCGGTCCGAGACGGGCATGGCCCTGCCGCCGTTCCTCACCGAGCTCCGCGGCGGCGGCTCCACCGTCCGGGCGTCGTCCGACCCGCTCTCCACGGTCACGGCGTCCGGCCGCCACCACGGGCTCGTCGTGCCCGCGGGCGGCACGTGGAACGACGACGCGCGCCCGACGAGCGACCCGCTGCGCACCCTGCACACGCGGGAGGCCTACGGGCTGGTCATGCGTCACAACGAGGGCGGCGCCGAGATGACGACGCCCGACTACGAGCCCGTCCGGACGCTCACCACGGGCGGCCACCAGTCGGTGCTGCAGGGCCAGACGGTGAACATCGAGGACGTCCGGTTTCGGATGCTCGAGCCCGGCGAGATCAAGCAGGCCATGGCGTTCCCCGCCGACTACGTCATGGTCGGCAACCGCCGCGAGCAGGTGAAGCTCTCGGGCAACGCCGTCACCCCGCCGGCCGCGCGCGACCTCGTCGCGACCGTGGTCGCCGCCATCACCGGGGAAGCCGCATGACCAGGACCGCCCCAGACCGCATCGGGGCCTCGCCCGTGCCCGCCATGACCCAGCTCGAGCCGCTCATCGCGACGGACCCGGCCGTGTGCCGGGCGGCCGCACTGACCGTCTGCCAGGCGGCCACCAACCTCGACGACGCCCGCCGGCTCCTGGCCGCCCTGGGCCTGGACCAGGAGGCCCGCGCATGAGCTTCACCCTGCGGGAGACCGAAGACGGCACGCACACGCTGATGTGCGACGCATGCGGGGCGTCCAAGACGTCCCTGTGGCGGGTGCCCGTGCTCGCCGACTGGCGACGCGCGCACACGTGCACACGGCCAAGAGAGGAGCGCGCGTCATGAGCTTCATGTCACCGATCCCCTTCGAGACGGTCTGTGAGGACGAGGACGGGGAGTTCGGCCGCACCTCCGGGTTCCACCTCTTCGGGCACGGGCACACCATCGACGACGTCGAGCTCTTCCTGCACAGCCAGGTCGAGGGTGAGTACGACTACGACTGGGAGGCCGGCCTCCGCGAGTGGGAGGTCACCGAGACGTGGGTCCGCAAGGTCCCGTGCGGCTACGGCATGCGGTACGTGTACGCCAGCGGACCAGGGCGTGGCGCGACCGCGGTGACCGCGCTCAGCGAGCCCTGGGGCTGGGACCGCTGGTGCACCCACCACCTCGACGAGCGCGCCTGTGTGGGCATCCCCGCCGGGCGGTTCATCGATGGTGAGACGTACGTGGCGCGACGGCTCGAGCAGATCGCCACCGAGATCGACCCTCGGCGAGACGTCGACGACCGTAACGGCGGGACCGTCTACTACTGCCGCCCGTGCAGCAACGCCTACAGCGAGCGCGAGCGTGCCGCCCGTGCTCTCGCCATGGCGGCCGCGTCATGACCACGAACCGCATCGGGTTCATCCCGTCCCTCGTCTGGCTGGTCCGCGCGTGGGCGCTCGTCGTCAAGGCGATCGCCTACCGCGCCCTCGGGAAGGAGCTCCGATGAGCGTCCTCGACGACCTCGAGACCCCCAAGGCGAGCGACCGCACCATCACCGAGGACCTCATGGCCCGGCTGCAGCGGCACTACATCAAGCCGTCCGCGCCACTGCCCGGTGGGGTGTTCCTCCCCGAGGTCGGGTGGAACGGCGGCGTCCACCCGAGCCGGTGCGACGCCCTGTTCATCGGGTTCACCGGATCGTCCGGGCGGATGCTCGTCGGCCACGAGGTCAAGGCCTCCCGCTCCGACTGGCTCAACGAGCTGAGCAAGCCCGGCAAGGCCGACGCGTGGGCCGATCAGTGCCACGAGTGGTGGCTCGTCACCGCCCCGGGCATCGTGCACCCCGGCGAACTGCCTGCTGGCTGGGGTCACATGGTGCCCGGCCCGAGCAGGACCCGCATGCGCGTCGTCACCCCGGCGCGACGCCGGCCCGACACCCACTCACCGTCGTGGGACGCGACGCGGTCGATCATCGCCAGACTCGACACCCTGCAGAGCCAAGCGCGCGCGGCCATCCGCGACGAGGAGCGGCAGCGCGTGGCCGACGAGCTCGCGGCCGCCGCCGACGCCGAAACCAAGTGGATGGAGGCCAGCCGCGCCCAGACCGACAGCCTGCGCCAGCGCCTCAAGGTCGTCGAGGACGCCCTCGGGGTCCAGCTCGTCACCCACGACGAGGGCAGCCTCCACACCGCAGGCCCCGACCGGCTCACGGACCTCGCGGCGCTCCTGGCCCACCACACCGAACTGCAGGGCGCGGTCGACGCACTGGCCGACCGGTACGGACGCACCGACCTCACCAACGTCCGCAAGGCCCTCGACGACCTCGAGGCCGGGCTGCGCCGAGCGCGCGCGGGCCTGCCCGCCACCGCCCCGGATCGGAGGCGCTGGTGATGGTCCACCTCTCCGTCGTCTCCGCACCGCGCGAGCTGCCGCGCGCGTGGGACGGGCGCACCGTCATCTGGGGGCCGTGGCACGACGTGCGCACCAGCCTCGTGTGGCACCTGCCGCCCGCAGACTTCGCGTGCCCCGCCTGCGGCCTCATCGAGGAATCACCCTGCGCCGTCGGCACCGTCCGGCCCCTGCCCGGTGAGACCACCACCGTGCAGCACGAGAAGCGCCTGCCGTCCGGGCGCACTTACTGGCGCACCGAGACCCGCGCCGCGACGCCCGTGCTCGCCCTGTTCGCACGCCGCTGCACCGGCTGCGGCCACGACCAGGTCCACGACCGCCGCACCGACGAGGTCTGGGACCTCGACGACAGCGACTACGGCCCCGAGGGCTCCACCCACGTCGAAGGGAGCCTCTGGTGACCACGTTCACCGCCCGCTACCCGGGCCGCTGCGCCGCCGCCTGCGGGCAGCCCATCGAGCCCGGCGACACCGTGCATTACGTCGACGACGAGCTCGTGCACGTCGACTGCCAGCCGCCCGCACCCGAGAAGCCCGCCGTCGTGTGCACCACCTGCTGGCTCACTCAGCCCTGCGACTGCGAGGACGCCTGATGCGCATCCGCTCCACCAAGCCCGAGTTCTGGCGCTCCGAGCGCGTCGCCTCCGTCACCTGGGACGCCCGGCTCGTCCTCAAGGGCCTCGAGTCGTACGTCGACGACAACGGCGTCGGCAAGGACGACCTCGCCCTCATCGTCGGCGACCTGTTCCAACGCGACCTCGTTCGCGAGCCCTCGCGAACCCTCGCGAGGGTGTCCGAAGCCCTCACCGAGCTCGAAACCGCCGGTCTCCTGTGGCGATACGACGGCGCAGGCACCCCGCTGCTCTACGTGGCCTTCTGGGAGTCGTTCCAGCGCATCGACAAGCCCGGCAAGGGACGTTTGCCCAGGCCAGACGGCACAACCGAGTACGGCTCGTCCGAGATTCGCGAGACCCTCGCGAGCCCTCGCGAAACTTCGCGAGCCCTCGCGCCTGGAACAGGGGAACAGGGGAACAGAGGAACAGGGCAGAAAGACTCTCCGTCACCGGCTCCGCCGGCGACGCCGCGCGCCACCCCGATCACCCACGGGTTCGACCAGTTCTGGGAGCAGTACCCCCGCAAGGTCGGCAAGCAGGCAGCCCGGACCGCCTACGGCAAGGCCACCAGAACGGTCACACCCGCGAAGCTCCTCGCAGCAGCACACCGGTACGCCCAAGACCCGAACCTCCCCGAGAAGGAGTTCATCCCCCACCCCTCGACCTGGCTCAACGAGGGCCGCTGGGACGACGAACCACTGCCCGCCCGCTCAACCGGCCCCGGCGGTGCCCGACCAACCGGCGTGTCCGCCTGGGACCGCTCGTACACCCGGGGGCCAGCATGACCATCCCCCACGACGAAGCCGAGAAGCACATCCTCGGCTCGCTGCTGAACCGCCCGGCGCTCGTCAGCGACGTCGTCGAGATCGTGCAGCCCGCCGACATGTACGCCCCTCGGCACGAGGTCATCTACCGGTCGATCATCACCATGGACGCGCGCGGCCTCGCGATCGACCCGCTCACCGTCGGCGAGTACCTCACTGGCACCGGAGAACTCGCAGCAGCAGGCGGCGCCCTCTACCTCGCCGACCTGTACGCGACACCCCCAGCCACATCCAACGCGCCCTACTACGCGCGGATCGTCGCCGAACACGCCACCCGCCGCCGCCTGCACGCCGCCGGCACGCGCATCGTCCAGCTCTCCGCCTCCGGCGAAGGCGACGTCGCCGAGATCGTCGAACAGTCCCGCGCCGAAGTCGACGCCGTCTCCGCCACCGCAGCAGCCACCGTCACGTACGTCGGCGACACCATCGACGACACCCTCGACGCCCTCGAACAGCCCTCACCCGCCACCCCGACCCCCTGGACCGACCTGAACGACATCATCGGCGGCTGGCGCCCCGGAGCCCTCTACGTCGTCGGCGCCAGGCCCGGCATCGGCAAGACCATCGTCGGCATCGAAGCAGCCATCGGCCTCGCCGAACGCGGCCACGTCGCCTTCTCCTCCCTCGAGATGCCCCGCGACGAGCTCATGCACCGGATCCTCGCCCACCAAGCACTCGTCCCGATCAACCGCATGGACTCCCGCACCCTCACCGACGACGACTGGCGCAAGATCGCCGGAGTCCGCGCCGCCATCGGTGCGATGACCGTCGCCATCGACGACCGCGGCGCCGTCACCACCACCGATGTCCGGGCGCACGCCCGCACCGTCAGCCGTCGCGGGCCCCTCGTCGCCGTCATCGTCGACTACCTGCAACTCATGGCCTCACCACGCGGCGAACGCCGCCCCAGGCACGAAGTCGTCGCGGACTACTCCCGGCAGCTCAAGCTCCTCGCGAAGGAGCTCGCCTGCCCCGTCATCGCCCTGTCCCAGCTGAACCGGGCCTCGGAGAACCGGCAGGACAAGCGCCCCTCCCTCGCGGACCTTCGCGAATCTGGCGCGGTCGAACAGGACGCCGACGTCGTGCTGCTGCTCCACGAGCACGAGGAAGACGACACGGCGATCGACGTCCTCATCGCGAAGAACCGTCACGGAGCCCGCGGTTCTGTGGAGCTCACTCGCCGGGGCTGGTTCTCCCGGATGGACACGGCGCAGTGGTCGCCCACGCGGGCGCTGAACTCGCAGCCGCCGCAGGGCGGTCCTCGGTGACCCAAGGAATGTCTGGTAGTTACACACACCCCATGGAGGTAGTGATGAACGCGAAGGACAGCAGGGATGCAGGGTCGGGCCGGTTCGTGAAGCCGGAGTACGCGGCTGAGCACCCGGAGACGACCGTCACCGAGACGCGGGACCAGCCGGTCCTCACCGTCAAGGCATGGCTCGACTGCGCGATCTCGAACCTGAACAACACGCACGAGAGCGACCTGAGCAAGCGCATCAACCTCGCCGACGACGCGATCCGTGCTGCGCTCGACCTCCTGGGGGCGGGCAGGTGAGCGCGATCGACGGCGCCACGACGCCGAGCCAGGAAGGTGCGTACCCGGTGACGCCCGGAGAGTTCGCGGCCGACTGGAACTCGTGGGACGAGCGCGTCCGTACGGCCTACGCCGAAGGCTGGCAAGGGGCGCTAGACGCCTTCGTCCGTGAGCTCGACGCGAAGGAGGAGGTGCGGCCGTGAGCGCAACCACGCACCCGATCCAGATGTGTGACCACGAGGAAGGCTGCGACCAGTGGGAGCTGGACACCGAGGCGACAGGTGGGCGCTACGTGGTCCCCGAGGCTGACCCGCTGTTTACGTGGAAGGTCGACCGGACCAAGGACGAGGCGTTCTGCCCCGAGCACGCGAAGGAGGTGCGGCCGTGAGCGGCGACCAGCAGCGGGAGGCGGTGGCGCGGGCGCTGTTCCTGTCCGAGATGGACCCCGTGACGCCGGAAGTTGGCGAGGACATGTGGGGGCGCATTCTTGCCCGCCACCCGGAGACGGAGTGGCACAAGCAGGCCGACCGGTTCCTCGCCGCCCTGGCCGCTCTCGCCCCGGTGCAGCCGACGGCCTGGACCGTGACGACGACTCAGGAGGGTCCGGCGCACGTCCGCCTGGAGTACGCAGGGCGGCCCATCCTGACGGGCTACGTCCACCCCGAGCCGCCCGCCCCGGTGCAGCCCTTCCCGCTGATCGCCCCCGCAGTCGACCCGCTCAACCCCACCCCCGAGACGGAGGACTTCGATGCCTGACGACCAGCTGGTGAGGCTCGGCCCGGCGCAGACCCGTGCCGAGCTCGAGCACGTCGAGCCCACCGCCGAGGACCTGGCCTACACGCCCGACACCGACGCGGTCCTCACGAACTACGTCGTCGCCATGCGCATCAACGGGCGCCCCGGCATCGACCCGCACCGGGCGTTCCGCAGGTGGCTCGCGAAGCACGACGCCGAGGTGGCTGCGAAGGCGCTGCGGGACGCGGCGGCCTACGCGGGCGGCGGGCCGTACTGGTTCGGCACCAGCGATCGAGAGTTCCTGCGGGAACGCGCTGACCGGATCGAGCGAGGCGACACGTGAGCACGCGCGCAAAGGTCAACCCCGACGGTCCATGCGCGAAGTGCGGGCTGCCGCACCTCACCTGGCGTGGTGGCCCCGCCTGCACCGGCCACAAGTCCGAACGCGACGCCAGCGGCAACCTCGTGCCCTGCACCAAGGACCCCCGCAAGGGCGCCACCAAGTGCGGGTTCCACGGCGGCAGCAGCCCCAACGCCCTCGCCGCCGCGCAACGCCGACTCGACGAAGAAGCTGCCTCGAAAGCCCTCGCGCGCGGCCTCGCCGAGGCCTACGGCGACGATGTCCCCGAGATCGACCTCGCCGAAGCGATGCTCAAGGCAGTCGCCTGGAAGTACGCGGAGTGCGTCGCCCTGCGCCGTCAGGTCGCCCAGCTCGACGACTCGCAGCGGGTGTGGGGCACGACGAAGTCGGAGCAGATGGCGGGGCACGGCGACATCGACGACGCCCCGGAGGACAAGGGCCCGGCGACGAAGATCACCGCCGCTGCGGGCGCGAACATCTGGTGGCAGATGCTCCGCACCGCGGAGGACCAGCTCGTGAAGTTCGCGGCCTCCGCCCGCTCGGCAGGCTGCGACGAGCGTCGTGTGCGCCTGGCCGAGCAGCAAGGCGACATCGTCGTGGACCTCATCCGCCGCATCCTCGACGGCCTCTACCGCGCCCTCCTCGCCGCCGGCCTCACCGACGACCAGCTCCGGGACGCCTGGCAGGCCGCCATCGCCGACATCGTGCCCCGCGAACTCCGCAGCATCGCCGGTGACTAATGTCCGGCGAGTCACTAGACAGCACCACCCGGGCGGACGTAGTTTCACCGCGAGACCCCAGGAGGCACCCTGTGAACGTCCTCGACCTGACACCAGCCCACGTGGGCGAACGTGTCACCCTCACCCACCCCAACTGGACCGTGACCGGCCGCCTGAACGGGGTGCAGACCGAGACGGAGTCCGTCGAGGACCGGGCACTGACGGACCTCGAGTCGACGCCCGTGCCAGGCCGGACGACCACGATCGTTGCGGTGGGCCCCTGGTATGCGGGCCTGACCGACCCGTCCCGGGTGGACGTCCGGTTCGCGGGCGGCGTCGTCACCGGGAAGGTGAACGGGCTGTGACCACCACCATCGAGTACCTCCGGGACCTCATCGCCGGTCACGACCGCGGCGAGTGGACCGCCGACCAGGTCGTCGAGCAGCTCCGGGCCGCGGTCGCACCCGAACGCCTCGAGGTCGGGCGCTCGTTCCGGGACCTGCAGACCACCGGGCTCCTCTGGTACCTCAACCGCACCGCCCTGTGGCCCCGCGGGCTCGCGCTCGCGCTGTACGTCGAGGCCGAGACGGGCCTCGACGACGGGGTCGTCCTCGGGTGGGACATCACCGGGGACGGCGTCGACCCGATCACCTCGGACGGTGACGAGCGCGCGAAGCTCGCAGCCGTCGAGCAGCTCTTCGCGCTGGCGACCTACGACCGTGAGGCGGGCGCCCAGTGAGCACGCCGCTGCCGGACCTGCCGGGCACCCTCACCCTCGACGAGGTCAAGGCCGTCGTCGCCGCCTTCGGGTGGAAGCTCACCATCGAACCCGCCGCGACGACTACCCCACCGCCCGGGTTCAGCACAGGCGCGGTGGTCGTCCGATGATCAGCGAAACCCGCAGCTGCGGCGCCAGCATCGTCATCGACTACACGGCGATCACCACCCGCGACGCCGACAACACCGGCTACCGGAACGTCGCCGAGGAGAACGCCGTCGCCACTTGGCGGGCCATGCACCAGCACCAGGTGGCGACGCGGTTCACCGCGGAGGGTGTGGAACCGGGACTGCGTCCGCACGGGGCGCACTCATGAGCCCCCGCCCGGTCGACCTCACCGCAGGCCGCGTCACCTGGTTCCCCATCACCAACCCCGACGCACTCGTAGACGACGGCGCCGGCCGCCTCGTCGCGATGAACGCCGACGGGGTCGCCTACGGCATCGACATCACCCAGCACATCGTCGTCGGGTTCCTGTCACCAGCCGCTGTTCCTGCGGGGGCTGACGCTCCCGACACCACCCCGGGGCACGACGCGGCTGACCCCGCGCCGGAGACAGGTGACCCGGTTGAGGATGCGGCCTCGGGCTTGTCCCCCGCGGCCCCGCCGCCCCCGCAGGACCGCCCATGACCGCCGACCAGCCGCGCCTCATCTTCCTGCCGCTCACGACGACACTCGACGAGGTCTTCCTCACCGACGCCGGCATCACCCGCGTCACCGATCTGACGTGCGAGGCCGCGGTGCGCGCGGGCGACGACTGGGCGTACATGTGGCTGCCCTCCGTCTGGTGGCACCCGCAGTCGCACGTCGTCATCACCGACGAGGACATGCCCGCCGAGCTGATCCCTGACGGGTGGTCGCGATGACCACCACTGCGCCCGCGGTCGACGAGCTCGCCGCCCTCGACTTCCAACCCGAGCTGCCGTGCGAGGCGAACCACCACGGCGACACCCACCCGTTCCGGCACACCGCCACCGGGCCCGCCGAGTGGTGGATGCGCAGCACCTGCCCCGCGTGCGGGAACGTCGTCACCAAGCCCGCATGTGAGGGCCGCCGGCAGAAGGTCATGGGCGCCACGCTCGGCGCCTGCCAGCAGTGCGACTACACGGGCCCGATGAGCACGTTCGGGTTCAAGTTCGACCCCCTGCGAGGTGGCGCGTGAGCCTCCGCCACATCGCCGCGCTGATCCTGTGCCGCCTCCGCAACGGCCGCCACTGCCCGCACATCTCAGGCATCGGGACGTGGTACGAGCGATGACCCTGCACCGGCACTCGTGGACCCCGAACCCCGTCCTTGACGTCGAGCACGAGCACCACGACCCCGACGCGGCCGCGTTCGTGTGCGCCGATCCCGAGTGCCCCGCCACCGCCGAAGCCTGCACCAGCCCCCTGCGACGCGACGGGAAGACCGTCCCCTGCGGGCGGGTCCTGCTCACCGCGGGCCGCACCTGCGACGACTGCGTCTCCCGCGCCCGCAACAACCTCCGCGAGATCCGTGACATGTACAGGCAACTCCCCGACGTGATCGCCGCCGCCGCCGGGCTCCACGCCATCCGGTACGACCAGCGCGGCAGCTCCAAGACGAAGAAGCCCACCGACACGTCCATCATCGGCGGCACCGCGTTCGTCATGGCCGGCGGAGGCGCCACCTTCACCCGCGCCGGCCGCAACGAAACCCACATCGACCCGGCCCTCCTCGAAGCGGAAGCCGCCGACCCGCCGTCCGTCCTGGCCGTCCTCACCGGGTGGGAAGACACGTGGCGGGGTGAGCAGGACCAGAACGCCGCCATGCGGACCTCCGTCGACGCCGCCGTCGAGTACCTCGTCCTGCACACCACGTGGGCCGCGCAGCACTCCGGCCTGTGGGCCGAGTACCTGGTTGACCTCGCCGGGCTCCGCGGCCGTCTCCGGAACCTCACCGGCCAGTCGAGCGCACCGCAGCAGGCCGGGGTGCCCTGCCCGTACTGCTCCGGGTCGATCATCCAGAGGTGGGGGCGGTCCGGGCTCGACGACGTCCACGAGTGCGACACCTGCCACCTCACGTGGGCGTCGGAGGCGCATTTCATGCTCGCCGTCCGGGAAGCCCACTCCGCGTTGCCGCAGACGCACCCGGACCAACTGGTGACGATCGAGGACGCGAAGCGGATCTACAAGGGGCGGGTGCGTCCGAACCTGTTCGACACGTGGGTGAAGCGCGGCCGGCTCGACGCTGAGGTCGACGAGCACGGGATGCCGGTGCGGGATGTGCGCGGGCAGTTCCTGTACCGGCTCGGTGACATCGACGCCCGCGTCCAACGGAAGGCGGCCGGCTGATGGCCCGCGATGAGGACGCCCAACCCGGATGGTCCTACGAACCGCACGGGTACGAGCTGCTCGGCTGGTTCGTCCCCGGGGACACGGCGCCCACACCAGACGCCGTGCCGGTCATGGGTGGCACGCTCCGACAGCCCCGCAACTACATGACCCGCAAGGGCCCAGCCCGTGTCGCCGCGGAGCCCACCTGGCCCGACCCGCACTACCTGCACATCGGAGACGGGCACGTCTACTACGAAGACCCGATGCCGTGGGCCGACGGCTCCCGGTGGGGTCTGAGCCACTGGACGCTCACCTCGGAAGGGCCCGTGGCGATGTTCGTCGGCCGGATCTGGGAGGGGCGCGCAGTCGGCTACCCGTGGCGGCACGTCATCTGGTTCGCCTGGCACCACCGGCGCTCGTACCGAAGGAAGCGGCCGTGACCGCCCCGCAGCGTGTTGGGCACGGCCCCACCCCGTGGCATTGCACCTGTCACGGCACCGGGTTCGCGGTCCCGTCCATGGCCGCCGACTGCGAAGACCGCACCGCCAAGACCAGCCCCATCGACTACCAGTTCCCGCACAGCGGCGCCCTCACGCTCGAGGACGCGGACGCGATCGGGGACATCGTCGGCGCCCGGATCAAAGACTGGCGCCTGCGCCAGCCGGAGCGGGAACGCGAGGCAGGGCAGAACCGCCTGCGCGAGCTGGCCGCCCTCGAGGCTCCGGAGGGCTGACCGATGACCACGAACGTCAAGAGCGCGCAGGGCACGGGCCGCGAGCTCTCGCTCGCCGCCGGCCCCGCCGGCCCCGAGCAGCAGGTTCACCTACGCATCGGCCACGGCCCCAACGGCTACCTCGCCGACATCCACGTCCCCCGCACCGACCTCCTCGCAGCCATCGAGACCGAGCTCGACGTCACGATCGGCGGCGAGAAGACCGTGAACGTCTTGAACGTCACCAACGTCCTGAGCCGCGACGCCGGCGCCGTGCAGACCACGCCGGTCCACCGCACGCCCCGCTACTGGCGCAACCACAAGGGCCACATCCACGAGATGGGTGAGCTCGAGGCAGCCGACCCCACCATCGAAGAGGTCCCGGTCGTGCCCATCGACGCGATCGTGATCGAGCGGGCGGACCTGCCCGAGGTGGAGCCCGTCGGCGCGAGGGGCCGCCTGGCTGTCGAGGGCGGGGCGCTCATCCTGTTCGAAGGCGACACGACCGAGAGCGCTCGCGAGATCGCTCTGCGGTGGCTGGCCGGCTCCGAGTACCTCCGCGAGCACCCGCCCGTGGACGAGGCCGAGATCACCCGCATCGTCGCCGCCCTCGCGAAGACAGGTGGCCCTGGCCGGGTGTCGCTCGACGCGATGGCACGCGACCTCCACGCCCAAGGCGTCCGAGTCACGGAGGCGGCCCGGTGAACCCGTTCCTGATCGGCGTCATCGTCCTCGTCGGGCTCGTCGCCTTCCTCGCCGCGATCTGGTGGGCGGTCGCGGCGGCGGACGAGTTCGACTGCGGGATCATCGTGCGCTTCGCACCGCTCGCCATCCTCGTGATCGTGGGCGTCGCCCTGCTCGTGCAGGCGTCCCGCGACGAGGAAGCGAAGGGCCCGTGCCTGCGCGAGGAGACGGGCTACACGATGGTCGGGAAGGTCATGACCCCGTACACGTACTGCGTCGAGCGTGGAACGTGGGTGGACCAGTGACCGAGCAGACACCGCGGGAACTGCTCGCGGAAGCCGACCAGCAGCGTGCCCTCGCGGACGGCGCCGACTGGGCGATGACGAAGATCCGGCTCGGCGAGAAGCCCGAGGTGCGCAAGGGGCGGGTCGGGTTCTGGCGGCGCCACAAGGAGGACCCGTCGGTCCGCCCGCTCGAGTTCACTGCGGCAGCGACGAGCGCGCTGTATCTCGCCCTCGCTGAGGTTCGGGGCAACGCGACCCGGAAGGCCGACGAGCTCGAGGCGCGCGTAGGGGTGACCCCGTGAGCCGCAGCAGCGTCGAGGTCAGCCTCTCCCGCATGCACACCGCGTACCGGGCCAAGACCCGACGCAGGAACCGGAGACGCACGTGACCGACACCGACAGCCGACTCGACGTCGAGATCGACCTCGCCCCGCTCGAGCACTCCGACGACCCGAACCTCCGCGCCCACATCGTCCGCCCCATCGACAACGGGGTGCCGAACGGACCGAAGGGTGAGGGCGTCACCGCACAGGACGTCATCGACCTGGCACGGCTCAACGGCACCGAGGTCGTCGCCCTGTGCGGTCACCGGTTCGTGCCGAAGCACTCCACGGTCGCGCTGACCGCGTGCGGCACGTGCTTCGAGGCCGCAGCCGCCATCGGACGAGAGGAACGCTGGTGACCCGCCGCCGGTCGCTCCTGGACCGCTACCTGGCGTGGCGCATCCGCCGCGGACTCCGCAACGACGCTGGCCTCGGCGACATCACCGACGCCGACTGGTGCCGGGCCGGCAAGGCGCTCCCGCGCGCCGGCAAGGGCCATTGACCATGCTCGGGATCCCCGTCATCGTCAGCGCCCTGCTGCCCATGGAACCCACCCCGGGCGAGGACGCCGTCAGGATCGTCCGGCACGGCCTCCGTGACATCCTCGAGTGGCTCGGCGAAGACGTCGGCCCCGCGCCCGGCGTGCCCACGCACTCGGTCATGAGCGGCGACGGAACCGCGCACGGCCCGAAGGTCATGTTCGTGTTCCTGCTCGCGCGCATCGCCGAGGACGAGGCGGTGGTGCGCGAGGTGCAGGCGAAGGTCGGCGACCGCGGGTACCCCGGCTACTACGAGCACGCCGACGGGTCGGCCGCGGCGGTCTACTGGGACGTCGACTACCGTCAGGGCGGCTACACCGTCAGTGCCGCCCGCGTCCTGGCCGAGTGCGAGGCGAAGCGGGCCGCGGTCGCCGAGTTCGTCGACGCGGTCGACGGCGGGAACGGCGAGGGCTACATGGCTGAGCGTGCGCTCAGGTACTTGGCCCTGCCCTACGCCGACCACCCGGACTACCGCGAGGAATGGCGGCCGTGATCTACGTGGCGGTCGGGCTCGGCGCGGTCGGCCTGGGCCTCATCACCGCATGGGTGATCGACCGCAGGCGGTAGTCGTGTGGGTGGTCGCCCGTAGCATGAAAGCGGCCCCGGAGGGTGCTCGAACACCACTTCCGAGGCCTGACCCACCGGATCGATGGACCCAGAAGTGCTGCTCCCCCGGCTGCCGTCGGGCAGCCCTACCGAACCTCCGCGTGCCGCTGTGCAAGTACCACGGCGTCAGCGCATGGCGCGGCATGAGCGACGAGCTCGCCGCCGCGTCTGCCAAGCCCGGCGACTGGCTCGTCACCGCCGAGCAGGCTCTCGTCATGCTCCCCGCCCTCAAGCCCATGACCCTGCGCGTCTGGACGTTCCGCGGCCGCCTCACCTCAGCCGAGCAGACACCCCAGGGGCGAGCGCTGTACTGGCTCAGCGACATCGATGCGCTCATGCGCGGCGACGTGCCCACCAAGACGCCGCAGACCCCACGCCCGGGCGTCGTCTACTACGCGCGCATGCGCGACGGGCTCATCAAGATCGGCTACACCGCCGACCTGTACACCCGGATCAGAGCGCTCCGCATCCGCCAGGACGCCGTCCTCGCCACCGAGCCCGGTGGTCGGGACCTCGAGATCCTGCGCCACGCACAGTTCGGGGCCATCCGTCACGGCAAGACCGAGGACTTCGATGCGGTCGACGAGCTGCTCGGGCACGTCGCCGCGGTGCGAGACGAGTACGGGCCTCCGGTCATCACGCCACGCCGCGCGATCAGTGCGTGACACGAGACGACACCACCTGCTACCTTCCTGACATCGGACGTGGTTACAAGCGCGCCCAGAGAAGGCCCGGTCGAGCATCCGCTCCCGGGCCTTTCGCATGCCCCCAGCGGCGCAGCTGGGTACAACCGGGCGGCGTGCCTGCCGCCCCGCATAGCGCGCGCACGGGCCCGTCGCGGTCACACACCTAGGGCCCGTGCGCGGCATGCACCCCAGCCCCCGTCACAGCGCAGCGCACCCCACCTCACACGGCCACGGGACCCTGGTGGATGAGACCTGCCCGTGACGGGACTAACCCCGGAGGTCACCATGGCCAACGCGACGTGCCGCTGCGGACGCAACCGCATGCCGACCGGTCAGTGCCCGCACTGCGACGTCCTGCAGCCGGCCTCCTGCCCGAAGTCGTGCGCGCACTGCGTGCACCGCGACTCCCACTGCGTGGTCTGCAAGACGTACCGCGGGACCCCCGCTGCGGCGCAGACGTGCGCCGAGACGTGCCGGCTCGCTGAGGCGAAGGCTGAACGCGAGCAGCAGAAGAAGGCCTAGCCCGACCGGGACGGGCTCCCCTATCGCTCCGAGGGCTTGAAGTAGCCGGAGACGACACCCCACCCGAGCGACTCGCACGTCTCCCGATTCTCGTAGCCCTGGCCTCCATCGGTCGCGATGATCAGGTTGTTCCCCGCACGGAGCCGCCACGCCCAGCGGCCATCGGTGCGCTCGTACACCTCGAACTTCGTTTCGCTCTGATCGGCCACGATCTACTCCCCTGCGTCGTGCGCGGCCCCGTCGCCGCGCTTCGCTCGACGGTAACGGTGCTCGCGCCGGCCGCACATTCCCCGGGCGGGTGATCGTGTGAGCCTCACCATGTGGGAGCACGCAGCTCGCGCGTTCGAGGCCCGCGCCGACCCGTGGCCCACGCCCGGTGTCCTCGCGAAGGCCATCGAGCCCGGCACCATCCAGACCGCCGCCCTCGACGTCATCGACCAGGCGCTCGTCGACGTCGAAGCCGGGCGCTGCGACCGGCTCATCATCAGCATGCCCCCACAGGAGGGGAAGTCGACCCGCGTCACCAAGACCGGGCCGCTGTGGTTCCTGCTCCGCAACCCGAACCGGCGCATCGTCGTCGCGTCCTACGCCGAATCCCTCGCCATGGAGTTCGGCCGCGACATCCGCGGGTACATCACCTCGAACGCCGGCCAGGACGACACCCTCGACCTCGGGCTACGGATCGCGGACGACAACGGCGCCGTCACCGCGTGGAAGCTGCGGCCCGACCTCGGCATCGGTGGTGTCCGGTCCGTCGGCATCGCCGGTGGCCTGACCGGCCGCCCCGCGGACGTCCTGTTCATCGACGACCCGATCAGCAACCTCGAGCAGGCCGAGTCGAAGACGTACCGCGACCGCGCGTGGTCGTTCTGGACGTCCGTCGGCCGAACCCGCCTCGCCCCGGGCGCCCCGGTCGTCCTGATCCTGACCAGGTGGCACCACGACGATCTCGCCGGGCGGATCCTCGCCTCCGAGGAAGGTCACCGGTGGCGGGTCATCAACATCCCCGCCCAGGCTGAACACAAGCCCGAGCGCGGCGAGAGCGACGTCCTCGGTCGCGAGCCTGGTCAGTGGATGGGGTCCGCGCGCCGCGACGAACGCACCGGCGCTGAGCGCTCCCCCGACGACTGGGAGCGGACCCGTCGCGAGGTCGGGCCCCGCGTCTGGAACAGCCTCTACCAGGGGCGCCCGTCGCCGGACGCCGGTGACCTGTTCCCCGCCGAGTGGTCCCGGTACTCGACTCCGCTGCACGTCGTGCACGCCGACGGATCCTGCTGGGTGCCCGGCACCGACCACGAGATCGTCCAGTCTTGGGACCTCGCGTTCAAGGACACGAAGTCCTCCGACTACGTCGTCGGGCAGGTGTGGTTGCGGGTCGGGGTCGATGCCTACCTGCTCGACCAGGTCCGTGCCCGCCTGTCGTTCACCGCGACCCTCGCCGCGATCCGGGCCCTGTCCGCGAAGTGGCCGCAGGCGGCCGCGAAGTTCGTTGAGGACAAGGCGAACGGGCCCGCCGTCATCAACGCGCTCGCCCGGCAGATCCCCGGCCTCATCCCCGTGGAACCCGAGGGGTCGAAGTTCGCGCGCGCCGCAGCGATCTCCCCGTTCACGCACTCCGGCAACGTGCACCTGCCCGAGCCGGAGCTGCTGCCCAACGTCGAGGACCTCCTCGAAGAAGCCAAGGCGTTCCCGAACTGGGCGCACGACGACACGGTCGACGCCCTGTCGCAGGCCATCAACCGCCTCCTGCTGTGGCCGCTGCACGACCCCGACGACGACACCGTCACGTCGGACGACCTGATCGACGACGACCCCCACTCGTGGGCCGGCGGCTACTGAGGAGGTGCCCGTGGGACTGTTCACCCGCAAGCGGGACACCGCCATCGCCGAGGCCAGCAGCCGGGCCTACGCCGCTGAGGCGTCCGTCGAGATCCTGCAGGAAGGTATGGCCGACCTCGAGCTCATGCTCGAGGACCAGGGCTGGGAGCGGCTCGTCGGCGGCGCCGACCGGGAGTTCTCCCGCGCAGGCCTGACGCGCGCCGCGAAGGTCGCGCGCGTCCTGGCGATCCAGCACCCGCTCATCAAGCGGGGCCTCGCGCTCCGGCACTCGTACGTGTGGGGTCAGGGCGTTGAGATCGCGGCCCGCGCCGACGGCAACAACGGCGCCCAGGACGTCAACGCGGTCATCACCGCGTTCATGGACGACCCCGGCAATAAGGCCGCCCTGACCGGTGCGCAGGCCCGTGAGGAGCTCGAGCGGGCGCTCGGCACCGACGGCAACGTGTGCCTGGCATGCTTCACCAACCCGCGCACCGGGTTCGTGCAGGTCCGGTCGATCCTGTTCGACGAGATCACGGACGTCATCTGCAACCCCGACGACCGGGACGACCCGTGGTTCTACCGGCGCCAGTGGGTGCAGGAGACCATCGACCCCGCCACGGCGTACCGGACGACCACCCAGATGGTCGCGTACTACCCGGCGGTCGGGTACCGGCCCCGGTCGCGGTACAAGACGATCGACGGGCACCCAGTCGTGTGGGACGCCCCCATGATCCACGGCTCGGTGAACCGGCTCGACGGGTGGAAGTTCGGCATCGGCGACGCCTACGCGGCGATCACGTGGGCGCGCCTGTACCGGGACTTCCTGATCGACTGGGCGACCCTGGTCAAGGCGCTGTCGCAGTTCGCGTGGCGTGGCTCCCGCAAGGGCTCGAAGGCGCAGCGCGCCCGTGAGGCACTCACCCGCCGGCCGACCACCCCGGCGCCAGCGGCGAACCCGAACAACGTCGGCGCGACCGTGCTGCTCGACGAGGGGCAGAACCTCGAAGCGATCCCGAAGTCGGGTGCGACCATCGACTCCGAGTCGGGGCGCCCGTTGGCTGCGATGGTCGCCGCCGCACTCGGTGTGCCGGTCACGATGCTGCTCGCCGACCCGGGCACCACCGGTAACCGTGCCACCGCGGAGACGCTCGACCGGCCGACGTCCATGGAGATGAACGGCCGCCGCTCGTTCTGGACGTCCCTCCTCGACCGCGTTCATGAGCACGTCATCCGTGAGGCCGTCCGCGCACCCCAGGGTCCTTTGAAGGGCAGCCTGCCGCGTGATCCCGTCACGGGGCGTGAGTCCCTCGTTCTCGCGCAGGACACGGACGCCACGGTCGAGATCACGTGGCCCGCGATCGACGACGTCGACATGGACACCCTCGTGAAGGCGATCGTCGCGGCCGACGGCACGGGCAAGCTCCCGCCTGAGGAGACCGTCAAGCTGCTGCTGCGGGCCCTGGGTGTGAAGGACATCGACGAGCTGCTCGAGGAGTTCTTCGACGACGACGGCCACTGGGTGGACCCGCTCGCGTCGGCTGGCCAGGCCGCGGTAGACGCGTTCCGCCGTGGCCAGGACCCCGCCGCGCTCGTCGGCGCCGGCGGCGAAGACGACCCCGAGCCGCCGCCCGAAGACAACGAGGCCTGACCGTGGCCCTGCAGGTCACGTTCACCGACCCGCACGACGCCGCCCGCGTCGTCGACGCGCTCCTCGAGCAGGCCGACCACATCGAGGTCAACACCCCGATGCTCGCCCGCCGGTACCGGGCGATCGCCGACGACATCGGCGACGCCCTCGACCGGGACCTCCCCAAGCCCGGCCCCGGCCAGACACCGTGAGCATCAACGACGAGACGCTGCGCCTCGCCCGCGCCCTGCGGATCCGCATCGACAAGGACGTGGACGCCACCGTGCGGGCCATCGTGCAGTCCTGGGCGCGCGCTTGGGACGAGCTCCACGCCACGTGGTCTGACGCGATGATGGACCTCGCTCAGGCGTCCACCGACGGGAACTGGCCCAGCCCCTGGGTCATCGCCCGGGCTGAACGCGCGCAGGCGGCGCTCGCGGCAACCATGGACTCGATCGTGGACCTCGCGAACTTCACCGGCGTCACGATCATCGACAAGGTCGGCAACGTCATCGAGGCCGTTGACCCGGCACTCGCGGAGATCCTCGCGTCCCAGCTGCCGCCGCTCGAGCGAGCCAAGATCGCGGCCACGTTCAACCGGCTCGACGAGCTCGCGCTCGACGCCATGGTCAACCGGACCCGGCAGATCATCACCTCCGACACACGCCGCCTCAGCCGACAGGCCCAGGACCAGATGCGCCGGGTCCTGATCCGCGGCGTCGCCGTCGGTGACAACCCGCGCGTCGCGGCCGCCGAGATGCTGCGCCGCGTCGAAGGTGCGTTCAACGGCGGCCTGACCCGCGCCATGGTCATCGCCCGCACCGAGATGCTCGACGCCCACCGGGAAGCCGCCCGCGGGTGGCGGGTCGGCAACGCCGACGTGTGCACCGGGTGGACGTGGCTGGCTCAACTCGACCGCCGCACGTGCCCGTCGTGCTGGGCGAAACACGGGTCGCACCACGACATCGCCGAGCAAGGCCCCGAGGACCACCAGCAGGGGCGCTGCACCGCGGTCCCGACGTCGAAGACGTGGAAGCAGCTCGGGTTCGACATCGACGAGCCCGAGTCGCTCATGCCGGACGCTCGCAAGGTGTTCGACGCGATGCCCCGCAAGGACCAGCTCGCGGTCATGGGCCCGGCCCGCCTCAAGATGCTCGACGACGGCGATCTCGACCTGCCGCACCTCACTCAGCTGAAGTCGACGCCCGGGTGGCGCGACTCGTGGGTGACCACACCGGTGAAGGACCTGCGCGCCCGGATCGCCTAGGCGGTCGGTGGGTGCGGCTCGCCGGGCATCACGTGGAGGACCACGTCGCACAACTCGCAGTCGTAGTCCGTCACCGCACCGAGGTCCTCGTCGACGTCCACACCGACCAGGCGCCACAGGTGCTCAGGTTCGTCGGCCGTCATCCCGTCGCCACACGCATACCCCGTTCAACGTGCGCCCCCACCGGCGCCATCCCGCGCATGTCCGATTCCGGCCAGCATCCCAGGAGGTGCCCGTGCCCGTCATCCTCACGGAGTCCGTCGCCTTTGCGGAGGCCGCCACCCCGGCCGCCGGCAGCGGCCGGCTCCTCATCCGGCTCATCGACGCCGGCAAGGGCTCGTCCGGGGTGTACCCGGCCGAGGTCCTCAAGGCCGCGGCCGAGTCCAAGGTCTTCGCCGCCGGCACCCACATGTTCATCGACCACCCCGGCGAGAACGAGTCGTACGACCGCCCCGAGCGCACCCTCAAGGACCTGGCCGCCGTGCTCGTCGAGGACGCCCGCTGGGACAAGGAAGCGAAGGCGCTCGTCGCCGAAGCCCGCGTCTACTCCCGCTGGGCGCCCGCCCTCGCCGAGATGGCCGACGACATCGGGGTCAGCATCCGCGCCTACGCCGAGTCCACGACCGGCGAGTGGAACGGGCAGCCCGCGAAGGTCATCACCGAGCTCACCGAGGCGATCAGCGTCGACTTTGTGACCCGCGCCGGCCGCGGCGGGAAGGTCCTGGCGGTCATCGAGTCGGCACGCCGGGTCGAGGAGGCCCGCAACGTCGGGCAGTGGGTCGAGTCCCGCATCCACGCCGGGTTCACCGAGATCGCCGACGACATGTTCGGCAACGGCCGCCTCACCCGCGCGGAGCGCATCACCCTCTCCAACGGGATCGGCGCCGCGCTCGACGCGTTCACGGCCGTGCTCGAGGAGAAGGCCCCGCAGCTGTACGAGCGGGACCTGTGGGACACCCCGCCAGCCGACACCGGCACCGCGGAGGAAGCCACCGGCGAGGTCACCGAGGCGCCCACGAACGACCGCCGCGATCAGCTCAACGCGCTGCTGCGCGAGGAGCACGGCGGCGACAAGACGTGGGTGTGGGTCGCGGACTTCGACGACGAGACCACCACCGTCTGGTTCCAGATCGACACCCCCGACGAGTCGTCCACCTGGTCCCAGCAGTACACGGTCACCGACGACGTCGCGACCGTCCTGACCGGTGACCGCACCGAGGTGCGCCGCACCACCATCTTCGTCCCCGTCGAGGCCGCGGCGCCCGCTGAGGACCCCACCCCGGCGGCCGAGCAGGCCGCCCCCACCAATGTCCCGGGCCATCCGGCCGGGCAGACCACCCAGGAGTCCGAGGAGGACACCATGCCCCAGATCGAGGAGGCGCGACTGCGCCAGCTCGAGGAGGACGCCGGCCGGGTGCACGCGCTCGAGTCCGAGCGTGACACCGCGGTCAAGGAGCGGGACGAGGCCAAGTCGGCTCGCCTGCAGGCCGAGGCCGGCACCTACGCGCGGGACTTCGCCCGCAAGCTCGTCACGAAGGCCAACGGCGACCTCGCCGAGGCCAGCGTCGCTCGCATCGTCGGCGACGCGATCCGCGGCGACCTGCCGCTCACCGAGGCCGGTCGCCTCGACACCGACGCCTTCACGCCGGTCGTCGAGAAGGCCCGCACCGAGGAGGAGACCTACCTCGCGCAGGTCGCCGAGGCCTCGGGCATCGGCTCCGTCCGCGGTGTCGGCGCCCCCGTCGAGGAGGCCGACAAGGACCTGTCCGACGACGAGCTCGACGAGTCCCTCGCCAAGCTCTCCGGCCGCACCACCGTGAAGGGGGCCTGACATGGCAACCAACGAGGTCTACAAGGACGCGAACAGCATCCCGCTGCCCGTCCCCTCCGGTGTCGTCTCCGGTGAGGTCGTCGTCGTCGGCGCCCTCGTCGGTGTCGCCCAGACCGACCGTGACGCCGACGGCAACGCGACCGTCAAGCGCAACGGTGGCCACCGCGTCACGGCCGCCGCCGCGACCTACGCGGCCGGCGACACCATCTACGCCCACGCCTCCGGCGGTGGCGCAGTCGCCGGCGGTCGTGTCGGCCTGATCGACAAGACGTCCACGACCGGCACTGTCATCGGCTACTCGCTCGAGGCCAAGACGCTCGCATCCGCGGGCAGCCTGGTCATCGTGCTCACCCAGGTCTGAGGAGGACCACGATGCCCAAGATGTTCATGGAGGGCCAGCCGCGCAACAAGCGCGTGCTCGGTGCCCGCGAGCTGTTCGAGCGCGCCCTCAAGGGCGGCATCCGTGCCCGCGCCGACCTGCAGGAGGCGCTGTCCACCAGCGACTTCCCGTACCTCCTCGGTGCTGGCTACGACCGCGAGCTCATCTCGGCGTACAACGCGATCGACCCGATCTGGCCGTCGTTCGCGACCCGCCGCACCGTGCCGAACTTCAAGGACCGCACGCTCATCGACCTGCTCGGTGGTCGTGCCGGTCTCGACAAGGTCAAGGAGGGCGCCGAGTACAAGGCACGCGGCGTCACCGAGTCCAAGAAGTCGTTCAAGGTCGAGAAGTACGGTGCGGTCATCCCCCTGACCTGGGAGATGTTCATCAACGACGACCTCGGCGCGTTCGACAGCCTGCCCGACCGTCTCGCGACGGCCGCCCGGGAGACCGAGGAGCGCAACGCCGCCTCGGTGTTCTTCAACGCCGCGGGCACCGGCCTGTCGACGTGGGCGGATGCCCGTGACGTCACGAGCAAGAACCTCACGGCGGACAACCTGCAGGGCGGGATCGACGCGATCTCGACCCGCACGGACGCGGACGGCCGCCCGGTCATCACGCCCGGGCTGCGTCTCATGGTCCCGCCGTCGCTCGCGAACGTCGCGAACGCGATCGTCAAGACCCTGCGCGTCAAGGACCCGACCACGGGCCGCGAGATCGAGGGCAACGGCCTGTCGGCGACCCCCGAGGTCGTCGTCAACCCGTGGCTCACGGTCGTCGGCTCCGGCTACGCGTCGGTGTCGAAGATGTGGGCACTCCTGCCCGACCCGAACTCGGCTCGTCCCCACATCGTCGAGGCCTTCCTCGCCGGTCACGAGACGCCCGACCTGCGGGTCAAGTCCGACGCGGGCGACCGGGTCGGTGGCGGGAGCATCGACCCGCTCGAGGGCAGCTTCGACGACGACCAGATCCGCTACCGGGTCCGTCACGAGAACGGTGCGGCGGCCCTCTGGGACGACGCGCTGTACATCGGCATCGGGTCCTGACCCATCCGGTCCGGCCATCCTCCTCGCGAGGGTGGCCGGACCAGCGGTGCCGGGCGTCAACGTGCGCCCGGGGAACCACGCTTACCGCACGAAGGCCGCTGGGCGAGTCTCATCCGGGTTCCTTTCCTCGCTGCCAGCAGCGCGACCTGCGCCCGGCACCGCCCACCCCCCCCGATCGGAGGAGCCATGCCGAACTACGCGACCGCGGCCGGCCAGGTCCGCCTCCTGATCTCCGACCTCGACGAGACCCGGCAGATCCTCACCGACGACCACATCGCCGGCTACCTCGGCCGCTGGGGCCTCGAGCCCACCGACGGGGTCGCCAACCGGGGAGCGATCTCCCGTGCCGCCGCCGACGCACTCGACGCGATCGCGACGTCTGAGGCGCTGGTCTCGAAGGTCATCCGCACCCAGGCTGGCACGTCCACGGACGGCGCGAAGGTCGCCGACGCCCTGCGCAAGCAGGCCGCGACGCTGCGCGCCCAGGCCGACACCGACGAGGGCGGCAGCGACGGCGCGTTCGACGTCATCGAGTTCTCCCCCTACCCCGGCAGCCACGGCGGCTGGTGACCTGATGCCGTTTCCGTCGACGACCGTCATCCACCCCGACTGGGCGGCGCACCACGCGGGCGTCGCCGAGGGCGGCATGAACGCGACGTGCAGCATCACCCATGGCGGCACGGGCGGCGACTGGGACCCCGAGCTCGGCGCGACCCCGGGCACCCCGACTGTGACGTACACCGGCCGGTGCAGCGTCGACTACGCCGCCACGCAGGCGCGCGACGCCGACGCCGCCGATCAGACCATCACCAGCCGCTCCGTCCTCGTCGGCCTGCCCCGCAGTGCCGCGGCCCAGGCCAACGGCGCACGCGTGAAGATCACCGCCGTCGACGGCAACGGCCCCCACGCCCTGGTCGGCCGGGTCCTGACCGTCGGCTCGGTCGCCGCGGACTCCCTCACGTTCGAGCAACTCCTCGAGTGCACGGACGACCAGGCCAACCAGCCGGAGGTGTGACATGGCCGGCGCGAACATCGACGCATCCCAGCTGAACGTCATCGCCGCCGAGCTGCGTGCCGCCGGCCGCGCCGCGGAGCCGCGCGTGAAGGCCGTGCTCCGCAAGGCCGCCACGGACGTCACCGCGCAGGCGAAGATGTTCTCCCCCGTCGACACCGGGTTCCTGCGGAACAGCATCAACCACAGCCAGCTGCAGGGGTCGCGGTACACGGGCGACTGGTTCATCGAGATCGGGCCGACCGCGTCGTACGGCGCCTACGTCGAGTTCGGGACGTCGCAGCACGGCCCACAAGCGTTCATGGGTCCGGCCCTGGACCGCATCACCCCGGGGTACGTGGCAGCGATGCAGCAGATCGCCGCGAGCCTTCTGTGACGTCGCCCGCCGAGCTGCATGAGGCTCTCGTCGCCGTACTGAAGGCGATGCCGACGGTCACCGGGTACGACGCAACCGTCCCGACGAACATCCCGACGTCGACCGACGGGCGTGCCCTTCCGTACGCCGTCGCCTGGCCTTCGCCGGGCGGCGCCGCGGAGGAGTCCGCTGTGCACGACACGTCGGGGGCGCTCGACTGGACCGAGCAGGTCACCGTCGCCGCCGGCGACGTCATCTGGTGCCTCAAGGCCGTGCACACGGTCCGCGCCACGCTCGCTGGTCGGGTCCTGGTCGCCAACGCGGGCCCGCTCGTCGACGAGACCCCGCGGTCCGTGACCCTGCAGCGCGACACCGACGTGTCCCCGCCCCGCTGGTTCGTGCCTCTGTTCTTCGCCTGCCTCACCGCCTGACCCCACCGCCCCCTCATCACCCCGCCGCGACCGCGTGCGGGGTCCTCGCCATGCCCACGGAGGTCCCCATGGCCAAGCAGAACGCCTCGCCGGGCTTCCAGCCCATCGAGGTCCCCGTCGTCAACCAGACGGAGCTCCCCGGCTTCGAGCCCATCGAGGTCGACGTCCCCGGCGAGGTGCTCGTCTCCGAGCCGCACCGCCGGACCCGCCCCACCGACACGACCGCCGGTGCGGTCGAGAAGCAGGAGAACTGACATGCCTCGCACCGCTGACCTCGGCGTCACGAAGTGGGTCTGGATCCCCGGCGTCGCCGGCATCGCCGACCCCAACGCCCCGACCGTCGCTGAGGTGACGGCCGTCGCCGCGAAGGACATCTCGTCGTACGTCGTCACGACGACCGACATCCAGGTCCAGGCGTCGGACACCGTCAACGAGCGGGCCGTCACGGACGTGACCAACGCGGTCATCCCGACCGTCGGCAACTACGGCGGCACCCTCGACACGTTCCGCGACTTCACCACGGGCGCCCCGAGCGCGAACGACCCGCTGACCGTCATCGGCGCGACCGTCGGCGTCGTCGGCTGGCTCGTGAAGCGCGTCGGCAAGGCGTCCGCGCTGCCGCTCATCGCCACCGACAAGGTGTCGTGCTTCCTCGTGATGATCGACAACCCGCAGACCACGGGCGGGCAGGGCGACGGCTTCCTCAAGGCCAAGTTCCCGATCCTCCAGCAGGGCCGCTTCTCGATCGAGAAGGCCGTCGTCTCCTGACCCCAGACCCCGGTGGCGTCGCGGTACGGGTCCCGCGACGCCACCGGTTCGACCCGCCGACCCGAGCAGACCCGGAGGCTGACCCGCTATGCCGAAGACCCAGATCCAGACCCACCCGCTCGACTTCGACGCCTGGCTCGAGACCGGCACGATCGCACAGCGCACCGTCGAGCTCCACAACGACCGCTCTATCCCCGACCAGCTCGACGTCCTGTCCAAGCGCCGCGAGGTCGCCGCAGCCGTCGCCGAGGCGGAGGACACCGAGGCCTCGGTCACAGAGATCCCCGAGGTCGTCAAGATCGACGCCGCACTCGAGGCGCTGTGGGTGAAGTGGGAGGAGTCGAAGGAGACCTGGCTCGTCCGCGCGCTCTCCGTCGACGAGATCAAGCTCCTGCGCACCCGGCACCCCGTCGAGGACCAGCCGCCCACGCCCGGCAAGGGCGCGTCGCGCGGCACCCGTGAGGCGCACGAGGCGCTGCTCAAGGCGTGGGCCGAGCGCATGCAGGACACGCTCGAAGCCATCCAGTACGCACAGCTCGAGGCGGCCATCGTCTCGATCACGACGTCGAAGGGCGTCGCCACCGCCCGCGGCACAGTCCTCGACGAGGACTTCCGCCCCGCCGTGACGGCCGCCCAGCTCCGGGCGATGCACGCCCGGCCCGGCCGGCAGAACGACGTGAAGCAGCTCCTGAACGCCTCCCAGGACGCCACCGCCTCCGATGTGGAGGTCCCCGCCCCTTTCTGGCAGCGGCCGTCCTCGAAGCACGGCCAGAACTAGTCCTGTCCCTGCGCGCCGCGCGCGCGTGGGGCGTGAAGCCGTCGGCCTACCGCAAGTGGTCGACCCAGGACCGCGGTCAGGCGGAAGCGCTGCTCGAGTACGAGGCGAGCCTGTGCCCCGGGTGCGGGATGCCTCGGCACGCCGCGTGGGATCCGCGCTCGATGGGCGGGTGGGTCGCAGACGCGCATCCCTGCGAGGCGTGCGAAATCCGCGACCAGAAGGCCAAGGAAGACGGCAACGAGAAGCCGCACGTGTTCGTGACGGTGAGGCCCGCGCAGGACGCGGCTACGCCCGCTTCGTGAACACGAGCGTCTGCTCGTCGTCGACGGCGCTCTGCGCAGTCAGGTCGTAGCCGCGGGCCTGGGCACCGATCACGACCGCCTCGAACGGCAACGTCCGGGGCGTCACCTTCGCGGTGACGTGCGGGTCGCCCGCGAACTGCTCATCGAGCAGGGCATCCGCCTGCGCGGCGGCCTGCTCGCGGGCCTTCTCGTCGGAGGTGACCTGCCCGGCGCCGAGCAGCGTGATCAGCAGCCACGACAGCAGGGCAGCTGACCCGAGCACCACCAACACGACGATCACCGTCCGATTCAACCGCACACCAGGGGTCGGACGGGGGTGATCTTTCGTGGGAATCCGCTCTGTCGTCATCCAGCTGCGTGCCGAGGTCGCCGCCTACGTGGCCGGGATGAACTCGGCGGAGCAGGCCACGAACCGGCTCACGACACAGGTCGGGATCCTCGGCGCCGGCATGCTCGGCCTGGCGGCCCTCGCGGTGAAGAAGTTCGCCGACTTCGACCAGGCGATGTCGAACGTCGCAGCCACGGGCGCGGACGCGAAGCTCAGCATCGACGAGCTGCGTCAGGCTGCGCTCGACGCCGGGCAGCGCACCGTGTACTCCGCGACCGAGGCCGCAGGGGCGATCGAGAACCTCTCAAAGGCGGGCCTGTCTGCCGCGGACATCCTCGGTGGCGCCCTCGACGGGTCCCTCGACCTCGCCGCCGCGGGCGCCCTGTCCGTCGCCGACGCCGCGTCGTACACGGCGATCGCCCTGTCCCAGTTCGGGCTCGAAGGCGACAAGGCGTCCCACGTCGCTGACCTCCTCGCGGCTGGTGCGGGCAAGGCCCTCGGTGATGTGTCCGACCTGGGCATGGCCCTCAAGCAGGGTGGTCTCGTCGCCCACCAGACGGGCCTGTCGATCGAGGAGACGACCGCGGCTCTGGCGGCGTTCGCGCAGCAGGGCCTGCTCGGGTCCGACGCCGGAACGTCCCTCAAGACGATGCTGCAGCGCCTGACCCCGCAGTCCGACGAGGCGCAGAAGCAGTTCGACAAGCTGGGGATCTCCGCCTACGACGCGCAGGGCAACTTCGTCGGGCTCGCCGAGTTCGCCGAGCAGCTCAAGACGAAGATGCAGGACCTCACCCCCGAGGCCCGCAACGCGGCTCTGTCGGTCATGTTCGGGTCGGACGCCGTCCGTGGCGCGGGGGTCCTGTTCAGCGAGGGCGCTGAGGGCATCCGCAAGTGGGAGATGGCCGTCAACGACCAGGGCTACGCGGCCGACGTCGCCGCGACCCGGCTCGACAACCTCAAGGGCGACCTCGAGCAGCTCTCCGGTGCGTTCGACACCGCCCTGATCAACATGGGCGAGGGCGCGAACGGGCCGCTGCGGTCGATCGTGCAGTCGCTGACGGACGTCATCAACGGCTTCTCGAACATGAACGACACCGCCCAGACCGCCGTCCTGGCCGTCTTCGGTGTCGGTGGCGCGATCGCCCTCGGCGCCGCCGGTGTCGGCAAGCTCGTCGTGGGCATCAACAACGCCAAGACCGCGCTCGTCGCGATGGGCATCACCGCGAAGAGCACAGCGATCGCTGTGGGTGCCGTCGGTCTCGCGATCACCGCTGCGACCCTCGTGATGGTGAACTGGGCGAACGCTCAGGCGGACGCGCGCGCCCGCACCGAGGAGTACCTCGACACCCTCGACGAGTTCGGCAACCGCACCGACGCGACCCTGACGACGATCAACGACAAGCTGTCCTCGAAGACCGGCGGGTTCCTCGAGGGCCTGTTCGGCAACGACGACTCTCTCATCACGAAGGCCGAGAAGTACGGCCTCGTCGTCCAGGACCTGCAGGGCTACATCCTCGGAGAGTCCGACGCCGTCGACCGGGTCACCGACGCGATCACGAAGTACAACGCGGCACACGACATCGTCGACTCCGACAACCAGGTCGCGAAGCAGAACGACTTCACGGACGCCCTCGACGAGCAGGCCAGCTCACTGTCGGACGCCGAGAAGAAGGCCATCCAGAAGGCCGAGGCCGACCAGAAGGCCGGGGTCGCTGCCGCTGACGCCGCGGCCGCAACGAAGGAGCAGCGCAGCGCCGTCGGGCAGCTCACCGACACCCTGGCCACGGGCGGCACGACGACCGACTCCTACACGAACGCGCTCAAGGACCTCGTCGCCCAGCAGCGCGAGGCCGCGGGGATCGTCCTGTCGCAGCGCGACGCGCAGCGCCAGTACGAGCAGTCCCTCGACGACGCGACGAAGGCCCTCAAGGACAACGGCCGCACCCTCGAGCTAGACACCCAGAAGGGCCGCGACAACCAGGCCGCGCTCGACGACATCGCGAAGTCCGGGCTCGACGTCGTCGAGTCGATGCGCGCGAACGGTGCCTCGCAGAAGGAGCTGCAGAAGGCGGTCCGCGCCACCCGTGCGGACTTCATCGCGCAGGCCGAGAAGATGGGCATGTCGAAGTCGGCCGCGAAGAAGCTCGCGGACCAGCTCGGGCTCATCCCGAAGAAGGTCGACGTCGACGTCGCCGTCGACACGCAGCGCGCGACCGACGCCCTGAACCGGTGGATCACCCTGGCCAACGGCCGGCACGTGAAGATCACGGTCGACCAGGTCGGCGGCAAGCAGTACCAGTTCGCGCCCGGCGCCTCGATCGCCCGCGCCGAGGGCGGCCCGATCATCGGCCCCGGGACGGGCACGTCGGACTCGATCCTCGCGCGCGTCTCCAACGGTGAGCACGTCATCACGGCCGCCGAGGTGCAGGCCGCCGGTGGGCACGGCGCCATCGAGGCGTGGCGGTCCAGTCTGCGCGGGTTCGCGACCGGTGGCCGTGTCGAGTGGGCGAAGAACCGGGTCGCCGACGCGCGTGACGCCTACGAGCTCGCCAACGGTGAGAGCAAGGCGGCCGCACGCACGAAGGACGCCAAGCGGCAGGCGCGTGCACAGAAGGCCCTCGACGCCGCCAAGTCGGAGCTCGAGGACGCGAAGGCGACCTACGCGCGCGTCGTCGAGGCCACCCGCCAGTTGCGCACCGACGCACGCCGCGGCGACTCCCGTGAGCAGGCCACGGCAGGCATGTCCGGTGCGTACTCGGTCATCGACCAGCTCGCCGACGCGTCCCGCAACCCGGACCTTTCGAAGAAGGCCCGGGCGAACCTCGCCGCCACGGCGAAGGAGGCCGAGGCCGGGCTCAAGCGCCTGTACGCGCAGGCCGACAAGATCGACGCGAAGCTGCAGTCGGCCGCCGATCAGGTGTCCCGCCTGGCTGACATCCGCGACCAGGCGGCGTCTGGCCTCACAGGTGCGTTCGGGCTCGGTGACACGATCGCGCAGGCCACCGACGGCACCGCCGGGTCGTGGCAGTCCGTCGCACGGATGAACGAGCGCGGGCAGTCCTGGAACGAGCAGATCTGGGACCCGGGTACGGCCGGCAAGGCGGGTGTCACCACATCGGCTGGGATCGTCGCCGCGTACACGAAGCGCGCGGCCGCGATCAAGACGTTCGTCGGGAAGCTGCAGAAGCTGCGCGAGATGGGCCTGACCGGTCCGCTGCTGCAGGAGATCTACCAGCTCGGCACCGAGCAGGGCACGGTCATCGCCGACGCCCTGATCAAGGGCGGCAAGGGCGGTGTCTCCGCGCTGAACAAGCAGGCCGGGCAGATCGATTACTGGGCGAACGTCGGTGGCACTGACCTGACGAAGGCGTTCTACACCGGCGGCATCGCCGCGGCGCAGGGCTTCCAGAAGGGCCTCGAGTCCGACCTCGCGAACAACAAGAAGTCGGTCGCGAAGTGGGCCAAGGCGCTCGAGCTCGAGCTGAAGCGCGCGTGGGGCATCGCGTCCCCGTCGAAGGTCACCTACGGGATGGCTCGGTTCCTCGGCAAGGGCACCGAGCTCGGGCTCATCGACTCGATGCCCGCCGTGATTGCGGCCGCGCGCCGGTTCTCCGGTGCGGCGATCCCGACCATGGCCAGCGGCACGGGCAGTGGCGCGGGCGCCGCGCGCGGCGGGGTCACGTTCAAGAACACGCAGCACTTCTACGGCGCCGACGACAGTGTCGCCCGCAAGTCCGAGGCGCGGCTGCGCGACTCCGTCTACTCCGGTGGCCTGCACCGACTCGCCACGGGAGTGGGTGCCTGATGTCGATCCTGCTCGTCTCCCCCGGCCCCGTACCGGACCCGCCCGCACCGTCGCCGTTCGCGGACATGGACTTCACGTGGACCGGGTGGGATGGGTCCTCGTTCCAGCTCACCGGCCGCGGCCGCACCCAGGCGATCCACCTGCAGGCCGGGGTGCGGGGGCTCACGTTCCCGCCCGCGGAGGAGCACACGACGTCGTCGCCGGCACGCCGCGGGCAGCGGTTCCGGTCGCACCGTGAGCTCGCACGCGACGTCACGTGGCCGCTGTGGGTCTGGGAAGACTCCGGCTCCACGGAGTGGCTCAAGTTCGACGCCGCGTTCCGTCGCACCCTGCGCCGTGACCGGCCGGGCATGTGGACGGTCACGCACCCGTTCACGGGCGAGCACCGCTCGCTCATGCTGCGGCTCGGCGACGACGGCGACCCTTCCTGGGACACCACACCCGGCAAGCGGGCGTGGAAGGACTACCAGCTGCGGATGATCGCGGACGACCCGATGTGGGCTGGTGCCCCGATCACGAGCCCCCTGTGGGGCGCTACCCCGGGCGTGAACTTCACCGGACCGTCGGACTCCGCCCCGGACTTCTACATCTCGGCACCGACGACCACGGGCGAGGTCGACATGGCCAATCCGGGTGACGTCCCGGTGTGGCCGACGTGGACGGTCACCGGCCGTGGCGCCGCGACGTCCGCGGTCCTGACGGTCAACGGCATGGAGATCGGCACCCCGACCCTCACGAACGGGCAGGTGCTCACTATCAACACCGACAAGGCGACCGCGCGCCTCGACGGCGCCCGCGCCGGGAACCTGCTCTCGCCGCGCGAGTTCGAGCCCATCCCCGACGGGGAGTCCGTCACGGTCGGTGTCAACATCACCGGCGACGGCACCGTGCAGTGCTCGATCATCCCGTTGTACAACGCGGCCTGGTGACGTCGTGACCGACCTGCGCCCGCCGCTGGTCATCGAGGTGTTCGACAAGTCGTTCGTCTACCAGTCGACCGTCGCAGCCCCCATCGAGATCTCCGCGACGGCCCGCCTGAACAACGCCGGCTCGGCGACGTTCACGGTCGCGTCCGACGAGGAGTGCGTCGAAGACCTCCTCACCGCCGGCGCGCGCGCCCGGGTGCTGTACCGGGCGGACCCCGCTGAGAATCCGCG
>NZ_QWKP01000212.1 GCF_003470205.1 Cellulomonas rhizosphaerae
GGCGACCGCGGGCACGGGTGGCGCTGCCGCGGTCGCCGCGGGCGGCGGCGCAGGCGCGACCGCGGGCGCGAGTGCCGCGGGCGGGATCGCGGCGTTCATCGCGTCGATCCCCGCGGCCGCCGTGGCGGTGGCGGCGGGCGTGCTCGTGGTCGCCGGGATCGCGACGGCCCTCGTCGTGAACCTGCTGTCCGGGCCCGACGACGAGGCGACGCTCCCCGTGCCGACCTCGAGCGCCTCCTCGACGAACGACCAGCCCACCGCACCCGCGTCGCCGGGTGCGACGCCGGACCCGAGCACCGCTGCGTCGCAGGGGCCCACCGCGCCGCCCGTCGTCCCGGGTACGGATCCGACGGCGCCCGCGACGAACCCGACGTCCGCCCCGACGAGCCAGCCCACCGCCCAGCCGACGTCGCAGCCCACGTCCCAGCCCACCGCGCAGCCGACGAGCGACCCGACCGAGCCGCCCACGGACCCGCCGACAGATCCCCCGACGGACCCGCCGACCGACCCGCCCACGGATCCCCCGACCGACCCTCCGCCGGCCCCCGCGGCGCTCTCCGTCGTCCTGCCCGACACCGGCCTGTCCCTGTCCGCGGGCGCGACCGACCAGGAGCTCGCGATCGAGGTGGCGAACACGGGCGGCACCGCGGCCGCCGACCTCGCGGCCGACGTCGTCCTGCCCGACGGCGTGACGATCGACGATGTGCTGACGGTGACAACGCCCGGCGTGTTCGGCCGCTTCGCCGCGGCCTCCGACCCCGGCTGGGTGTGCACCGGGGGCGAGCAGTCCCCGACGGCGCGCTGCACCCTCGACGTGCTCGCGCCCAGCACGACCGCGCGCCTCGTCCTGCACGTCGCGGTCGACGAGTCCTACGACCGGTCCGACGGCGAGATCGCGCTGCACGTGAAGGGCGCTGGCCTCGACTACGAGGCGCCGCCGATCCCCGTGCGCGTGGCACCCGCCCCGGCCCGCCTGGCACTGCCGTCCGCGCCCGCGACGCTCGAGCTGCTCAGCCAGCGGCCGACGACGCTCACCCTGCCGCTGCGCAACGCCGGCGGAACGGCCGCGACCGCCGCCGTGGTTCAGGTCGCGCTCCCCGCGGGGATCAGCTGGCAGCAGGTCGGCGGCGACTGGAGCTGCCTGCTGCCGCAGGCGGCGCGAGCGGCCGCGAACGTCGTCGACTGCACCATGGCGACGATCCCCGCACGGGGCTCGGCACCGTTGGCCCTCGCGCTGACGGCCGGAGAGCCGGACGACGTGGGGGACGACCCGATCACGGTGACGCTCAGCCCGTCCGGCCGTGCCACGCCCACCCCGATCTCCGTCCCGTTCACCATCGAGCGCCCCGCGCGCCTGTCGGTGGATGCGGCCGAAGGACTCGAGGTGCTGGGCGGGCACGCGGTGCCGGTCAAGCTCTTGATCGGCGACGAGGGCGACCTGGACGCCTCGGACGTCGTGGTAGAAGCCACCGCGCCCGAGGGCACCCGGTGGGCCGACGCGACTCCCGACGGCTGGGACTGCGGCCTCGACGGCTCGCTCGCCACGTGCACGCGTGACGCGGTGAAGGCCGGCGCGCAGGAGCCGCTCGCCCTCAGCCTCGTCGGTGACGTGGGCGCCACGGGCACGCTCGGCGACCTGACCGTCGCGGCGAGGGCGCCCGGCGCCGATGGTGTGGAGGTCAGCGTGCCGGTCGTGGGCCGCGCGCCGTCGCTCGTCGTGCGGACCGAGACGTCACCCGTGCTCCTGCAGGGCGACGAGGGCGTGCAGGTCTCGTTCGCCGTCGACGTCGGCGAGGGCTCCGACGCCGGTGGCGTCGTGGCACGCGTCGCGCTGCCGCGCAACGTCGTGCCGAACCCCGACGGCAGCCAGACCGCCGGGTGCGCCGCAACCGAGGACCCGCGCGTCGTCGAGTGCCCGCTCGGTGACATCGCCTCGGGCGGCTCCGCGGCCGTGCTCGTCTCGGGGCACCTCATGTGGAGCGAGCGCAGCCGGGTCACGGTCACCGCGCGCGCCACGGGCGCGACCAGCGACCCGGTCCAGATCACCCTGCCTGCCACGTCGGCCGGGCTCGCCGAGCGCTACACCGGGACCGGCGCCGTGACGCAGGTCGGAGCGCCGCTGCTGTCCTGCAACACCTACCTCGCCGCGTGCCGCAACGCGCTCGAGAAGGGCACCGCGGACAACAACGGGCTGGCGATGATCCCGCTCGACGAGGCGCCGTTCGCCGGTCAGCGCGCGAGCGTCGCCGTCTCCTCCAAGGCCCAGCTCGTGATCCCGAAGGGTGCCGCCGTCGAGTTCGCCGGCCTCTACTGGTCCGGCAACGCCGCGGGCTCCGACACGTGGAGCAAGGCGCTGACCGACGCCCGCCTGCGCGGACCCCAGGGCGACTACAAGGCCGTGACGGGCACGGTCATCGCCGACCGGAAGGACAACGCCAACCGCCGGTACTACCAGTCGTTCGCCGACGTGACCGACCAGGTGGCCGCCGGGGGCAGCGGGACCTGGTCCGTGGCGGACATCGCCGTGAGCGCGGGCCGCTCGGACAAGGACCCGACCTACTTCGCCGGCTGGTCGCTCGTCGTCGTCTACTCCGACGGCAGCGACGCCGCCGTGACGGTGTACGACAGCGGCGCGTGGGTGGGCAGCGGCGCGCAGCCGCCCGTGTTCTCGTTCGCGGCGCCCGCGGGCACGCTGGCGCGCGTCGGGGTCGTCGCCTGGGAGGGCGACTACCAGGGCAGCGGCGACCAGCTACGGCTGACGAGCCCGCTGTGCGACGCCGCGCCGGTCGCGCTGACGCCCGTGCGCTGGGACGGCTCGGCGGGCTCGTCGTCCAACGCGTTCGACTCGACCGCGACCGGCTGGCGCGCGGCGAACTCGCTCGGTACGGACGCCAAGGCGTTCCGGCCGGTCCTGCTGGGCTGCGACGTGAGCTCGCTGACCGCGTCGACGGTCGGCGACCAGTACCTCGTCGGCGCCATCACGCTGCGGACGCAGCCGCCCGAGCCTGCGGCTACTGCTGACCCGAGATGAGCCGCAGGTCGGTGAGCCGCTCACCGATCCGCCGGACGTCGTCCGACCCGCCGGGGACCAGCGAGAGCGCCGTCACGGTCTCGGCGCCGGGCAGCGCGTCGACCGCAAGCTCGTGCAGGGTCGCGGCGACGTCGGCCAGGGCGGTCGCCGTGGTCGACTCGGGCACCGAGACGTACAGGACGAAGCCGGCGCGTGGCGGCGGGGGCAAGGGAGCAGGAAGTGCCATGGGGTTCTCCGGGTGTGCGGTCCGCCGGTGGGGCGGGAGGGTCGGGCCTGAGGGGCGACGTCAGGCCGGACAGCGCATCGCAGATACGCGCACGGCGGACGCCGCCGTGGCGTAGTGCGTGGGTCGGATCACGGTGCGAGCATCGCACGGCTCGTCGGCCGTGCCCAAGGAGTTACCCGGGTGGTCTCACCCGGTGGATGCTCAGACGACGCCGTAGAGGCGGTCTCCCGCGTCCCCGAGGCCCGGCACGATGTACGCCTTCTCGTTGAGGCGCTCGTCGACCGCGGCGACGACGATCGACACGTCGGCCCGGTCGCCCACGAAGTCCTCGACGACCTTGAGGCCCTCCGGCGCGGCCAGCAGGCAGACCGCGGTGACGTCGCGCGCGCCGCGCTGCAGCAGGTAGTCGATGGCCGCGACCAGCGTCCCGCCGGTGGCGAGCATGGGGTCGAGCAGGAAGCACTGCCGGCCGGACAGGTCGTCGGGCAGGCGGTTGGCGTACGTGATCGCCTCGAGGGTCTCCTCGTCGCGCTGCATGCCCAGGAAGCCGACCTCGGCGGTCGGGAGCAGGCGCGTCATGCCGTCGAGCATGCCGAGCCCGGCGCGCAGGATCGGGACGACGATCGGGCGCGGCGTGGCCAGCTTGCGCGCGGTGGTCGTGGTGACCGGCGTGGTGATCTCGACCTCGCGGGTGTGCACGTCCCGGGTCGCCTCGTACGCGAGCAGGGTGACCAGCTCGTCGACGAGGAGGCGGAAGGTCGCCGAGTGGGTCTCGACGTCACGCAGGACGGCGAGCTTGTGGTCGACCAGCGGGTGGTTCGCGACGTGCAGGCGCATGGGAGCAACTTACCGGGTGTCCCACGTGCTGGGATGCACCAAGGTCGTCCGCCACCTCGCCGCTGGGGGATCATGGCGGCATGAGCACCCGACCCGAGGCGGCCGCCGACGCGTTGGCGATGGGCGAGGCGCTCGACGAGGCCGTGCTGGCGCTCGCGACCGGCGACGTGCCGGTCGGCGCCGTGGTGCTGGGTCCGGGCGGAGAGGTCGTCGGGCGCGGGCACAACGTGCGCGAGGCCGCCGCGGACCCCGCGGGCCACGCCGAGGTCGTCGCGCTGCGGTCCGCCGCCGCGGCGCTGGGCCGGTGGCGGCTCGACGACTGCACCCTGGTCGTGACCCTCGAGCCGTGCCTCATGTGCGCCGGGGCGACGGTGCTGGCCCGCGTGCCGCGGCTGGTGCTGGGCGCGTGGGACCCCAAGGCTGGCGCGTGCGGGTCGCAGTGGGACGTGGTGCGCGACCGGCGGCTCAACCACCGCGTCGAGGTCGTCGGCGGCGTGCGGGCCGCGGAGTCCTCAGAGCTGCTGCGGCGCTTCTTCGAGGGCCACCGGCAGGAGCCGGGCGAGGGCGCTCAGGGTCTCTGACGTCCCCGCGTGGTAGGTGAGCGTGGCGTGCCGGTCGCCGCGCGTGGCGCCCCGGTTGACGATGACGATCGGCTTCTCGGCGGCCGCGGCGTGCCGGACGAACCGCAGCCCCGACTGCACCGTGAGCGACGAGCCCGCGACGAGCAGGGCGTCGCCCTCGTCGACCATCGCGTAGGCCGCATCCACCCGCGGTCGCGGCACGTTCTCGCCGAAGTAGACGATGTCCGGCTTGAGCATCCCGCCGCACACCGGGCAGTCCGCGACGACGAAGTCGGCGGTCTGCTCGATGACGGCGTCCGCGTCGGGAGCGATCTCGATGTCCGCCACGGCCTCGGGGGCGAAGTGCGGATTGAGCGCGTCGAGCAGGTCGGCCAGCTCGCGCCGGCTCATCACCGTGCCGCAGCTCAGGCACACCACGCGGTCGTAGCGGCCGTGCAGGTCGATGACGTTGCGCGAGCCCGCGGCCTCGTGCAGCAGGTCGACGTTCTGCGTGATGATCCCCACCACGACGCCCTCGTCCTCGAGTCGCGCGAGCGCCCGGTGCCCCTCGTTGGGCTGCGTCCGGCGCACGTGCCGCCAGCCCACGTGGTTGCGCGCCCAGTAGTGTCGGCGGAACGCGTCGTCGCTGGTGAACTGCTGGAACGTCATCGGCGTGCGGGGCGGCGAGTCCGGCCCGCGGTAGTCCGGGATCCCTGAGTCGGTGGATACGCCGGCGCCCGTCAGGACGGTCAGCCGGCGGCCCGTCAGGACCGCCAGGACATCATCGAAGCTCACCGCTCCACCGTACGTCGGGGCCGGATTCGGAGCACGGCCCTCGACCGGGTACCCTTCTCGGCGAGGTAGCGTGTCCGAGCGGCCTAAGGAGCACGCCTCGAAAGCGTGTGTGGGTGAAAGTCCACCGTGGGTTCAAATCCCACCGCTACCGCCGATCGAAGCGGCCCTGACCAGCAGGTCAGGGCCGCTTCGCTGCGTCCGGCTACTTCTTCGGCAGCACGACCAGCTTCGCCTTCGCGGACGCCGCCGCGACCGTCGTGCTCCCGGAGTGCTTCACGTCAGCGTGTACGACTTCACCTGCAGGTGGATCGTCGCGCGCGCGCCCTTCGCGGTCGCCCCGCCGACGTACGTCGAGCTGCGCCGGGCGCGGGCCCGGCCTCGAGGCGGCCGCAGATTTGTTAGGACTTTTTTGTAAGGAACTCTTCCACTGGCCCCAGATCGGGCACTACGGTCAAAACGCACCCTCGTCGGAGAGGGCCGCCCCGACGTCGTGGCGGCCCGATCCGTCGGTCCGCTGCCAGCCCCGCCCTTCCCCCGGAGGTCCCGCATGCGTCGCATCTTCCGTCCCAACCGCTCGAGCGCCCGCGTCGTCGCGGCCCTCGCAGCCACCGCCATGGTCGCGAGCCTCGGCCTCACGATCGGCCTGTCCTCGGCGGGCGCCGCCGACACCTGCGGCCAGAAGTCGAGGCCCGCGGGCAAGGTCCTGCAGGGCTACTGGGAGAGCTGGGACAACTCCTCGGTCCACCCGGGCCTGGGCTACATCCCCATCGACGACGCCCGCCAGGCGCAGCACGGCTACAACGTGCTGATGGCCGCGTTCCCCGTGATCCTGCCCGACGGGACGGTCAAGTGGCAGGACGGCATGGACACCGGCGTCGACGTCCCGACGCCCGCGCAGGTGTGCGCCGCCAAGGCCCAGGGCCACACGGTCCTGCTGTCGATCGGCGGGGCGAACGCGAGCATCGACCTGTCGTCGAGCGCCGTGGCGGACAAGTTCGTCGCGACGATCGTCCCGATCCTCAAGGCCAACAACTTCGACGGCATCGACATCGACATCGAGGCGGGCCTGACCGGGTCCGGCAGCATCGGGACTCTGTCCACCTCGCAGTCCAACCTGATCCGGATCATCGACGGGATCCTCGCCGCGATGCCCGCGGGCTTCGGCCTGACGATGGCCCCCGAGACCGCCTACGTCACCGGAGGGTCGGTCGTGTACGGCTCGATCTGGGGCTCGTACCTCCCGATCATCAAGAAGTACGCCGACAACGGCCGGCTGTGGTGGCTGAACATGCAGTACTACAACGGGTCGATGCACGACTGCTCGGGGGGCTCGTACGCGGCGGGCACGGTCGCGGGATTCGTCGCCCAGACCCGGTGCCTCGACGCCGGCCTGACCGTGCAGGGCACGACCATCCGGGTGCCGTACGACAAGCAGGTCCCCGGCCTGCCCGCCCAGCCCGGAGCCGGCGGCGGGTACATGACGCCCGCGCTCGTCGCGCAGGCGTGGTCGCAGCTCGGTGGAGCGCCCAAGGGCCTGATGACCTGGTCGATCAACTGGGACGGGTCGAAGGGCTGGACGTTCGGCGACAACGCGAAGGCGCTGTTCGGCGGCACGAACCCCACGCCGACCCCCACCCCGACGCCGACGACCACGCCCAAGCCGACGGTCACCCCGACGCCCACAGCGACGCCGACCCCGACGCCCACGCCGACGCCCACCCCCACGACCCCGGCCACCGGCACGTGGACCGCGAACCACGCGTATGCGGTCGGTGACGTGGTGACCTACGGCGGCAAGCAGTACCGCTGCCGCCAGGCGCACACGTCGCTGACCGGCTGGGAGCCGCCGAACGTGCTGGCGCTCTGGCTGCCGCTCTGACCGGACGACGAGGGCCCCGCCGAACGCATCGGCGGGGCCCTCGTCGGCTCAGGACGCCTGCGTCGCCCGAGCGTGGGTCAGCGCCCACTCGAGCGCGTGGTCGGCCACCTCTTCCCAGCCGGGCTCGGCGCAGATCCAGTGCGAGCGGCCGGGGAACTCCACGTACTCGGTGATCGCCGGGGAGTGGCGGTAGTGCTTGGCGTTCGACTTGTTCACGGACGGCGGCATGATGTGGTCCTCGCTGCCGCCGATGAACAGCAGCGGGGCGCGGTCGGCGGCGTAGTCGACCCACGTCTCCTGGTGGCCGGGCTTGAAGTTGGCGATGAGCCCGTACGCCCACACCCAGTTGCCGGGCGCGGCGATCGCGTACTTCTCCCACACGGCGTCCGACTCCTCGCGGGACAGGGTGTTGGCGAACGCGTAGTGGAACTCCTCGGCCGTGAACCCGACGGCCCGGTGGTAGTTGGCCGGGTTCTTCAGCGCCGGGAACAGCGACCTGGCCTGCGACAGCGGCGTGACCCGCACGCCCTCGGTCGGGGCCGAGTCGACGACGACCGCCGCGGCGCCCAGGCCGCGCGCGAGCAGGAGCTGGGTCAGGGTGCCGCCGAACGAGTGGCCGATGATGATCGGCGGCGCGTCGAGGGCCTCGATCTGCCGAGCGAGGTGGTCGACCGTCTCGGGGACGGTGAGCCTCGCGATGACGTCGGGGTTCTCCCGCAGCGCCTCGACCTCGATCTCGAACCCCGGGTAGGCGGGCGCGAGCACCCGGAAGCCCTTCGCCTCGAAGTGCGCGACCCAACCCTCCCAGCTGCGCGGGGTCATCCACAGTCCGTGCACGAGCACGATGGTGTCCGGGGCGTTCGTGTCAGGCATGAGCGTTCCTTCCGGTCGGTGCAGGGCGGGTGTTCTCGGTGTTCTCAGTGCGGCAGGGAGTCGACGAACGCGAGCAGGTCGGCGTGCAGCCGGTCGCGCGCGGTGTCCGGCAGGCCGTGCGCGCCGTCGGCGTAGACGGTGAGCCGGGCGTCGGCGATGAGCGTGACGGAGCGCTCGCCGCCGACCGCGAAGGGCACGACCTGGTCGTCGTCGCCGTGGATGACCAGCGTCGGGACGTCGATCGCGGCGAGGTCGGGGCGGAAGTCGGTGGCCGAGAACGCGGCGATGCACTCGTAGGCGGCGCGGTGCCCGCACGCCATGCTCTGCAGCCAGAACGCGTCGCGCACGCCCTGGGAGATGTCGTTGTTGCGGTTGTGCCCGAAGAACGGGCCGTCCGCGAGGTCGCGGTAGAGCTGGGAGCGGTCGGTCGCCTCGCCGGCGCGGATCTGGTCGAAGACCGCCAGGGGCAGGCCGCCGGGGTTGTCGTCGGCCGCGAGCATGAGCGGTGGCACGGCCGAGACCAGGACGAGGCCCGCGACGCGGGCGGTGCCGTGCCGCCCGACGTAGTGGACGATCTCGCCGCCGCCCGTGGAGTGCCCGACGAGGGTCGCGTCTTGCAGGTCGAGGTGCTCGACGAGGCACGCGAGGTCGTCCGCGTAGGTGTCCATCTCGTTGCCGTGCCAGGTCTGGCTCGAGCGACCGTGCCCGCGACGGTCGTGCGCGATCGCCCGGTGCCCGTGCTCGGCGAGGAACAGGGCGGCCGCCTCCCACGCGTCGGCGTTGAGCGGCCAGCCGTGGCTCAGGACGACGGGCGTGCCGTCGGTGCCCCAGTCCTTGTAGAAGATCTGCGCGCCGTCCTCGGTCGTCACGTGGGGCATCGTCGGGACCTCTCCGTCGTCGTTCGTCGGGGTTCCCCGAGCGTGTCCGCCGACGACGCACGGCCGCACCACGTGCGGCACGTAGTCAGGGCCGCGGCAGCACCTGGGCGAGCTGGCGGCGCGAGGTGACGCCGAGCTTCCGGAACACCTTGCGCAGGTGGTAGTCGACCGTGTTCGCGCTGATGAACAGTGCCGCCCCGATCTCGGCGTTGGTCTCGCCAGCTGCGGCCCGGCGCGCGATGGTCGCCTCACGGGGGGTCAGGTCGACGGAAGCGCCGTCGCCGCGGGGCGGGACGTGCTCGCCCGTGGCGGCGAGCTCGGTGGCGGCTCGTCGGGCGAATGCCGGGGCCTCGATCCGCTCGAACGCGGCCACGGCGACGCGAAGGTGCTCGCGCGCGTCGACCCGGCGCTTCTCGCGGCGCAGCCACTCGCCGTACACGAGGTGGGCGCGCGCCAGGTCCGCGGGGGTCGCCGACCGTCCGAGCCAGCCGATCGCGGCGAGGTACAGCGCCTCGGCCTCGTCGGGCGGGGCGAGCAGCGCGGCGCTGCGGGCCGCGAGGCCGCGGATCCACGGCGTGCCGCTCGCGCGCGCGAACGCGTCGAGCTGATCGGCAGTCTCCCGCGCGGCGGCGACGTGACCGCTGCGGACCGCGGCCTCCACGTAGTCGGGCAGCTGCCCGTAGGTGACCTGCAGGAACGGGCGCTCGATCATCGGCCGCAGTCGCTCGTACGCGTCCCGGTAGTGGCCCTCGGCGATGTCCCGCACGCTCAGCCCGGTCATCGCCACGGTCCACGCGCCGCCGAACCCCATCGGCACGAGGGCGTCGGCGATCGCCTGGATCTGCTCGCGCGGCGCGCCCGCCCAGGCGAGGTAGGCGACGTTGACGACCTGCTCGGCGGGATATCCCATCGCCCGGCGCAGCTCGCGGACCTGCTCGACGTACCGCCCGGCCGCTGCCGGGTCGCCGCGCACGAGCTCGACGAGGCTCAGCAGCCACAGCGACGCGTCGAGCATCTGCAGCGAGCCTGCCTCCCGCGCGACGCGGGCGGCCCGCTCGAGGTCGTCGATGCAGGACCTCTCGTCCCACAGCGCCATCGACAGCGCGATGCCGAAGTACCCGACGTCGAGGAGCTCCGCGTCGGGGATCTCGGCGATCGTCGCGAGAGCGGCACGCATCGCGGGGACCGCCTGCTCGTAGGGCAGCAGGATGTGGGCACTCAGGCCGCGCAGGGCGGACGCGCGCGGCCCGGGTGCGACGTCCGCCCCGGCCGCGAGCCGGTGCCCCAGCTCGTCGAGGGTCACGCCCTGCATCAGCCACTCCGCGGGCAGGGCGACCTCGAACGCGCGGATGAGGGTGCGCTGCTCGCGCGCGGGGTCGACGCCGTGGAACGCGCCGGCGGCGCGCAGCAGGTTCGCGGTCCCCGCGACGATGCCGGCCGGGTCGGCCATGAACGTCGCGAGCAGCGCGCGCGTGGCGATGGCCCGGCCCCGTCCCACGCGGTCGAGCTGGTCGGGGTCGAGCCGGTCGAGCAGCGCGATGCTGTGGTGCGCGGCGCCCACGGCGGCGGCGGCCTCGGCGGCGTCGAGGAGCCGGGCGTCCCGGCCGGGACCGGGCGGGCTGAGCTCGGCGGCGCGTTCGAGCAGGCGCGCGCGTGAGGCCAGCCCGCCGCGCATCCCTGCGCGGTCGGCCGCCGCGCCCAGGCGTGCCGCGACCGCCTCGTCGGTCCCGACGACCGCCGCGGCCGCGTGCCACACCTCGAGCTCGTGCGCTCCCTCGGCGGCCGACGCCCCGGCCAGGGCCGCGTGGATCTCGCGCCGACGCGGACCAGGCAGCGCCCCGTACACGGCCGCGCGGACGAGCGGGTGGCGGAACTCGATCGTCCGCCCGGCGACGACGAGCCCGGCGGTCTCGGCGGGTTCGCCCGCGTGTGCCGCGATGTCGAGCGCGGCACAGGCCTGTGCGACGAGGGACGGCTCGCCCGACGACTCCGCGGCGGCGACGGCGAGCCACGCGCGCGTCGGGCCGGGCAGCCCGCGGACCTGCGCGAGGTAGTGGGCCTCGAGCCGGGACCCGATCGGGACGGGGTAGGGCTCGGCGCCGACGACGCCGCCGGCGGCCAGCTCGGGGGACAGGTCGATCAGGGCCAGGGGGTTGCCGCCGGTGGCCGCCGCGATGCTGCTGGCCACGCGCGGGTCGACGACGCCGCCCTCGACCGAGCGGTCGGCGAGCGCGGCGGCCGCGACCGCGTCGAGTCCGGCGAGCTCGAGGTCGGGCAGCCCGGGGAGGTCGGCCGCGCCGCGCGCCGCGAGCAGGAGCGCGACGCGCTCGGCCTGGAGCCGGCGGGCGACGAACGCCAGGACCTCGCGCGACTCGAGGTCGAGCCAGTGCGCGTCGTCGACCACGCAGACGAGCGTCTGGCGTCGGGCCGCTGCCGCGAGCAGCCCGAGCAGGCCGAGGCCGACGAGGAACCGGTCGGGTGGGTCGCCGTCGGAGGTGCCCGTCGCCACCGCGAGCGCGGCGCGCTGCCGGTCCGGGAGCGCCGCCTGCTCGTCGGCCAGCTGCAGGACCAGCCGGTGCACCCCCGCGAAGGCCATCGTCGACTCGGCCTCGTAGCCGTCGGAGCGCAGGATGCGGACGTCGGGCAGGTCGTGCGTCGCGGCGGCCAGCAGCGCCGACTTGCCCATGCCGGGGTCCCCGCGCACGAGCAGCGTCCCGCTCGTGCCGTTGCGGGCAGCCGTGATCGTCGCGCCGAGACGCCGCAGCTCGTCGGCGCGACCAAGGAGCGGGGCGGCCACGGTGGTGATGGCCATACCCTAGGGGCTGCGAGGTGCGTTTGTGCAGGTCCGGGCCGATTCGGGTCGTCGTCCTGCGGTCAGCCTCAGGCGGCTCGGTCTCGACGGCCGCGCCCGACGGATCGGCGCTCGCCTCCGAAGGAGAAGTAGCGGTGCAGCGCCTCGTCGAGCGCGCCGGCATCACGAGTCTCGACCGCGTCGACGAGCTGCTGAGCGAGGTCGAGCGTCATGTCGGAGGCGGCTTCGGGGTGTCGCACCGCGAAGAACCGCCCGCGGACGTGGATCGGCTCGAGGATCTGACCGTAGACGCCGCGTCCCAGCGCGGTGTCGAGGCGATGGAACAGGTCCCCGACGGCGAGCGTCGTAGCCATGCCGGGTGCAGCGGCCGTGACGTCGGCGAGCCCCTCGCGCAGCTGAGCGGCGAGGTGCTCGGGCCGGTCGCGGAGCGCGAGCTGGGCGACCGTTCGACGAAGGACGTGCGCGACGTCGGCGAGGTTGCGCAGGTCGGCCTCCTCGATCACCGCGACCCGGGTGGGCCGACCTGGTTCGAGCTCGACGAGGGCCTGCCGCGAGAGCCGGCGAAGAGCGTCGCGGACCGGGGTCCGCGACACCCCGAGCCACGCGATCAGGTCCGCCTCGACCAGCGTCTCTCCGGGCAGCAGGGTCCCGTCGGCGATCGCCTCCCGGATCTGGGCCGTGGCTCGTCCGGCACAGGTGTCGCCCGTGACCTCTGGCTCGAGCGGGCCCCCGTGATCCTGGACGCCGTCGACGAGACCCGGGATGTAGACGGCGGTGTGCTCGTGCCAGATGGTCATCAGCGCGTCCACGTCGCCCGCGAGCAGCGCCTCGATCTCCGCGAGCTCGAAAGCGGCCTCGGTCGTCGGGTCGATCAGGTCCGCAATCTGCCAGTTGAACCGGCGGGCGTACGGGCCGATCCAGCGGATCACGCGGTCGTACTCCGGATTGCCGAGGCGGTTGACGATCACCGCGTAGAAGTCCGTCCACACCCGGCAGCAGCGAACTGTCTGTCGTACGACGGCGTCCGACGTGAGCGCGGTGTCCCGATAGGCGACCAGGGCCGCACGGTCGGCGGCCGTCAGGCGTCCCACGGTCAGGCGCATGGCGTCGGCGACCAGGACGTAGAGGACGGTCGTCGCCTCACGCAGGCTGCGCTGGTCGATCGCCGACACGATCGTCGCGCGTCGAGGAAGGATCTCGACCATGTGGAAGGACGCCAGGCCGTTCAACGCCTCGCGCAGTGGCCCGCGAGAGAGGCCGAACTCGGCAGCGAGGACGTCGTCGTCCAAGCGGGTTCCCGCGGGGTAGGTGCCGTCGATGATCCGACTCAGCAGGGTCTGGTAGCAGACCTCGCGGACCGGCTCGGGGCGGGGTGGCGGGATGGCGGTGGGGATAGGCATGGCGGACCTCGTGTGCTCGAGTCCCCTGCGTGCTCAGTGTCTCCCGTCGGCGAACCACCGATCCGGGACCATCGTCCTGATCAGCCCTTCGCCCGGATCGCCTTCGCGGCGGCCAGGTCCTTGGCCGAGAACCCGTACCCACCCGCCGTGCGCGAGGTCGCTCCGAGGTACTTCCACGCGTACGCGTCGGTGACCTGCTCCGAGCGACTGCCCGCCAGCGCGGGATGGGCCGAGCCCACCGCGCGCCAGATCAGGGCGTGCGCGCTCTCGTGCAGGACCAGGTTGCGGATCGCGGTCCGCTTCCAGGTCGCCTTGCCGTCGTACGCGGCCGACTTCGTCAGCTGCAGGTCGTTGCTGCCGGCGACGTAGCAGCCGCCCGCCTGGAAGGCGGTCGCCGTGCTGACGCTCGCCCGGGTGCCGCACGCCTGCTTGTTCGTGTAGACGATCCGCAGCCCGTGCTGCGCGGCGACGGTGTCGGCGTAGTGGTTCGCCCGCGCGAGCGTCTTCGCGGGGACCCAGCCGGTCGAGGTCCTCGCCCAGCTGCCGCGGGTCGAGGTGACCACGACGCGGTCCATGCGCTTGAGCCGCTTCTTCACGGTCGACGACGTGGCGGGCCTCGCACGCGCGACTGTCGCGGTGACCACCACGCGGGTGGCTCCGTCGGCCGCCTGGGCCGGCGCCGCAGCCGCCAGCCCGGTGAGCACGAGAACGGCCGCCAGGACGGCTGCGATGCGACGGCACTTCCGGCTGCTTTCCATAAAGAAAGCCTATTGAATTGGAGTGAAATACCGAGTTGCTTATCGCCCCGGTGAAATACACCTGTACATTTCAGCCATTGTTTCGCGACGTGTCCCGGCGCAGGTAGTTCCACGCGATGAACGCGCAGACGATCCCGTTGGCCAGCCCGACGAGCACGTCGGTCAGCGAGTGCATGCCGCGGTAGAGCCGCGCCGACCCCATCGCGAGCGGGCAGAGCAGCAGCAGGACCGTCACGACGACCCGCAGGGCCCGGTTCTCGATCCGCTGCGCGACCAGCGCGAGCGTCACGTACAGCGCGGTCGAGGCGCCGGTGTGCCCGCTCGGGTAGCTCGAGGTGGGCGGCGCGTCGTCGAGGTGGTCGACGTCCGGGCGCTCGCGGCCCACGACGAGCGAGGACGTGAGGAACACCGCGGCCTGCAGCCCGATCGCCAGTCCCGGCACGAGCGCGAACCACCACTGCTTCGTCCGCCAGAGCAGCAGGAGCATCACGACGATCGCGATCGCCACGACGATCGGGGTGTTGCCGATCTGGGAGATGACCGCCGTGATGTCGTTCAGGGCGGGCGTGCGGATCGAGACGAACCACTCGCTCACGCCCTTCTCGCCGGGCAGGTTGTCGAGCGGCCCGGTGATCAGGAACCCGAGGCCGACGATGACGACCCACACCGCGGCTGCGGGGACGAGCGCCCGCAGCGCGATGTCACGCCAGAACTCGCGGGCCGGCGGGCGGCTGGTGTCCAGCTCGTAGCGGTGGACGAACGTGCTCACTCAGACCTCCGGGTCGGGGGTGTCGTCGCGCAGCGCGGTCCAGCCGCGATACCCGATGTAGGACGCGCCCGAGACGGTCGCGCCGAGCAGGATGCCGCCGACGACGTCGGACGGGTAGTGCGCACCAAGCAGGACGCGGTCGGCGCCCGTGGCCAGCGTGAGGACGGCCGCCGTGGTCGTCACGGCGACGCGGCCGCGCGCGCCGAGCATCGGCCACAGCAGCAGGGTCACGGTGGTGCCGGTCGCTGCGATCGCGAACGCGTGGCCCGAGGGGAAGCTCGTGCCACCGGCGTGGACCAACGCGTCCTCGACGACGGGGCGTGCGCGGCGGACCAGCTCCTTGGAGAAGTTGGCGATCAGCCAGGACGCCATGAGCGTCCCGAACCCCCACAGGGCGCGGCCCGGCTGGTGGTGGCGTCGCCAGACCCACAGGCACACGAGCGATCCGGCGAGGTAGACCCAGCGCGGCTGGAAGACCTCCTGCCACACGATCAGCGCATCGTGGAACGCGGGGTGCGCGCGGGTGAAGTCGGTCGCCTCGACGATCGCGTGCTGGTCCCAGCGGACGATCGGGCCGACGTCCGAGCGGACGACGTAGGCCAGTGCCGCGACCGGCAGGCCGACGCCGAGGGCCAGGCCGCCCGCGCGCAGCAGGGCGCGCCAGGGGATCCGGGCCGTTCGCATCCCCGGAGATTATGTGCGCGCGGGTCGGCGCGCGCGGCGAACGGTCAGCTCGCGCAGCTGGCGGGTGGCGTGTAGCCCGTCTCGGTCCAGTAGGTCAGCGGGTGGTCCGTCACCACGTCGACCGTCCGGGTGATCCCGAGCGTGTCGACGCGCAGCCGCACCGAGTCGGTGCTCTCGCCCGTCCCCGGGCCGAACGACGCGCACCCCGGCGCCCACGAGTACCTGACGCCGAACTCCTCACCGGGCCCGACGGTGACCACGTCCGCGTCGGCGATCGAGGAGCCGCCGTGCGGTGGGATGAGGCGGAGCTGGATGTCGTACGTGACGTACGCCTGGGCCTGGGGCGCCGCGCTGACGACGATCGTCGCCGGCCCGTCGTTGCGGAACGACCACTCGCCGTCGAGGCTGCCGTCCGCAGGGTCGACCACGACCTGCTCGTCGGGCCCGTAGACGAAGACGTCAGGCTTGGCGATCGCCTCGGGATCGGTCGCGGCCGTCGAGCCGTTCCCCAGTCGCGGCGTCAGCCCGACGACGAGCCAGGCCGTGACTCCGGCGACGGCGAGGACGGCGACCGTGGCGGCGGCAACCCAGCGGCCGCGGTGCCGTCGCCGTGGTGGCGCCGCGACCGGCGCGACGGCGGTGTCGATCATGGTCACGTTCTTCCCCCTGCTCCCGTGCCTGGTCGCCACGCTAGCGCCCGCGGGCTGCGCGGTCCCGAACTTCGCGACACGAGACGCGGCGTGGTGCTTGACGCGAAAGAGGTTACTGCGTAACTTCCGGCTCAGAGTTACCGCGTAACCACACAGGGGGAACGATGTCCGTCCGGCAGGGGATGCTCGCGCTGCTCGCGCAGGAGCCGATGCACGCGTACCAGCTGCGCCAGCAGTTCGAGGCCCGCACGGGCGGGACCTGGCCGCTCAACATGGGCCAGGTCTCGACCACGCTCGACCGCCTGGTGCGCGACGGGCTCGTCGAGCCGGTCGACGGCACCGAGCCCCCGGCCTACGCACTCACCGATGCCGGCCGGGCCGCGATGCGCGAGTGGTGGTCGACGCCCGTCGTCCGCAGCGCCCCGCAGCGCGACGAGCTGAGCATCAAGCTCGCGCTCGCGGTCACGGCGCCCGACGTGGACGTCACGGCGATCGTCCAGGCGCAGCGCACGGAGACGATGCGCGCCCTGACCGACCTGACCCGCCTCAAGGCCGACCTGCCCGCGGCCGGCCCCGCGTCCGACGACCTCGCGTGGTCGCTCGTGCTCGACAACCTCGTGTTCGCCGCGGAGGCCGAGGTCCGCTGGCTCGACCACGTCGAGGCCCGCGTCGCGCGCGCCGCCACCCAGCCGATCCGTCCGGCCGTCGCCGCCGACGAGCCCACGCGGGTGACCCGATGACCGGCCGCCAGCTCGGCCCGGTGCTGCTGACGGCTCGCGGCGTGACGCGCGTCCACGGCGAGGGTGCCACAGCCGTGCGGGCCCTCGACGGGGTCGACCTCGACATCCGGCTCGGCGAGCTCGTCGCGGTCATGGGCGCCTCGGGCTCGGGCAAGTCGACGCTGCTCAACATCGTCGGCGGCCTCGACACCCCGACGACGGGCTCGGTCACCCTCGCCGGCGACGAGCTCAGCGCGCTCGACGCGCGAGCCCGCGCCCGCCTGCGCCGCCGCGCGGTCGGCTACGTGTTCCAGGACTTCAACCTCATCCCCGCGCTCACCGCGGCGGAGAACGTCTCGCTGCCGCGCGAGCTCGACGGCATCGGCGGCCGCACCGCGCGCGCCGAGGCCCGCGCCGCGCTGCGCGAGGTCGGCGTGGACCACCTCGCCGACCGGTTCCCCGACGAGATGTCGGGCGGCCAGCAGCAGCGGGTCGCGATCGCCCGGGCCCTCGTCGGCCCGCGCCGCCTCGTCCTGGCCGACGAGCCCACGGGCGCGCTCGACTCCACCACGGGCGAGGACGTCATGCGGGTGCTGCGCGCCCGCATCGACGCGGGAGCGGCGGGCCTGCTCGTCACGCACGAGCCGCGGTTCGCCGCGTGGGCCGACCGGACCGTGTTCCTGCGGGACGGCGTGGTGGTGGACGGGACCGGCCGTCGCCTGGAGCCCTGGTCGTTGCAGGCCGCGGGTTCGATCTGATGCGCCGCTGGTTCGTCGCGATGCGGGCCACGGCTCGCATCGCCCGCCGTGATGCCGTCCGGAGCAGGGGCCGGACGGCGTTGGTGGTGGCGATGGTGGGGCTGCCGGTGCTCGTGGCGTCGGGCGGGGCGGTGCTGGTGCAGTCGTCGATCCCGACGAGCGAGCGCCAGGCGCTTGAGCAGCTCGGCGACTCGACACAGGCGTGGATCGTGCACCCGTACGACTCGCCAGTGGTTCAGGACGCCTACGGTTTGGCGTCGAAGGTCGTCGAGGGCGTCGACGCGTCTGGACCGGGTTCCGCGGAGACCGCGATCCGAGCATCGCTCCCCGCTGGCGACGACCTGGTGGCGAAGTACCTGACTCCCGGGGCGGTGTCCTCAGACGCCGGGGTGGTGATGGTCGGCGTGAAGTCGCTCTCTCCAGCTGACCTCCCACGTGCTGCACGTGCCGACCTCGTCGAGGGTGTCTGGCCAACGACGGCTGGCCAGGCGTTCTTGACCACGTCGACAGCATCGGAGCTCGGCGTGGGTGTGGGCGCCACGATCTCGGTGGCAACCCGGACGGGCGACAGCCCGTCCGTGCTCGAGGTCGTCGGTGTCGGAGCCCCGCAGGGTGCGGAGCCTGGCGCCGCGGGAATCACTGTTCCGCTTGGTTCGATCCCGGTCGCCAACACCCCGGTGGGGTGGTTCGTGGTTGGGAAAGTGCCTGTCTCGTGGGACGTCGTTACTGCGATGAACCAGTCGGGGCTGGTCGTGACGAGCAGGGCGGTTGTGCTGGAACCGCCGGCCGTGCCGGCGGTTGGTTCTCCGGGGGGAAAGCCATGGTCGGTCGCGACCGTGGGGCTCGTCCTGGCCGCGGCGACCATCGGTCTGCTGGAGGCGGTCCTGATCGTGGGGCCTGCGTTCGCCATCGGCGCGCGCCGTTCGATTCGCCAGCTTGCCCTGATCGCGGCGATTGGCGCAGACACCGTGACGCTGCGCAGGATCGTGCTCCTCGGCGGCGTCGTCATCGGGTCGGTGGCCGCGATCGCTGGGGCCGCTCTCGGGATCGTCGGCGCTGTTGCGGTCCGAGCGATCGCTGTCGCACGCGGCTCGACGGGATTCCCCGACCCCCGCATCCCGTGGCTCATCGTGGTCGCCATGGCGCTCGTCGGCTTCTTCGTCGCCGTCGCGGCCGCGTGGCTGCCTTCGCGACGATCCGGACGGATCGACGTCGTCGCAGCGCTGGGTCGACGCCGCGCCGAGGCGAGCCCGAGCCGTCGTGTACCGATCTTCGGCGTCCTCGCGGTCACGATCGGTGTCGCAGCCGCTGTGGTGGGCGCCGTCACCAGTCGCTCGGCGCTCCTGGTCATGGGGGTCGTCGCACTGCAGATCGGTGTCGTCGCTGCGTCGGGCGGGCTCGTGACCCTCGTCGGACGGCTTGCACCGCGGGTCGGAGTCGCAGGTCGGGTGGCGCTGCGGGACGCGAGCCGCCAGCGAGGACGGACCGCGCCAGCGGTCGCAGCCGTGATCGCGGCGGTCGCGGGTGTCGTCGCCACCGGCACGTACCTGCACTCGAAGGAAGCGTTCGGCGAGTCGCAGTACGTGCCGACTGCTGGCGCCGGCACGGTGCTCGTGGCCAGCTCGATGGTCGACGAGTGGGGTGACCAGGTGCACATGGCGGGCGACGCCGAGGTTCGACGAGGCGCAGAGTCGGTACGGCAGGCCGTAGATGGCGTCGGCGTCGCGGTTGTCCGTGCAGCACAGCCGGTCAATGGTGGCTGGCTCGCGTCCCTGCGTCCGCCGGATCAGGAGTGCCCCGCAGATTCCTCGGCGAGAGACCCGCGGTGCAACAACCTGGAGTCGCTGCAGATCAGCTTCAACCCCGTACGAGATGGCCAGTATTCGCCCACGGAGCTGGTCGACGAAGGCGACACGGTGGAGGCGATCGGACTACCTGGCGCAGACGCGGCTGCCGCGGCGCTGCGTGCCGGGAAGGTGCTTGTCGACCCACGTGCTCTGTGGCCCGACGGCACTGCGCACCTCCAGATCAACGATGGCTCCATCCCGCTGCCGGCACCTGTCGTCGTGCCCGCAGCGGCTGTCAAGCGTCTCGGCCAGTTCGGCACGGTCTTGCCGACTGCGGTCGCCGATCGGCTCGGGCTCGAGGTCGACACCGTCGGCGCGGTCGTCACGACGGCGGCAGCCCCGACGGATGCGGAACTGGCTCGAGCGCGGAGCGCGGTCTTCGGCCGCGCGGAGGTCTTCGTCGAGCGCGGCTATAGCGACGACACGCCCATCTACCTGTGGGTTCTGGTCGCGGCCGCGCTGGCGATCGGTCTAGGTGCGACCGGGCTTGCGATGGCGCTCGCGGCTGCGGAGTTCCGCCCCGACCTCGCGACGCTTGCGGCTATCGGGGCGAGCCCACGCATGCGGCGGCGGGTTGCCGCGGCCCAGAGCGCCGTGGTCGTCGTGCTCGGCGTCGGACTCGGCACGCTGACGGGACTCGCGCTCGGTTGGGTACTGGTGCTCGCGGCCCGAGCCGACGAACCTGATCTCGCCGTGGCGATCCCGGGCCCGCAGGTTCTTGCGATCGCGGTCGGCATCCCGTTGCTGGCCGTCGGGGGATCCTTCCTCCTCACCCGTTCGCACCTCCCGGTCACCCGCCGCCTGGCCACCTGACCCCTTGCCGAGTGCCCGCCTGACCGCCCGAGTGCGCCTCAAACCACGGGCGCACTCAAGCGTTTGGGGGCGCACTCGGCATACCAGGACGCAGGGGGCGTGGACATGCGTTGACTTTGCCTCGGGCACGTGGCTAGATTTCGTACTGATCTAGTCGGGATTAACGAGGAAGGGGATGTGCCGTGATTGCCGTCTCCATGCCCCTCGCCTGTTGTCGCTGTTGTCGCTGACCCGACGACCCCCCGCGCCCCTCGCCGCTGAGCGAGCGCGTGCGCGCCCTCTTGCGACGAACTGGATCCGCCATGACCTTCTCCACCCACACCCTCGCCCACCTCGGCCTCGACCTCACGGAGACCCGAGCCCGCGCCGCGTCCTGGAAGGACGTCGGCTCGACCGCCGCCCGTCCGTTCGACGGCGCGCACCTCGTCGAGCTGGTCGATCTCGCCGAGCGCGGGACGCTCGACTTCGTCCTGTTCGACGACGACTTCACGCTGCAGGCGTCGCGCAACACGACCCTGCGCGGCCGGCTCGACCCGGCCCTGATCGCCGCCCGGCTCGGGCCACGCACGCGCCGGGTCGGCCTGGTGGCGAGCGTCGGCACGCAGCACACCGACCCGCGCGACGTGGCCCAGGCGGTCGCGTCGATCGACCGGGCGTCCGGCGGGCGTGCCGCGTGGCAGGTCGGCGGCGGGGCGACGCCCGGCCACCGGATCGACGTCGCCGCCGAGCAGGTGCAGCGGGCCTGGGACCGCTGGGAGGGCGCCGCGCCGCAGCCGGTCGATCCCGGTCGCGGTCGGTACGTCGACGTCGAGGGCATCCACTTCGCGGCGAGCGCCCGCACCACCACGCCGCCGCCCCCGCAGGGGCGCCCGCCGGTGGTCGTGCGGCTCGGGGACGCCGGGACGCTCGAGGTGGCCGCGCGGTTCGCCGACGTGGTGCGGATCCGGGCGACGAACCGCGAGGAGGCGCAGCGCCTGACTGCGCAGGTGCTCGACGCGGTGTCGGGTGCCGGACGCGACCCGCGGGACGTGCGCGTGCTCGTCGACGCGTTCGTCGTGCTGGCGGGTGACGAGGCCAGCGCAGAGGCGCGCCTCGAGCTGCTGGCCGAGCTCGAGGGTGTCGCGGGGGATTCGGGCTCGCTGGTCTACGCCGGGACTGCGACCGGCCTGGCGGACCTCGTCGGCGACTGGGTCGGGACCGGCGCCGGCGACGGCTTCACCGTCCGCCCCGCGTCGCTGCGGACCGACCTGACCGAGCTCGTCGAGCACACGGTCCCGGCGCTGCGTGCCGCGGGCCTGTTCCGCGACTCCTACCCGGGCACGACGCTGCGCGAGACCCTGGGCCTGACCGCGCGGGAGGCGCTCGCCGTCAGCGCGTGATGCCTAGGCTCGGGACATGACGGACCTGCACCGCATCGCGAACGTCCACCTCGGCAACCTCCGGGACCTCGGGGGTCGCCCGACGAGGGACGGCGCGCTGGTCGCCACCGGCGTCGTGTTCCGCTCGGCGGAGCTGGCCGACGAGGCCATCGCCGGCGACCCGGAGCTCGCGGCCCTCGGCCTGCGGACGATCGTCGACCTGCGGACGGGGGCCGAGCGCGAGGCGCGGCCGGACCGCGTCCCGGCGGGTGCGCAGCTCGTCGAGCTCGACGTCCTCGCCGACCTGCCCACGGGCGCGGCCGCCCAGGTCGCCACGCTCTTCGAGGAGCACGGCGGCCGCATCGAGGGGCACGACGTCGTCGACCAGATGCGGTCGACCTACCGGAGCTTCGTCACCAGCGCGGCCGCGCGTCAGGCCTACGCGGGGCTCGTGCGCGTCGTGATCGACCCTGCGCGCGTCCCGGTGCTGTTCCACTGCACGGCGGGCAAGGACCGGACGGGCTGGGCGGCGACGATCCTGCTGCTCGCCGCGGGCGTCACGCGCGAGGAGGTGGCCGACGAGTACCTCGCCGTGAACCCCGCGGTGCGTGCGGCCTACGCGCCCCTGCTCGCGCAGTTCGCGGCGTCCGGCGGCGACCCCGCCGCGCTCGCCCCGTTCCTCGAGGTGCGGGCCGACTACCTGCAGGCCGCGTTCGACCAGATCGACGCCTCCTACGGCTCGTTCGACGCCTACCTGCGCGACGGCCTCGGGCTCACCGACGTCGAGGTCGAGACGCTCGGCAGGACGCTGCGCGCCGGTTAGCCCGTTCGAGTGGTCCGATATGTCCGATCTTGCCGGTTCTCGGTGTCACCCTGACGATGAGGTGTCCGTCCTGACCAGCACGAAAGGACACACCTCGTGGCCGAAGAGCTCGTCTCGCCCATCCGCCAGGGAGCGCACGACATCGCGCTCGACCGGGAGCGCATGCGCCGCCGACGGTTCTACCGGCTCGCCGTGGTGGTGCTGCTCGTCGAGGCGTACGTCATCGGCGGGGCCTTCGCCGGCTGGTCGATCATCCCGCCGCTGCCGCACGTGGACCCGTTCCTGCTGACGATCATCCTGTTCTTCGGGCTCATGCTGCTGGTCGTCGTGGGCACGCAGATGGGCGGCGGGCGCTCGCCGCACCTGACGTACCGGCCCGAGCAGATCGACGTCGGCCTCGACGACGTGGTCGGCATCGACCCGGTCAAGGAGGACGTGCGCCGCTCGATCGACCTGTTCCAGACCCACCGCCGGTTCGCCGACCAGATGGGCGGCTCCCCGCGCCGCGGCCTGCTGTTCGAGGGGCTGCCGGGCACGGGCAAGACGATGACCGCCAAGGCCATGGCTGCCGAGGCCGGCGTGCCGTTCCTGTTCGTCTCGGCGACCTCGTTCCAGTCGATGTACTACGGCGCCACGGCCAAGAAGATCCGGTCCTACTTCAAGGCGCTGCGCAAGGCCGCGCGCGCCGAGGGTGGGGCGATCGGCTTCATCGAGGAGATCGACGCGATCGCGATGCGCCGCGGCGGGATGGCCTCGGCCATGACTGCCTCCCCCATGCAGGGCTTCCACCGCGGCCTGGTCACCAACCAGGTGGTCTCCGAGGGGACCGGCGGCGTCGTCAACGAGCTGCTGGTCCAGATGCAGTCGTTCGACGAGCCCACCGGCGGCGACAAGATGTACAACCGCCTGGTCGCCCGCGTGAACCTGTTCCTGCCGGCGCACCGCCAGATCCAGCAGCGCAAGCCGGGCCGCGCGCCGATCCTGCTCATCGCCGCGACCAACCGCGCCGACTCGCTCGACCCCGCGCTCCTGCGTCCGGGCCGGTTCGACCGGCACCTGACGTTCTCGACGCCCGACGCCCTGGGGCGCCGCGACCTCGTCGACCACTTCCTGGCCCGGCGCGCGCACGACGCCGAGCTCGACGAGCCGACGATGCGCGACCGCGTGGCTGCGGCGACGAACGGCTGGACCCCGGTGATGATCGAGCACCTGCTCGACGAGGCGCTCGTCAACGCGCTGCGCCGCGGCTCGCTGACGATGTCGTTCCACGACGTCGAGCAGGCGCGCATCACGGAGATGGTGGGCATCGGCCAGCCCGTGCGGTACACGGCCGCCGAGCAGGAGCTCATCGCCACCCACGAGGCCGGGCACGCGACCGTCGCCTGGCTCGTCGCGCCGAACCGCACGCTCGAGGTGCTGACGATCGTGCGCCGCGGCGACGCTCTGGGCCTGCTCGCGCACGACGACTGCGAGGAGGTCTGGACCCACTCGCACTACGACCTCAACTCGCTGGTCCAGATCGCCATGGGCGGATGGGTCGCCGAGGAGCTGTTCTTCGGCCAGACCTCCACCGGTCCGGCCGGGGACCTCGCCTCGGCGACCCGGACCGCGGCGCAGATGGTCGGCGCCGCGGGCATGACCGGCTCGCTCGTCTCGTTCGCCGCGACGCCGCACGACCTGGTCTCGGCCGTGCTCGCCGACTCGAGCGCCCGGGAGAGCCTCGAGACGGTGCTCGACGACGCCCGCAGCCACGTGCGCCGGCTCCTGAGCCGCAACCGGCACCTCGTCGAGGCACTGCGGGACGCGCTGCTCGAGAGGTACGAGCTGATCGGGCCGGAGATCACCGACGTGCTGGAGGCCGCGGCGCAGACCCCGGCCCCTGCGCCGGTGACGCCGCCGACCGGCACCCCGCTGGCCAAGGTGCTGCACGTCGCCTGACAGGTAGCGTGACCGGGTGCCCGAAGGTCATACCGTCCACCGCATCGCTCGCCAGGTCGGCGCCGACTTCGTCGGGCACCCGATCGCCGTGAGCTCGCCCCAGGGCCGGTTCGCCGCCGGCGCGGCGCGGCTCGACGGGCAGACGATGGTCGAGGCCCATGCCGTGGGTAAGCAGCTGTTCTGCACGTTCGACTCCGGCGACGTCCTGCGCGTGCACCTCGGGCTCTACGGCGCGTGGGACTTCTACGGCCAGATCACGCCGATCGTCGCGGGCCAGGCGGCGGTCGGGAGCATGGGGGCGCCGCGGCTGCGGCGCGCGGTGCGGATGGGCGAGGACGAGCGCGAGTCCCCGGCCGACGAGGGCGGGCTGCTGGCCCAATTCCCGCCCGATCCGGTCGGGCAGGTGCGCGTGCGGCTCGCGACCGCCGAGTCGGTCGCGGACCTGCGCGGGCCTTCCGCGTGCGAGGTGCTGGCGCCCGACGAGGCGCAGGCCGTGGTCGACCGCCTCGGACCTGACCCGGCGAGCACCGACGACCTGGACACGGCCGGCGAGGTCGTCGTCGAGCGGATCCGCGCTCGCGGCGTCGCGGTCGGCCAGATGCTCATGGACCAGACGGTCGTGGCCGGGATCGGCAACATCTACCGGGCCGAGCTGCTCTTCCGCGCCCGCCTCGACCCGCACACGCCGGGCCGTGCGGTCCCTCGCGACGTGCTGCGCGCGCTGTGGCGCGACTGGGCGGCCCTGCTCGCGGACGGCATCCGCGACGGCGCGATGATCACCCGCGAGGACCTCGACGACGCAGGGCGGGCCGCGGCCCTAGCGGACCCGGGCGAGCGGCACTGGGTCTACAAGCGCGACGGCCTGCCGTGCCGGGTGTGCGGCACGAGCGTCGTGGTCGAGGAGATGGCGACCCGCAAGCTCTACTTCTGCCCGTCCTGCCAGCGCTAGATCCCCAGCAGCGACCGCCACGCGCGGTGGTGCTCGACCGTCACGCCCTCGTACCCGGGCACCCCGGCGAACGCGTCGCGGACCAGGGCGGCCTCGCGCTCGAGCACGTCGGGACCCTCGTCGTAGAACGTGAACTGGGCACCCCCGGCGATCTCCGGGGTGTCGGTCTCGACGCCGATCGTGAACGGCATCCCGCACGCGAGCGCGGCGGGCGACGCCAGGGCGACGATCCCGTCCGGCCCGGCGGCGCGGTCGGCGAACGCGACGACGCCGATGCGGTCCGCGCGCGGCAGGACGGCGTCGAGCACGGTGCCGTCTCCGTACGCGGTCGAGGCGAGCCACCACGGGCAGTCGATCCCGAGCTCGGCGCCTGCGAGGTCGAGGCGCACGGCGTCGAGCAGGGCGAGCCAGCGCCGCACCGACCCGGCCTGGTCCGACTGCCACGCGGGCAGCACCCACGGCTCGACGTCGAGCTGGATCGCCTCGGCGCCCGCGGCACGGGCGGCGCGGGACCACTGCACGGCGAGCTGCGGTGAGCCGAGCCAGCCCGGGTCGCCACCCAGCGCCGCGACGGTCGCGCCCGCGGCGGTCAGCGCGCCGACGGCCTCGGTGAACCAGGTCCCCACCGGTCCCTTGTCGGCCGCCCACGGCGCGGAGAGCATCACCCGGGTCAGGCCGCGGTCGCGCGCGAAGGCGACGAGCTCGTCGGGCGCGGCGGGCGCGTAGCCCCGGCCGCGCGCGTCGACCGAGGCGGGCACGGGGTTGTCCCAGGCCCACATCGACGTGATCGCGCTCATGCGGTCCGCACCGCCGCCCGCTCGCCGACGTCCAGCCCGACCGGCACGGTGTTCTCCGCCTGCGCGAGGGGGCACGCCCACGCGGGGTCGTACGCGCAGGACGGGTTGTAGGCGAAGTTCAGGTCGACGACGAGGCCCTCGTCGGACGCCCCGAGGTGCGCGCCCTTGTTCGTGTCGAGCAGGTACCGGCCGCCGCCGTAGGTCCCGCCGGGTCGGCCCGCGCGCGCGTCCTTGACCGGGACGAACAGACCGCCGCCGTAGGAGCGCAGCGCCCACACCGCGAGCGAGCCGACGCCGGGGAGCTCCACGCGGCCGAGGCGCTCGAACGGCACCACGCCGTCGGTCCCGGTCGGCACGTCCATGCGTCGCGGCTCGTCGGGCAGCACGGGGACGACGAACCGCAGCGCGGGGTCGTAGGGCGCGACGTCGAGCCCGCGGAAGGCGGCGGCGTCGAGGATCGGCGACGCGGGGTGCGTGGCGAACAGCTCGTCGCGCGAGGCGACCCACCCGGCGTGCGCCTCGGCGGGGTCGGACGACGCGCGCACGTCCGCGTAGATGCGCGCGACCCGCAGCCGCCAGTCCGCGACGGCGAGCGCGTAGTCGAGCGAGGTCAGGTCCAGCACGGGGGTGTCCACGCAGGCCACGCTACGCACGGCCGCCCACGCCCGCCGTGCGAGGGTGAACCCATGGAACTGCGCATCTTCACCGAGCCCCAGCAGGGCGCGACGTACGACGACCTCCTGGCGGTCGCGAAGGCCACCGAGGACCTGGGCTTCGACGCCTTCTTCCGCTCCGACCACTACCTGTCGATGGGTGACGGCGACGGCCTCCCGGGCCCGACCGACGCGTGGACGACGCTCGCGGGCCTCGCGCGCGAGACGAGCCGCATCCGCCTCGGCACCCTCGTCTCGTCGGTCACCTACCGGCACCCGGGCATCCTCGCGATCCAGGTCGCGCAGGTGGACCAGATGTCCGGCGGCCGCGTCGAGCTCGGGCTCGGCACGGGGTGATTCGAGCGCGAGCACGCGGCGTACGGGATCCCGTTCCCGGCCAAGCGGTTCGGGATGCTCGAGGAGCAGCTCGAGATCGTCACCGGGCTGTGGGAGACGCCCCTGGGCGAGACGTTCAGCCACGCCGGCGAGCACTACTCGCTGGTCGACTCCCCGGCGCTGCCCAAGCCGGTCCAGCCGAAGATCCCGATCGTGATCGGCGGCTCCGGCCCGCGCCGGACCCCGGCCCTCGCGGCCCGGTTCGCGGACGAGTTCAACCTCGTCTTCCCCGACGCCGACGCGGTCGACGGTCGCCTCACGGCGATCCGCACCGCGCTCGACGAGGCAGGCCGCGACCCGAGCACCCTGACGCTCTCGATCGCTCACGTGCTGTGCACCGCTGCCGATGAGCAGGGGGTGAATCGCCGCGCGGCCACCATCGGTCGCGACCCCGAGCAGATGCGCACCGACGGTTTCGGTGGCACTGCGAGCGAGGTCGTCGACCGCCTGGGCGCGTTGCAGGAGAAGGGCGTGAAGCGTGCATACCTGCAGGTCCTGGACCTGCACGACCTCGACCACCTGGAGTTCGTCGCGAACGAGATCGCCCCACAGCTCGCCTGAGCAACCGTCTTCGGGCGTTACCGGAGTGTTCACCGGCATGTGACCTGGTGCACACGCCGCCCTGTGGACATGCCCGAAATGCCTCCGTACCGTCGGTGACAACCCCCACGACGACGCCGATCCGGGCGTAGGTCGAGGGGTGGCGCCATTGCGGCCGTCGTCACGGCAGAGGTGGGCCCCCGGGTCCGCCCAAGCGACGGGGGACCCGCATGAGCACGACCTTTGATCGGCTCTTCATCGAGCCCCGCAGGACCGACCATCCGCAGTCGCGGCCGGCGCGCACCCGGGAGACCGAGACGGCGCAGAGCCCCTCGATGGTTCTGCTCGTCCTGCTCGCCAGCGCAGGGATCGTGGTCTACGCGATCTTCCTGCTCAACCCGGGCAACCGCGGCGACTGGCTGCCCTACGTGATGGTCATCGCCGCCGAGTCGGTGCTGGTGTTCCACGCGCTGCTGGCGATGTGGACCGTGCTCGCGTCGGGCTACGACCCGCGCGGCTTCGCCTTCCACCACGCGCAGGACCGGCTGTACGGCCTCGAGGAGATCCTCCAGCTGCACACCGAGTCCCGCCCGCAGGACTGGACGATGTCCCTGGACGGCCGCTCGGTCACGATCGACGTCTTCATCACCACCTACGGCGAGGACCTGGGCACGATCCGCCGCACCGTCACCGCGGCGGTCGCGATGCACGGAGCGCACGAGACCTGGGTGCTCGACGACGGGCGGTCCGACGAGGTCGCGGCGCTCGCCGCTGAGCTCGGGGCCCGCTACATCCGGCGCCTGTCCAGCAACGGCGCCAAGGCCGGGAACATCAACCACGCGCTGTCCATCACGCGCGGCGAGCTGTTCGTCGTCTTCGACGCGGACTTCGTGCCCAAGCCCGAGTTCCTCTACGAGACGGTCCCGTTCTTCGCCTCGAAGGACGTCGCGTTCGTCCAGACCCCGCAGGCCTACGGCAACCTGGAGACCGTCGTCAGCAAGGGCGCGGGCTACATGCAGGCCGTTTTCTACCGCTTCATCCAGCCCGGGCGGAACCGGTTCAACGCCGCGTTCTGCGTGGGGACCAACGTGATCTTCCGGCGCGCGGCGATCGTCGACGTGGGCGGGATCTACTCCGACTCGAAGTCGGAGGACGTGTGGACCTCGCTCATGCTGCACGAGAAGGGCTGGCGGACGGTCTACATCCCGAAGGAGCTCGCGGTCGGGGACACCCCCGAGACCGTCGAGGCGTACACGAAGCAGCAGCTGCGCTGGGCGACGGGCGGCTTCGAGATCATGCTCACGCACAACCCGATGTCCCCGAAGCGCAAGCTCACGATCGACCAGCGGCTCCAGTACACCGTGACGGCCACGTTCTACCTCACGGGCATCGCGCCGCTGCTGCTGATCATGGTTCCGCCGCTGCAGATCTTCTTCAACCTCACGCCGATGAACCTGACGATCACGCCGGCCACGTGGTTGCTCTACTACGCGGGCTTCTACGTCATGCAGGTGCTGGTCGCCTTCTACACCCTCGGGTCGTTCCGCTGGCAGACGCTGCTCATGGCGGCCGTCTCGTTCCCGATCTACGTCCGCGCCCTGCTCAACGCCGTGTTCAAGCGGGAGCAGGCCTGGCACGTCACCGGCTCCAAGGGCGCGTACCGCTCCCCGTTCGCGTTCATCCAGCCGCAGGTCCTCGTCTTCGTCTTCCTCGCGCTGACGACCGTCGTCGGCGCGTGGAAGGACCTGAGCAACGGGTACCCGAGCCTCGCGCTGGCCTGGAACGCGACCAACACCATCATTCTTGGAGGATTCGTGGTCACAGCCTGGAGAGAGGGCCGCTCCGCACGCCGAGCGCTCCGCAAGCCCCGCGGCAAACGCGTCGCCGCCCTGACCACGGCAGGTGCGGCATGACCTGGGGCGGACGCTTCCGCCTGCTCCTGGGCCTGCTGCTGGTGGTCGTGGTGGCCGGCCTGGCCACCTACAAGCTCAACGAGAGCCGCGGGATCGCGACGAGCGCCTCGGCGCAGATCCTGGGCAAGACCTACAGCGTCGGTACCCCCTACGCGGGACTGGTCGTCACCCAGGCCGTCGAGGTCGGCGACGAGGTGAGCGAGGGCGAGACCTTGTTCGTCATCGACGCCGCCAACCTCCACCCGCTGGACGGCAAGGAGCCGGTGGTGCCCGAGACGACGCACCTGGACGAGGAGGGCAGGCTGGTCGTCACGGCCAGCGGCGCCGGCGTGGTGACAGCGGTAGACGGTACGCGCGGCACGTTCGTGCAGTCGGCCGCCGACCTGGCCACGATCCAGCGCAAGGACACCCTGTACGTCCAGGCCGAGTACACGCTCTCGGCCAAGGAGTACGCACGGGTGCCCGACGACGCCGCCGTGACGATCGAGCTCCCGAACCAGCAGACGCTGTCCGGCCACGTGGACCGCGTCCAGGTGGAGACGGTCGACGGCAAGGCCCAGGCGGTCATCACCGTCGCGAGCGACGAGCTCGTCCAGGGCGACAAGGACGGACTGGTCACGGCCGGGACGCCCGTTGCTGCCCTGCTGCACCTGCGCAACGACGGAGTGGTCACGACCGTCTCCGACGCCGTCAAGGGTTACGTCAAGGACGTGGTCGGATGAGCTCGCGCCAGTGGGTCGTCGCCGGGTCCGTCGTCGCAGTCCTCGGCGTCGCTGGTGCTCTCGTGGCGGTGAGTGCGCCGTGGTCCGACGAGGCGAGCTCCGGTCCGTCGGCGACCGCGACGTCCTCCGTGCCGGTGGCGGCCCCGCCGACGGTCGACGCGGCGGGGCTCGTCGCGTCGGTGCCGCACCGCGCGGTCGCCAAGATCGACCCGGTCCGGCTGGCCGACGGCGTCGTGCCGCCCACCAACCGCTGGTACTCGGGCCTCGTGTTCGGCGACCAGCCGCAGCCGGTGTTCGCCGAGCCCCTCTCGTTCGGGCTCACGGAGTCCGGCTTCACCATCGGGCTCCCCACACCGACCGTCACGGACAAGACCATCGCGGCGCCGCACGTGCCCGCGGTGACCGTCGACGTGGGGGCGGCCTCGGCCCGGATCAGCGCGGCCGACCCGGTGAGCGTGACGGTCGAGATGCTCGACGGCTCGGGCGCGGTGCTCGGCCGCGTCGTGATCGCCGAGGGCTCGCCCTTCGTGGCCTTCACGGCCGCGAAGGACGTCAGCGTCCGCACCGACGGCGCACTGACCGCCACCCCGGACGGTCCGGCCACCGCGGCCGGCGAGCGCTGGGCCTTCGTCGGCCCGTCCTTCGACTCCGGGGCGACCGCGCTGACCGACGGCGAGACCGCGACCTGGTACGCGCTGCCCGACGCGCCCGCCCCCGCGGCGGCCGCGACCCTCGCCGAGTCCGCGACCCACCCGGTCACGGGAGTCGACGTCGCCTACGGGGTGGACGCCGACGAGGCGAGCACCACGCTGACCTACCGGACGGCCGACGACGGCGCGAGCGCCCACGTGCTCATGCCACACCACACGGTGGGGGAGGCGTGCGACCTCGGCACCTACCCGAGCGTGTACGGCGACCTGCGCCTGTGCGCCGGTTCGACCCTCGTCTCGACCGTCCCCGTGCAGCGTCCCGCCGGGGCGTTCGACGTCGACAGCCTGACCGACGACCAGCGCGCGACCCTGGTGAAGAGCCTGAAGGAGGAAATCGCGGTGACGCCCGCGTTCCCCTCCGACACGTACTTCGGCGGCAAGTCGCTCCTGCGCGCGGCGACGCTGATCGGCCTGGCCAAGCAGCTCGACGTCGACGCGACCGAGCTGACGAAGACGACGCTGGCGACCCTGCGCGAGTGGGGGCAGCCGACCGGGTGCGAGCAGCGCGACGCGCGTTGCGTCGTGTACGACGAGAAGGCGCGCTCGATCATCGGGCTCACGGCCTCGTTCGGGTCCGACGAGCTCAACGACCACCACTTCCACTACGGCTACCTGCTCGCGGCGGCCGGGATGATGGCGGCCGACGACCCGACGCTCGTGGCCGACGTCGAGGACGTGATGGACCTGCTCGGCGAGGACATCGCGGCCGCGACGCCGTCCGACGAGTTCCCCGAGCTGCGGACGTTCGACCCGTACGCCGGCCACTCGTGGGCGTCGGGCACGTCACCGTTCGCGGACGGCAACAACCAGGAGTCGAGCTCGGAGGCGGTCAACGCCTGGAACGGGCTCGGCCTGTGGGCCGCCGCGTCCGGGCAGAAGGCGCTCGAGACGCAGGCCATCTGGCTGCTGTCGACCGAGGCCGCCACCGCACGCGACTACTGGACGGACCCCACGCTCCCCGCCGGCTTCACGCACGAGGTCGTGGCGCTCAACTGGGGCGGCAAGCGCGACTGGGCCACGTGGTTCAGCCCCGAGCCCAGCGCCATGCTCGGCATCCAGCTGCTCCCGCTCGGCCCGGCCCAGCTCTCGGCGGGCCTGGGCGTCACGCCCGAGAAGATCCGGGCGTCGGTCGCGGAGGCGGCGCCGGACGGGTACGACGTGATGTTCGGCGGCGACCTGCTGGGCTACCTGGCGCTCGCGGGTCCGGACGACGCGTCGAAGGCCTGGACGGAGCTCGAGTCGTTGCCGGCCACGGCGATCGACGACGGCACCTCGCGCTCGGCGCTGCTGGCGTTCGTGGCGTCCGCGTCCGCATCGGCGGCGTCCGCAGGCTCGTCGGGCTGACGCAGGAGCTCGCGCACCGTGTGCACGAGCAGCACCACGAGGGCGACGTTGCGGGCCACCAGCACCAGCGTGTTGGCGGGGTGGCCCGCGACGATGCCGTCGTAGCCCCAGGGGAAGACCACCTGGGTCGCGCCGGCGATGGCTGCTACCAGCAGCGCCGTCGTGCGCCAGCGCGGCAGCCGGAGCGCGAGGGCCACCGCGACGGGCGGCGCGAGCCAGCCGATGTACTGCGGCGAGCCGACCTTGTTGAAGACGATGAGCACGACGGACATGAGCATCGCGCCCCGGACCAGCAGCTCGGCGCCCACGCGCGGCGAGCGCCACAGCCGGCCGTCGAGCTCGTGCCGGCGCCACCACAGGAACACCGACGCGGCGGCGAGCGCGAGGAAGAACAGCCCGCCCAGGGTGTCCGCGGCCACCTGCGTGCCGGGCCCGATCAGCTCCCACGTCACGAGCGGCTCGTTGAGGTGCACGAGCACCTGGTCCGACCACAGGCTGGTCACGAGCCACGGCGTGGCGCCGACGGCCTCGAGCTGCAGGCCGCGCTGGTCCTGCTCGGTGAGGAAGGACGTCAAGTAGGGCAGCCCGCCGAGCGAGGCGACGATCGCGACCACGGCCACGCTCACGGCGGCGGCCGGCGCCACGACGTCGCGCCACGGGCGGCGGGCGGCCAGGAACAGGGGAGCCAGCAGCGCGCCGGGGGCCACCTTGATCCAGGCGGCGGCGGTCAGCAGGGCCGACGAGAGCCACGGGTGGCGCAGGCCGACGACGAGCGCCACGACGACGACCGGGGCGATCGCTGCGTCCAGCCGTCCCATCGCGACGGGGCCGAGCAGCGCGAGGAAGGCGATCCACCACCAGGCGCCGACCGTGGTCCGGTGGCGGGTGGTGCGGGTACCCGCCCACGCGGGGGTGTGCAGGAGTGCGAACACGGCGATCGCGTCGAGCGCGGTGATGCCCAGGCTCCATGCGGCCGCGTACCCGGCGGTGCCGACGGTCCCTCCGAGCGCGGCGGCCAGCATCGGCAGCAGCGCACCGGGCGGGTAGACCCACGCGCCGTCGATGCCCTGCCAGAACCCCTGGTGCAGCCCCTGCCACATCCACCAGCGGTACAGGTCGAGGTCCCAGAACGCGCGCGCGGGGATCAGCACCACGCCCAGGAGCATGAGCCAGCCGTGCACCAGGACGAACGCCACCCAGACGGCGACGTAGGAGTGCAGCAGGCGGCGCAGGACGGCCTCCGTCGACGGGGGCCGTGCGGCCCGGGGCGGGACGATCAGGCTAGCGGCTCGCGCTGTGTGCCCACCCCGGGCCCGCGACCCGGTCTACCTCGGTGCGACCGGGGGCACGGTGCCGGCGCCCGGCCCGGCTACGGGGAAGACGCCCTTGCCCTCACCGTCCAGGAATCGGTCGGCCGCGCTCTCGTCGTCCGGGGCAGCATCGGCGACAGGAGCGGTGGCCACCACGGGATCGGGAACCCCGCCCTCGGTGACGTGGTCAGGGAAAGGTCGGGCGTCGTCGTCGGACGTGGTCATGAGGATCGCCTCCCGGCGTCGGGGGATCTGGCTGACCACCCCAACATGACATCGGCCGCGCGTTCGCGCTACTTCTTGGCGGTCGCCTTCGGGCTCGCGGAAGCCTTGGCGCTGGCCTGGGCCTTGGCGAGGTCCTCGACGGGCGTGCAGCTCGCCGGCGCGACGAGAGGCTTCTCGGGGTCGAGCGTCACCTTGTCCAGCTCCAGCAGCGTGGTGAAGTCCGAGCCGAGCGTGAGGTCCACCGTGGCGTTCTTGCGCGCGTCCATCTGGAGCTCCGCGCCCGGCACGTGGGCCGCGAGCGTGTAGGCCGCGGCGACGCCCTTGGTGCCGAAGTTGATGCGCGCCACGCCCGCGTAGGTGACCGGCGCGTTCGTCGTCTCCGCGACCTTGAAACCGCGCCCCTCGACGTCGTCGGCCGTCCGGCCCGCGAGCCCCGCGGTCGAGGTGCCGTTGTAGATGTTGACCTTGACCTTGCTGTACTTGACCGGCAGCGCGCCCTCGGGCGGGCACGGCACGGGGTCGAGCGTCGGCGTCGGCGTGGGAGCGGCGGCGAACTGCTCCTTGAAGAACGGCAGGTCGATGCTGTTGGTGTAGACGGCGGCGGCGCCGAGCCCGATCACGGCGAGCGCCGCGAGCAGGATGCCGAAGATGACCGCCTGGCGCTCCTGCATGTGGCGCCGGCGCAGGGCTCTGGCGCGGTCGGGATCCGTGCTCACTCGATCACCAGGACGCGTGCGTGGAGGATGGGGCGCTGGTGCAGGGCGGCCCGGACGGCGCGGTGCAGGCCGTCCTCGAGGTACATCACACCCTTGTACTGCACGACGTGGGCGAACAGGTCGCCGTAGAACGTCGAGTCGTCGGCGAGCAGCGCCCCGAGGTCGAGATTGCGCTTGGTGGTGACGAGCTCGTCGAGCCGCACCTGGCGCGGCGGAACCTCGGCCCACTGCTTGGCTGTCTCGAGCCCGTGGTCCGGGTAGGGCCTGCCCTCGCCCACCGCCTTGAAGATCACGGGGGTGAGTCTAGGTGCACTCGCGGCCGGGCGGGCCCAGGTCCGGCTCGTGCCCGGCCGCGAGTGCTGTGGGATTCACCCGAGCCGGGTGTTCGCGCCGCCCTTGGCCGCGAGCTCGAGGGCCGCGTCGTGCAGCCCGGTGAGCTCGTCGGCGAAGCCGGCTCCGGCCCAGATGCCCGCGCTCGCCTCGAGCCCGACGGCGAACCCGAGGTTGTAGTCGCCCCAGAAGTCGTCGGCGTAGCCGCCACGGATCGGCGGCCACGGTGCGGGCGGCCAGGTGAACGGCGGACGCTTGGGCGGGGTGCCGCACCAGTCGTCGACGTCGATCGAGTACCGGCTGCCGGAGCGCTCGGCGATCAGCGCGCCGCGCACGAGCTCGCCGGCGGCGGCGAACCCGGTGCTGATGGCGGCGGGTGGGAGCGGCTGCGGGTTGAGCTCCGCCGCCGCGAGTCGGCCCTTGAACTTGTAGGGACCGTAAGGGTTGCCCAGGAGCTCGAAGATCTCCGGGTGCATGCGGCCGATCAGGTAGATCGCCGTCGTCGTCAACGCCATCGTTGCCTCCTCGTGTCGTCACCACAGGGCGCGGACTGCGTCCCGTGGTGGAGGAGGTCATCACCCGTTCGGGTGATACGCGCGGGGAGGCTGAAACCCCCGCGCGCGCGTCGGGTCAGGCCCGGTAGAGCGCGGTGATGGGGCAGGAGAACAGGTCGCGGTCCGGGTGCCCGACGGTGTTGAGGTGCCGCACGATGATCGCGTAGGACTTCGGCAGCGAGACGGCCATGTACGGGATGTTGTGCTTCTCGCAGTAGGCCTTGACGATCGGCTGCGCGCGGCGCAACGTCACGCGCGGCATCGACGGGAACAGGTGGTGCTCGACCTGGTGGTTGAGCCCGCCCATGAGGACGTCGACCCAGCGGCCACCGCGAATGTTGCGGCTGGTGAGCACCTGGCGGCGCAGGAAGTCGACGCGCGCGTCCTTGGGCAGCAGCGGCATGCCCTTGTGGTTGGGCGCGAACGAGGCGCCCATGTAGAAGCCGAACATCCCGAGCTGGATCGCGAAGAACGCCAGGCCCTTGGCCGGCGACATCACGGCGAAGACGAGCGCGAGCGCGCCGATGAGGCGGACGCCGATCATGGTGGCCTCGACGGCGCGGTGCTCGAGCGGGTCCTTGTTGATCAGGCGCTTGATCGCCGAGACGTGCAGGTCCAGGCCCTCGAGCAGCAGCAGGGGGAAGAAGAACCAGCCCTGGTGGGCCAGGTACCAGCGGCCGATCGGTGACGTGCGCGCGGCGGCCTTCTCGGGCGTCAGGGACAGAGCCTCGAGCTCGATGTCCGGGTCCGCGCCGATCTGGTTGGGCTTGGCGTGGTGGCGCGTGTGCTTGTGCTGCCACCAGCCGTAGGAGAGGCCGACGAACAGGTCCGCGAGGACCAGCGACGTCCAGGTGTTCGCCTTGCCGGAGTTCCAGATCTGGCGGTGCGCGGCGTCGTGGCCGAGGAACGCGATCTGGGTCAGCACCACTGCGGCGCCTGCGGCGACGAGCAGCTGCCACCAGGAGTCGCCGACCAGGACGATCGTCGTGATGAGCGCGCCCATCGCGACGACGGCGCCGGCGATGCGGGCGGTGTAGTGGCCGGGACGGCGGCGCATGAGGCCCGCGGCCTGCACGGCCTTCGTCAGCTCGGTGAAGTCGCTGACCGCGCGCTCGCGCGGCCGCATAGAGGTGTCTGTCGACATGGCGTCCGTCCTGTCTGTCCGTCGGTGGGCATGGCGGGCGGGGGCGATGCCGAGGGGAGCGGCTTCTGGTCCGACGATGCGTGGAAGGAACGAGCGGCGAGTTCGACCAGTTCCCAGGTGCAGCAAAGCCCCCGACCGGAGACCCGGTCGGGGGCTTTGCTCAGCTGATCGCGAGGATCAGAGGGGCGAAACGTTCGAGGCCTGGGGACCCTTGGGGCCCTGGGTCGTCTCGAACTCGACCTTCTGGTTCTCCTCGAGCGTGCGGTAGCCGCTGGAGGTGATCGCGGAGTAGTGCACGAAGACGTCGGTTCCGCCGTCCTCGGGCGCGATGAAGCCGAAGCCCTTCTCGGCGTTGAACCACTTCACGGTGCCGGTGGCCATGTCGTTCTCTTCTCTGTCGTACGGTCGGACAACCCCCGACAAACTGGCCGGGGACCGGTGATCACGGTGGTCGTCGTCCGTCCCGAGCGAGCTCGAGAACGTTGGTGCCACGCCCACCAGGGTGAGCGCGGCGGTCATGACAATCGATGCACTGCGACTACGGTGCCCTACGGTACGGCACAACAGGTGCGAAAGTCTCCCCTTTCCTGTCAACCAATCCACGTTCTGGGACGTGTCATCAGGTATGACGGTCCTCATGGGAGAGCTCGACGGGCAGGCGCATGCCGCCGAGGCGCCCGTCGACGACCCCGCCGTCCCCCTCGATCCGCGGGCCCTTGGCGACCGCGACGCCGAGTTCACGGCCTTCGCGACGACCGCGCAGGCCGAGCTGGGGCGCATGGCCTGGCTCCTGACGGGCGACGTCCACCTCGCCGCCGAGCTCGTCCAGACGGCTCTCGTGCGCACCTATACCGCCTGGCCACGGGCGCGTGCCGGTGATCCGCTCGCCTACGCCCGCCGGGTGCTGGCCAACGCCCGGATCGACCTGTGGCGTCGTCGCCGCCGTGAGGTGCTCGTCGCGCCCGACGACGTGCCGCACCAGGCGACCGCGGACGCCGGTGCGACCGTCGAGCACCGCGACGAGCTCGTCCGCGCGCTCGCCGAGCTCAGCCCGCAGCAGCGCCGCGTCGTCGTGCTGCGCTACCTCGTCGGGCTCTCGGAACGTGAGGTAGCCGACGATCTCGGGGTCAGTGCCGGCACCGTCAAGACCCAGGCCTCGCGCGGGCTGCACCGCCTGCGCGCGTCGCTGGGCGAGCTGCCGGGAGAGTCCGGTGACTGAGCCGATGGACGACGAGGCCTGGATCGACGCGCTGCGCTCGCGCAGCGCGGACGTCGCACCGCCCGTGCCCGTCGACGTGCCGCTCGCGCTGCGCCGCGGGCGTCGTCGGCGCGCCGTGCGCGGCGTGGCCGTGGGCGGGGGAGCGCTCGTGGCGGCGTGCGGGGTGGTGGTGGTCGCCGTGGCCGCGATTCCGAGTCTGCTGGGGGGACTCGGAGGCGCGAGCTCGGCGGACAGTGCGAGCGATGCGGGCGCGCCCATGCCGACCGCTGCCGCGGACGGTGCGGCTGCCGGGGGCAGCGCAAGCCTGACGGCACCCGAGCTCGCCACCGCGGTCGCCGATGGGTCGCTCGGCGCGGACCCGGTCCTCGTCGTCCAGTCGGGGGTGCCCTCGTCGACGCCGTTCCTCGCGGCGATCCGCCCGGGGACCGAGGAGTCGTCGATCCCGAACGCCTCGGGGACCTACCCCGCCGAGAAGTGGGCCGGGTTCATGCGCCCGTGCCTCGCGCAGGTGGGCTGGGAGGTCGACGCGACGGGCGACGGCTGGACCGTGGAGGTCGCGCCCTCCCGGGCGCAGGACTACCTCGACGCGCTGGCCGGCTGCGTGGAGCAGTACCCGGTCGACTGAGGGCGGCAACGACACAGGCCCACGCCGCAGTGGATGCGGCGTGGGCCTGTGTGGATGTGCGAGGACTACGACAGGCGCGTGAACGCGTCGACGCCGACCTTCTTCGAGGTGAGGTTCACGATCTTGATCGTGTGCGTGCCGGCCTTGCTCCACGTCTTGGTGAAGACCTGCTGCGCGTAGGTGGTCTTCTTCGCGGACAGGTTCACGACGGCGACCTTCTTGCCGTCGACGTAGACCGCCGCCTTGCCGCGGTCCTTGCCCTTGGTCGCGACCCAGCCGATGCTGCGGGCCTTGACCTTGTAGGTGACGTACGCCTTCTTCTTCTTGGTGACCTGCTCGGTCCCGCCGAGGGCCTTCTTCGCCTTCGTCGCGGTCCAGGTGCCGTGGTAACCCTTGCGCTTGGACTGCTTGTCGAGCGTGGCCCTCGTGCTCTTGCTCGTTACGACAGGCGTGAACGTGCCCCAGCAGTCCATTGCCTGAGCCTGGAAGTATGTCGACTTGCCAACGCCGAGGCGGAGGCCGATGGACTTCGGCGGGCTCGCGGCGAGCTTGCGGAGGCCCCGGTTCGAGGCAATCTGGCTTTGAGTGATCCCGCACTCGTCCTTCGCGGCCCAGGTCACCCTCGCAGGCGCGGACTTTGTGCTGACGGTGCCGACCGTGAGATACGTGTACGGCTTCACGGTGATCTTCGGCTTGGCTCCTGAATCGAGGAGGATGACGCTCGCCTCACTCGTCTTGGTATTTCCCCAGATATCCGTGACCACGAGGCGCCAGGTGTGGCGACCGTACTTCAATCCGCCGGCGCGCAGAGGTGCGTAAGGCGCAGGTGCCGCGTACGTCGCACGGTTCTTTCCGTCGACCTGAAGGGCGACTGACCTGACGGCAGAGTCGGCATCGTCCACTCCCCAGGCCACGCTGAGGGTGCTGGACTTGATGACATCCGTGCCGTTGGCGTACTCCTTGTATCCCGTTGCCAGGCCCTGCGTGCCGATCGAGGGTGCCGTCGAGTCCGCTCGCCGGGTGATCGTGACGTTCGCCGCCGCCGCCGACATCGAGTTGACCTTGATCTTGAGCCCGCCATCACCACTCACCGGGATGTCCTGACCGACAGGGAGCGCGGCCTGGCCGGTCGGGCGCTGGAAGAAGATCGCAGCGTCCTTCGCACTGCTGACGCGGTCGCGGAACCTGACGACAACGCCCGAGCCCGCTGCAGGAATCGGCTTGCCCGTCGAGAGGAAGACGTAGCCGTTCGCACTGTTGATCCAGCTGTCGAGCCCTGTCGCGGCGCGGTACTCGAGCGTGAATGTGCGGGTGCCCCACGGGATCGTGACCAACCGCTTCCCAGAGCGCCCGGCCACAGGTTTGATCGTGACGGTCGTGCTCACTGACGAGACGACCTGCTTCTCATTCGCCGCGAGAAGGCCGAGCCGATCGAGATTCGCGGAGGACATGAACCCCGTCGCCGTGTCGTTGACCGGGGCGTAGGTCGAGTTCCCCATCACGTCCCACGGGTCGCCATACTCACGATGGCACGGGCTGAACGGGGCGGCGGTCTTCGGGGTGGTGAGGGCGCAGGACGCAGAGAGTTCGTCTGAGTGCGTCAGTCCAAGGTTGTGCCCGAACTCGTGCGCGACGACCGAGTTCGCAAAGCTGCCAGGGCCGAAGAGCCAGATGTGTTCTCGAGAATCGACATCGGGGCCGACCGATCCGTAGCCCGTGTACGAGCAGCCGCTGATGGCGGGAACCAGGATGACGACGTGCTCGTAGCGCGTCTTGGGCAGTGCTTGGTAGAGCGACGCCACCGCGGCGTCGATCTTGTACGCACCGCAGGCGTCGTCCTTCGCGGTCGGAGTGAACTTCAGGTGCTGCAGCGGAAGCACCGATCGGGTGGTCGCCCGGATTCGCCCGTTGCTGACCTGGTCGTAGTACGCGTCCAGACGGCTGACGGTGGCCGGGATCTTCGACGTGTCCGGTGCTGCCGCGGTGCTCCAGGTCACCGGAATGAACGTGAGGTTGTGCTGGGTCGACGCAATGCCCGATGCCGTGGCCGCCGAGAAGGACGTTTCGGTCGACGGCGGGTCGTCAGTGGCGCCCATGTCACCAGCTGGCGCGACATCCTGAACCTCGCCAGCAGCGCTCGTCGTCAGTGTGACGGCGGTGCCAGACTCGATGCCGGTCGCGAGTGCGGACGGAACGTCGACCACGCCGTGATCGGTGCTGACCTGTGCGGTCGTCAACGGCTTGCCGCCATCGAAGTCATCGGCGACACGGATGTGGAGTGTGCCGGTCGTCGTCGCATCTCCCGTGGCACCGGTAGCCGCGCTCGGTACTGGCATCGGCACATTCGGCGCCGCAGCAGCCGCGCCCGCCGGGAGGAGGCTCAGGCACGTGAGTGCGGCGATGGATAGGGCGATGCGTCGTGGCACGGGGTCCCCCTGCAAAGTTCGGCAGGGGCGGGTTTGCCGGCCCCCGTCGTCGGTCGACCGACGGACGGAGGATACCGGCGCGAAGCGGGCGGAATCCTGTTGCCCAGGCGATTCCACCCGTTTGCCCCGGGATACCAGTTCAGGCAGCGGTGTGCTCCGGTCTACGGCGCCCGAAGGTGTAGGTTCGCACCTGCCAACGCCGGGGAGCTCGGGACAGCCGGGCTGAGAGGACGCGCCGCGACACGACACGTGTCAGCGCGCGTCGACCCGAGAACCTGAACTGGGTAATGCCAGCGGAGGGAAGCGCGATCGTGCGCGGCGTCGGCGGTCGTCGACGTCCGGCGCCGTCCCTCGCTGCGTGTGCTCGGCCGTCCACTGGTGTACCCCGGACCACCCGGAGGAACACCGTGCTCGCACAGATCCAGGTCTCGCCTCGTCCCAGTGGGACCGACGACGACCGCTACGCCTACGTCGATGCCGCCATCGCCGTCATCCAGCGCTCCGGCCTGACCTACGAGGTCGGCGCCATGGGCACCACCATCGAGGGCACGCCCGACCAGCTCTGGCCGCTCCTGCGCGCCGTCCACGAGGCCACCACCGCCGCCGGCGCGGTCGGGGTCAGCTCCCTGATCAAGGTCGCGCAGACGAGCGCCGACGACGGTCCCGGCATCCAGGACCTGGTCGGCAAGTTCCGGGCGTGACACGCCGACGAGTCGTCGCGCCGCTGGTCGCGGCGGCCGTCCTCGTCGGCGCGTGGGAGGTCGGTGTGCGGGCCTCGGGCCTGCCGCCGTTCGTCCTGCCCGCGCCGTCGGAGGTCGCCGCGGCCGGGGTGCGCGTCGCGCCCCTGCTCGTCGGGCACGTCGCGACGACGCTCCAGGAGGCCGCCCTCGGGCTCGTCCTCGGGGCCGTCGTCGGGATGGTGCTCGCGGTCGTGATCGCCGCGTTCCCGGCCGTGGCCGACACCGTCTACCCGCTGGTCACGGTCACGCAGACCGTGCCGACCGTGGTGCTCGCGCCCCTGCTCATCCTCTGGGCGGGGTTCGGGCTGCTGCCCAAGGTGCTGCTCGTCGGGCTCACCGTGTTCTTCCCCGTGCTGGTCAGCGCGGTGACGGCGATGTCCGACGTCGACGGCGCGCACGTCGACATGGTCGCCGGGCTCGGCGGTCGGCGGTGGCACCAGTTCGCGCTGGTGCGGCTGCCGGCCGCGGTGCCGGGCGTGTTCGGCGGGCTGCGGGTCGCGACGACGTACGTCGTCGGGGCTGCCGTGGTCGCGGAGTACCTCGCCGGCACCAGCGGGCTGGGCGTCTTCATCCAGCGCTCGCGCAAGTCCTACGACGTCGACCAGATCCTCGTGGCCGTCGTCGTCATCGCCGTCCTCACCGGCGTCCTGTTCCTCGTCGTCGACGCGCTCGGCCGGCTGGCCACGCCGTGGCGTCGCACCGCCTAGGAGACCCATGCGTACCCGAGTCCTCGCCCTGTCCGCGGTCGTCGCGCTGCTCGCCTCGTGCAGCAGCGCCACGGCGTCCTCGTCGTCCTCCTCGCCCGACGACGAGAAGACGCAGCATCTCGACGTCGTCCTCGACTGGACGCCGAACGCCAACCACTCCGGCCTCTACATCGCCCAGGCCCGCGGCTACCTCGCCGATGCGGGGCTCGACGTGACGATCGTCGAGCCCGGCGAGACCTCGGGCAGCCAGCTGGTCGCGGCCGGCAAGGCGGACTTCGCCTACACGGTCGCCGAGTCGCTCGTCCCGGCGCGTGACCAGGGGGCCGACCTCGTCTCGGTCGCCACGGTCATCGAGCACAACACCTCGAGCCTCATCGCAATGCGCTCGTCGGGTATCACGCGCCCGCGGGACCTGGCCGGGCACAGCTACGGCACCTACGGCTCGGAGCTCGAGGAGGCCCTGATCAAGAAGCTCGTCGCGTGCGACGGCGGCGACCCGTCCGCCGTGACGTTCGCGCCGCTGGCGAGCGACGACTTCCGGATCGGGCTGACCCAGCACCAGTTCGACACGGCGTGGGTGTTCGACGCGTGGGACACGATCCGGCTGCGCGACGTGGACGGGCTGGACGTCACGACGATCCCGTTCATCGACCACACGGACTGCATCCCCGACTGGTATACGCCGCTGATCGCGACCTCGCGGTCGCACCTGGACGAGGACCCGGCGATGGTGCGCGCCTTCCTCGCTGCGGTCGCGCACGGGTACCGCGACGCGATGACCGACCCCTCCGCGGCCGTCCAGGCGCTGCACGCGGCCTCGCCCGAGCTCGACACCGACCTGCTCACCCGCAGCGCCGACTACCTCGCGACGCGCTACGCGTCGTCGCCCGAGGCGTGGGGTCATCAGTCGTCGTCCGTGTGGACGGACTTCGTGACGTTCCTGCAGGACAACGACCTGGCCGACGACGACCTCGACGTGGCCGCGGCGTGGACCGATGACTACCTCCCCTGACCTGGTCGCGGTCCGCTCCCTGAGCGTGCGGTTCGGTTCCCTCGCGGCGCTCGCGGACGTGTCCTTCTCGGTCGCACCGGGCTCGTTCGTCGCGGTCATCGGGCCGTCCGGGTGCGGGAAGTCGACCCTGCTGCGCGTCCTGGCGGGCCTCGTGCCCGCCGGGGCGGCGGTCTCGGCCGACGAGGTCCGGGTCCCGGTCGGGCCCGACGGGCGCCGGGCCACCGCCTGGATGCCGCAGGGCGACAGCCTGCTGCCCTGGCGGCGCGCGCTGCCGAACGCGCTGGTCGGCGCGCGGATCGCGGGGCTCGACCGCGCCGCCTCTGACGCCCGGGCTCGGGCACTGCTCGAGGAGTTCGGGCTCGGCGGCTTCGAGCGAGCGTGGCCGCACGAGCTGTCCGGCGGGATGCGGCAGCGCCTCGCCCTGGCCCGCACGTGCCTGCCCGGGCGGCCCGTGCTCCTGCTCGACGAGCCCTTCGGGGCGCTCGACGCGCTGACCCGACGGCGGATGAACGCCTGGCTGGCGTCGCTGGCACTCGCGGGCCCGTCGGGCGCCGTGGTCCTCGTGACGCACGACGTGGACGAGGCGCTGCTGCTCGCGGACCGCGTGCTGGTGATGAGCGAGCGCCCGGGACGCGTCGTGCTGGACCTCGCCGTGCGCGACCGCGCGGATGCGCGGGACCGCGTCCTCACCGCCCTCGGCCTCGACCCCATCTCGCCGAGCGCGCGTCGCGCGGCGCCGGCGCGGGCCGCACGCGACGCGCGCTCGCGCCGCGCTACCCGCGCTCGGTGAGCGATCCGCCGGCGGGCGCGTGTGGGTGGGGCGCGCGACGATGCGGGGGTGCTCCTCGCCGACGTCGCCGCCACCTCCACCGCGCTCGCTGCCACCAGGTCGCGGCTGGCCAAGCGAGCGCTGCTCGTCGACCTGCTGCGCCGCACCGATCCCGCTGACGTCGAGGTCGTCGCGCGCTACCTCGGTGGGGAGCTGAGGCAGCGGCGCACCGGCCTGGGGTGGCGGTCGCTCGCCACGCTGCCATCACCCGCGGCCGAGGCCTCGCTCACCGTCGCGGAGGTCGATGCCGTGTTCGAGCGCATGGCCGACCTCGAGGGACCGGGGTCATCGACGGCCCGGTCCGCCGCGGCGGCCACGCTGTTCGCGGCAGCGACCGCTGACGAGCAGCAGCTGCTGCGTGGACTGGTGACCGGCGAGCTGCGGCAGGGGGCGCTCGACGCGCTGCTGCTCGACGCGGTCGCCGAGGCCTCGGGCGTGCCGGCGCCGGCGGTGCGGCGGGCCGCGATGCTCGCGGGCGCGACCGAGCCGGTGGCTGTGGCCGCGCTGGGTGCGGCGTCCCCCGAGGCCGCCGCCGAGGCGCTCGCGGGGTTCGGCCTCGTCGTCGGGAGGCCGGTGCGGCCGATGCTCGCCTCGTCGGCCCCCGATGTCCCCGCCGCGCTCGAGCAGCTCGGCTCCGGGCAGGTCGTCGTCGACACCAAGCTCGACGGCATCCGGATCCAGGTCCACCGCCGCGGCGACGACGTGCACGTCTACACGCGCAGCCTCGACGACATCACCGCGCGAGTGCCGGAGATCGTCGCGATCACGCGCGGGTTCGCCGCGACCGACCTGGTGCTCGACGGCGAGGCGCTCGCGGTCGGCGCCGACGGCCGGCCGCGACCGTTCCAGGAGACGGCGTCCCGGACCGCGACCCGCGAGGCCGACGCGGCCGTCGTCCTGACCCCGTTCTTCTTCGACTGCCTGCACGTCGACGGTCGCGACCTGCTCGACGCACCCCTGCTCGAGCGGCTCGAGGCGCTCGACGCCGTCGCGGGAGCCTATGCCGTCGAGCGGCTCGTCACGGCCGACCCCACCGCGGCGCGGGCCCGGTTCGACGAGGTCGTCGGCGCCGGCCAGGAGGGCGTCGTCGTCAAGGCGGTCGACGCCCCCTACGAGGCCGGGCGGCGCGGCGCCGCGTGGGTCAAGGTCAAGCCCCGGCACACGCTCGACCTGGTCGTCCTCGCGGTCGAGTGGGGCTCGGGGAGGCGGCGCGGCTTCTTGTCGAACATCCACCTCGGTGCGCGGTCGGCCGACGGTTTCGTGATGCTCGGCAAGACCTTCAAGGGCATGACCGACGAGATGCTCGCGTGGCAGACCGAGCGGTTCACCGAACTCGCCGCGGGGCCGACCGACGGCTACGTCGTGCAGCTGCACCCCGAGCAGGTCGTCGAGATCGCGTTCGACGGCCTGCAGCGCTCCTCGCGCTACCCGGGCGGCGTGGCACTCCGCTTCGCGCGCGTGCTGCGCTACCGCGACGACAAGACCGCGGCCCAGGCGGACACGATCGACACGGTCCGCGCGTTGTCGGCCGGAACGTGACGAGGCCTGCGAGGCTCGGCAGGTGCCATACGACGCTCTAGGGATCGCAGAACTTCGGGCAGTGCTTGGACTCGCCCTCGATGCTTTCGAAGCCGAGCACGGACCCGACGTGGTGGTCGAACATGACCACTACTGGCACCTTCCGGTCGAGGCGTCATTCGACCTCTCGCAAGAGCCGGGCGACCTCACGGTCGGACAGATCAGCGACGACCTTGCAGAGGCTCGAGGCTTTCTCATCGAGAACTCCGCCGGTCCTGCGTGGCATGCCTTGAGCCATGCGATCGGTCTCCTGCGCCTGGTAGAGGAAGCGGCGCGACCGTGACGAGCGTTCGTGATCGCGGTGCCCGGAAGACGTTCAAGGGGATGACCGACGAGATGCTCGCGTGGCAGACCGAGCGGTTCCTCGAGCTCGAGGTCTCGCGCACGGAGTGGGAGGCGCGGCTGCGGCCAGAGCAGGTGGTGGAGGTCGCGTTCGACGGGCTGCAGCGCTCGACGCGCTATCCGGGCGGCGTGGCCCTGCGGTTCGCGCGCGTGCTGCGCTACCGCGACGACAAGTCGGCGGCCGAGGCGGACACGATCGAGACCGTGCTCGCGCTCGCGCGCGGCTGAGCGTGGACCCGCGAGCGCGGCTCGGGGAGCTGCGCGCAGAGGCGCTGGAGCGGTTGGCCGGGCTCCGGGCCAGCAAGACTGACCTCGTCGACGCGGCCCGCGACTCCAACGTCGACGACGAGCACGACCCCGAGGGGGCCACGATCGCGTTCGAGCGCGCGCAGGTCGACGCGCTCGCGGCCGACGTCGCCAAGCGGTTCGCCGAGATCGACGCGGCCGAGGGGCGGCTCGCGGCGGGCACGTACGGCATCTGCGCGGTCGGGGGCGAGCCCATCGACGAGGCACGCCTCGAAGCGCGTCCGACCGCGACGACGTGTCTGGCGCATGCCGCCGCACGACCCGTCTGAACGCTGCCTCAGAAGGTCGCTTGTGCCTCGCCGGCCTGACAGGCTCGTCCCGACGACTACCGCTCGGAGGAACACATGATCGACTTCGACACCGCCTCGTTCACCAAGCTGTCCCCCTGGGACGTCCAGGAGGCGTACACCGAGCTGACGGGCATCCTGCTCCCGGACGAGCAGGTGCTGCTCGCCTTCAAGGGCATCCGCGACTCGGTGTCGTTCACGACCCGGCGCATCGTCGCCCTCAACGTGCAGGGCCTCACCGGGAAGAAGAAGGACTACAGCTCGCTCCCGTACTCCAAGATCCAGGCCTTCTCGGTCGAGACGGCGGGAACCTGGGACCGCGACTCCGAGCTCGAGCTCTGGTTCAGCGGGCTCGGGCGGGTCAAGTTCAACTTCGCCTCCGGTGTCGACGTGCGGGGGCTGAACATGCTGATCAGCGAACGCCTGCTGTAGTGATTCTCGCGAACGCCGAGGTGTGGGTGCCGTAGGGAAAGGTCGGGCCATGGACCGCCTCGATGCCAGCATCCGAGGACTCGCGCTGACGGCGCCCGCTGTGGACCTGTGGCCACCACCCTCCGGTGTTCCCCCGGTTGCGGTGGGCGCTGGGATCGAGTTCGCGCGCGTTCAGTCCTTGCTCGATGCATGCGAGCCGCATCTGGCCGGCGGCGAGGAAGTCTTGGGCCTCGCCATGCTGGCCGACGAGACGACGCGGGGCGACCTGTTCGCCGTCGTCACGACCGCCCGGATCGCCCGGCTGCACGAGGGAGAGCCCTCGGTGCTCGTCGGCGAGGGGTGCGCCGAGATCGCTGCGCTGTCCTTCTCGCCGATCGTGGTGAACCTGCGGGACGGTGGGACGTTCGTCGTCGGTCGGCTGCGGACACCGGCGGACGCGAGCATCCTGGAGCTCGCGTTGTGGCACCACGGGTGATCTCTCCCTGTTTCGCCGCGGCGACGTGGCACAGCCTGCGATCGTGACGACCATGGCGAAGAGACTCCCCGTGCTGGTGCTCCCTCCCGTGCTCGGCCCGGGGCGCGAGGTCGAGGCAGTGGGGCTGCTCACGACGTACTTCGAGACGCCCTACACCGGGGCGTCGTTCGAGGACCTCGGGCGCCCGTGGAGCACGCCCGAGACTCTCGACAGGGTCGACGCCGTGGACATCGTGGCCGTCTCGACGCTCTCGGTCGACGTGCCCGCGAAGGCCTCGATCGCGATCCTCGGGGAGCTCGCGCCGGAGATTCGTGCGCTTCTCAGCGACATCCCCGCCGAACGCGACCTCGTTGATGCTGACGACGACCTGATCGGCCCTGGATCTGCCACGGTCAGGCTGTGGAACCTGCTGCGAGAGCTGCCCGGCATGGGGCCGACGAAGGCGAGCAAGCTCATCGCGCGCAAGCGCCCTCGGCTCGTCCCGATCTACGACTCCGTGGTGAAGAAGGAGTTCGGGCTGAAGGATGCCCGCGGGTACTGGCACGCGATGCGCGGTGCGCTCCGGGCCGATGACCGGGCACTCGCGCATCGCGCGACCGAACTGCGGGCCGCGGCAGGCCTGTCCGAGCTCGTCACCGATCTGCGCGTCGTCGACGTCGTCACGTGGATGAGCGGGACGACGTCGACGACGCGCTGAGCGCCGGGCACACCTGGTCCGCCAGGAGCACCGCGACGCGGCGCCGTGTACCCGCCCGGGAGCGACAAGGTTCCGGCAAGACCGGCCGCGGCACCGTCAAGGTCCCGTCAACGCGGCCAAAGCGGCCCGATCCGCGGCGTAGACCTGCGACTGCGGCCACGAGCTCAGCGGCCGCCGGGGTCCGCCCCGCCCGTCGTCGAAAGCGCTGTGACCCTCATGGCCGATCTGGCCTTCCTCGCGCTGACCGTGGTGTTCTTCACCGCCCTCGCGCTGCTCGCCCGTCGGGCGGACCGCTCATGACCGGCTTCGACTGGGCCGGCCTCGTGATCGCCGGCGCGCTGCTCGTCTACCTCGTGGCCCAGCTCCTGCGCTCGGACAAGGTCCGATGAGCGCGACGTGGATCGCGGTGGGGCAGATCGGGATCGTCGTCCTGGTCCTCGCCGCCGCGCACAAGCCCCTGGGTGACCACCTGTTCCGGACGATGACCGCGACGAAGCACCTGCGCGTCGAGCGCCTGGGCTACCGGGCGATGCGCGTCGACCCCGACGCCGAGCAGCGCTGGAGCACCTACCTGCTCTCGGTGCTGGGCTTCTCGCTCGCGTCGGTGCTCGTGCTGTTCGGCCTCGCGCGGCTGCAGGACAAGCTGCCGCTCGACATCGGGATGTCGCCCATGGACCCCGCGGGCTCGTGGAACGCTGCCGTCTCGTTCGTCACGAACACCAACTGGCAGTGGTTCTCCGGCGAGGCGGCCGCGGGCCACCTGCTGCAGATGGCCGGCTTCGCGGTGCAGAACTTCCTCTCGGCGGCCGTCGGGATCGCCGTCGTGTCCGCGCTGGCCCGGGGGGTCTCGCGGTCCGGGACCGATGGTCGGGTCGGCAACTTCTGGGCGGACCTGGTCCGCTCGACCGTGCGCGTGCTGCTGCCGCTCGCGTTCGTCGTCGCCGTCGTGCTCGTCGCCGGTGGGGTCATCCAGAACCTGCACGCGCACACCGAGATCACCACGCTCGCGGGTCAGACGCAGTCGGTCCTCGGCGGGCCGGTGGCCTCGCAGGAGGCGATCAAGGAGCTCGGCACCAACGGTGGCGGGTTCTTCAACGCGAACTCCGCGCACCCGTTCGAGAACCCGACGCCGTGGACCAACGCGCTCGAGGTGGTCCTGCTGCTGGTGATCCCGTTCAGCATGCCGCGCATGTTCGGCCAGATGGTCGGCGACCGCCGCCAGGGCTGGTCGATCCTCGCCGCGATGTCGACGCTGTGGATCGCGGCCGTCGGCCTGCTGACCTGGGCCGAGATGGCCGGGCCGGGCCTGGTCCCCACGGCCGCGGGAGGCGCGATGGAGGGCAAGGAGGTGCGGTTCGGGGAGGCCGCGTCGGCACTGTTCGCGGCGTCGACGACGATGACCTCGACCGGGGCCGTGAACTCGATGCACGACTCGCTGACCGCCCAGGGCGGCGGCGTGGCTCTCGTCGGGATGCTGCTCGGCGAGGTCTCGCCCGGCGGCGTCGGCAGCGGGCTGTACGGGATGGTCGTGCTGATCGTCGTCGCGGTGTTCCTCGCCGGGCTCATGGTGGGGCGCACTCCCGAGTACCTGGGCAAGAAGATCGGGCAGCGCGAGATCACGCTCGTCGCCCTCGCCGTGCTGACCATGCCGGCCGTCGTGCTGATCGGCTCGGCGATCGCCGTCGTCACGCCCGCGGGCCTGGCCGGCCAGCTGCAGGGCGGTCCGCACGGCCTGACCGAGATCGTCTACGCGTTCGCCTCGGCGGGGAACAACAACGGCTCCGCGTTCGGCGGGCTGACCTCGGGGACGCCGTTCTACAACACGCTGCTCGGCCTGGCGATGCTCGTCGGCCGGTTCGTCCCCATCGCGCTCGTGCTGGCCCTGGCCGGCCGGTTCGCGAGCCAGAAGCGCGTGCCCGAGGGTGCCGGCACCCTGCCCACCCACACCCCGCTGTTCGTCGGCCTGCTGGTGACCGTGACCCTCGTGGTCGTCGGCCTCACCTTCGTGCCGGTCCTGTCCCTCGGTCCCGTCGTGGAGTCCCTGTCATGAGCACGCTCGTCAAGCCGCCCGCCGTCCAGCCGCACGTCGTCGAGGCCGCACCCACCACCCTGTCCGTCCGGCAGCTGGCCGCGGCTGTGCCCGGTGCGCTGCGCGGGCTCGACCCGCGAGCGCTGTGGGACTCGCCCGTCATGTTCGTCGTCGAGGTCGGGGCCGCGTTCACCACGGTCCTCGCGGTCGCCGCTCCGAGCGCCTTCGCGTGGTCGATCACCGTCTGGCTGTGGCTGACCGTCGTGTTCGCGACGCTCGCCGAGTCGGTGGCCGAAGGCCGCGGCAAGGCGCAGGCCGCGTCGCTGCGGGCGACCCAGCGCGAGACGACCGCGCGCAAGGTCGTCGGCGGCGACGACACCGTGCAGGTCGCATCCTCGACGCTGGCCGTCGGCGACGTCGTCATCGTCGTCGCGGGGGAGACCATCCCGGGCGACGGCGACGTGATCGAGGGCGTCGCGAGCGTCGACGAGTCCGCGATCACGGGCGAGTCCGCGCCGGTCATCCGTGAGTCCGGCGGCGACCGCTCGGCGGTCACGGGCGGCACGGTCGTGCTCAGCGACCGGATCGTCGTGCGGATCACCGCGCCGGCCGGGCACACGTTCGTCGACCGGATGATCGCGCTCGTCGAGGGGTCCGAGCGGCAGAAGACGCCCAACGAGGTCGCGCTGAACGTGCTGCTCACGTCGCTGACCATCGTGTTCCTGCTGGCCGTGGTGACCCTGCAGCCGTTCGCGGTCTACTCCGGGGCGCCCCAGACGCTGGTCGTGCTCGTGGCGCTGCTGGTGTGCCTGATCCCGACGACGATCGACGCGCTGCTGTCTGCGATCGGCATCGCCGGCATGGACCGCCTGGTGCGGCGCAACGTCCTGGCGATGTCCGGCCGTGCGGTCGAGGCCGCCGGCGACGTAGACGTGCTGCTGCTCGACAAGACGGGCACGATCACGCTCGGCAACCGCCAGGCGGCCGACCTGCTGCCCGCGGCCGGCGTCGACGCGGAGGCGCTCGCGGATGCCGCGCAGCTGTCCTCGATGGCCGACGAGACGCCCGAGGGCCGGTCGGTGCTCGTGCTCGTCAAGGAGCGGTTCGCGCTGCGCGAGCGGCACGACCTGGTCGGCGCGGAGCTCGTGCCGTTCGCGGCCCGGACGCGGATGAGCGGGGTCGACCTGCCGGCGCCCGGTGGGCATCCCACCAGGATCGTGCGCAAGGGCGCGGCCGCGGCCGTGACCCAGTGGGTGCGCTCGACCGGCGGCCACGCGGGCGACGACGTCGCCGCGACGGTCGACGCGATCTCGGCCTCCGGTGGCACGCCGCTGGTCGTGGCCGAGCAGCTCGGCGACGAGCCGGCCCGCGTGCTGGGGGTCATCCACCTCAAGGACGTCGTCAAGGACGGCATGCGCGAGCGGTTCGACGCGCTGCGGGCGATGGGCATCCGCACGGTCATGGTCACGGGCGACAACCCCCTGACGGCCCGCGCGATCGGCGCGGAGGCCGGGGTCGACGACGTGCTCGCCGAGGCCACGCCCGAGGACAAGCTCGCCCTGATCCGCCGCGAGCAGGAGGGCGGCCGGCTGGTCGCGATGGCCGGCGACGGCACCAACGACGCGCCCGCGCTCGCGCAGGCGGACGTCGGCGTCGCGATGAACACCGGGACGACGGCCGCGAAGGAGGCCGGCAACATGGTCGACCTCGACTCGAACCCGACGAAGCTGCTCGAGATCGTCGAGATCGGCAAGCAGCTGCTCATCACGCGCGGGGCGCTGACCACCTTCTCGGTCGCGAACGACGTCGCGAAGTATTTCGCGATCCTGCCGGCCATGTTCGTCGTGGCGTTCCCGCAGCTGGGCGTCCTCAACGTCATGCACCTGACCAGCCCCGAGTCGGCGATCCTCTCGGCCGTCGTCTTCAACGCGCTGGTCATCGTCGGGCTGCTGCCCCTGGCGCTGCGGGGGGTCCGGTACCGGCCGTCGTCGGCCTCGGCCCTGCTGCGCCGCAACCTGCTGGTCTACGGGCTGGGCGGCGTGATCGCGCCGTTCGTCGGGATCAAGCTCATCGACCTCATCGTCACTGCCCTAGGGATCTCCTGATGACCGACCGCCGCACCCCCGGTGCCGACACCCTCTCCTTCGCCCGTCACTCCTGGGCCGGGCTGCGCGTGCTGCTCGTGCTCACCGTCCTGCTCGGCGTCGTCTACCCGCTGGCCGTCACGGGCGTCGCCCAGCTGACCATGCGCTGGCAGGCGAACGGCTCGCTGGTCTCCTCGAGCGGCGAGCGCGTGACGAGCGCCGACGAGGCCATCGGGTCGGTGCTCATCGGGCAGCAGTTCGACGGGCCGCAGTGGTTCCACCCGCGGCCGTCCGCGGCGGGCGACGGCTACGACACGCTCGCATCGGCGGGCTCCAACCTCGGCCCGCTCAACGCGGACCTGCTCGCGACCGTGACGCAGCGGCGCGCGGACGTGGCCGCGGCCGAGGGCGTGGACCCCTCGGCGGTACCGGTCGACGCGGTCACCGCGTCGGGCTCCGGGCTCGACCCCGACATCTCGCCCGCGTACGCGCAGCTGCAGGTGGCGCGCGTGGCCCGCGAGCGCGGGGTCCCCGCCCTCGATGTGGCGGCCCTCGTCGAGAACCTCACGCTGGGCCGGGATCTCGGTGTCCTCGGCGAGCCGCGGGTCGATGTGCTGCGACTGAACCTCGCACTGCAGACACTGGACTCGTGACGCCCGACGAGAGCACCCCGCGCCGAGGTCGCCTCACGGTCTACCTCGGTGCCGCGCCCGGCGTCGGCAAGACGTACGCGATGCTCGACGAGGCCCACCGCCGCCTGTCCCGCGGAACGGACGTGGTGGTGGGGCTCGTCGAGTCGCACGGGCGGCTCGCCACCGCCGCGCAGCTCGAGGGCCTCGAGGTGCTGCCCCGGCGCGTGCTCGTGCACCGCGACTCCGAGTTCACCGAGCTCGACGTCGAGGCGGTCCTGGCCCGGTCGCCGCAGGTCGTGATGGTCGACGAGCTCGCGCACACCAACGTCCCCGGGAGCCGGCACGCCAAGCGCTGGCAGGACGTGCACGACCTGCTCGATGCGGGCATCGACGTCGTCACCACGGTCAACGTCCAGCACCTCGAGTCGCTCAACGACGACGTCGAGGCCATCACGGGCGTCAAGCAGCGCGAGACGGTCCCGGACCACGTGGTGCGCGACGCCGACCAGATCCAGCTCGTCGACCTGCCGCCCGAGGCGCTGCGCCGCCGGCTCGCGCACGGCAACGTCTACCGGGCCGAGCAGATCGACGCCTCGCTGACGCAGTACTTCCGCGTCGGGAACCTCACCGCGCTGCGCGAGCTCGCGCTGCTATGGCTCGCGGACCGGGTCGACGACGCGCTCGCGAGCTACCGCCGCGACCACAGCATCTCCTCGCCGTGGCCGGCCCGCGAGCGCGTCGTCGTGGCCGTCACGGGCGGGCCCGAGGGCGACACCCTGCTGCGCCGCGGCGCCCGCATCGCGCAGCGGGCCGCCGGGTCCGAGCTGGTGGCGGTGCACGTCCTGGCCACCGACGGGCTGCCGAGCGCGCCGCCTGCCCGGATCGCCGAGCAGCGCCGACTCGTCGAGTCGCTCGGGGGGACGTTCCACACGGTCGTCGGGGAGGACGTCGCGAGCGGGGTGGTCGACTTCGCGCGCGGGGTCAACGCCACGATGATCGTCGTCGGGGTGTCCCGCCGCAGCCGCTGGCGCGAGGCGCTGCGCGAGAGCAACGGCACCGAGATCGCCCGGCTCGCGGGGGTCATCGACGTCCACCTCGTCACCCACGAGCGGGCGCGGTCGGGCCGTGCGCTTCCGGGACGCGGCTCGGCGCTCTCGGGTCCGCGCCGCCTGGGCGGATGGGTCGCGGCGCTCGTCGGGCCCGTGCTGCTGACGCTCGTGCTCAGCGCGATGCGCGACGTGGTCAGCCTGCCGACCGAGCTCATGCTCTTCCTCGCCCTGACCGTGCTGGTCGCACTCATCGGCGGGCTGTGGCCCGCGATCGTCAGCGCCGTGATCGGGTTCGTCTTGCTCAACTGGTTCTTCACGATCCCGACGGGCCACCTGACCATCGCCGAGCCGGAGAACGCGCTGGCCCTGACGGTGTTCGTCCTGGTGGCGGCAGGCGTCGCGTCGGTCGTCGACCTCGCCGCCCGACGAACGGCCGAGGCGTTCCGGGCCCGCGCCGAGGCCTCCGCGCTCGCGGCCGCGTCGCGCTCGGTGCTCTCGGGCGAGGACACCGCCGCGGCGCTCGTCGCGCGGCTGCGCGAGACGTTCACGCTCGAGGCCGTCGCCCTGCTGGCCCGACGAGGCTCGTCGTGGGACGTCCTGGCGGCCGACGGCAACGACCCCGCCGTGACGCCCGACGGCGCGCAGGCCGTGCTGGTCGTCGACGACGACCGCGTGCTCGCACTGACCGGTCGGGTGCTCCCCGCCAGCGATCGGCGCGTGCTCGAGGCCTTCGCGTCGCAGCTCGGCGTGGTGCTCGAGCACGACCGGCTGCGCGCACAGGCCGAGCAGGCGCGCATCCTCGGCGAGGCCGACGCGACGCGCACGGCCCTGCTCGCCGCGGTCTCGCACGACCTGCGCACGCCGCTGGCCACGATCCGCGCGTCGGTCGACGGGCTGGGCCTCGACCTCTCGGAGTCCGACCGCGCCGTGCTCGTCGGCACGCTCGCGGACTCCACCGCCCGGCTCGAGCGGCTCATCGACAACCTGCTCGACCTGTCCCGCCTGCAGACCGGCAGCGTCCGGCCCGTGCTGCGCGCGACGAGCCTCGAGGAGGTCGTGCCGTTCGCGGTGGAGGGCTACCCGCTCGTCGTGCTCGACGTGCCGGAGGACCTGCCGCTCGTGCTGACCGACCCCGGCCTGCTCGAGCGGGTCCTGGCCAACCTCGTGTCCAACGCCGTGCGGCACGCGCCGGCCGGGCGTCCCGTGGTGGTCAGCGCGGCGGTCGTCGGGCGTGGGATCGTCGTGCGCGTGGTCGACGACGGTCCCGGCATCCCGGACGAGCTCAAGGGGCACATGTTCGACGCGTTCCAGCGTCTCGGCGACACCACGGGCAACGGGCTCGGGCTCGGCCTCGCGGTGGCGGAGGGCCTCGCGACGGCCGTCGGCGCCGAGGTCGCGGCCGAGGACACCCCGGGCGGCGGCCTGACCATGCTCGTCACCGTCCCGCTGGCGGCGTCATGACGGGGGTGCCCGGCAACCGGATCCTCGTGGTCGACGACGAACCCGGGCTCGCGCACGCGCTGGCCATCACGTTGCGGGCCTCGGGGTGGGACGTGGCGACCGCGGCCGACGGCGCCTCCGCGCTCTCGTCGGCCGCGTCCCGCCTGCCCGACGTCGTGCTCCTCGACCTGGGCCTGCCCGACATGAGCGGCCTCGACGTCATCACCGCCCTGCGCGGCTGGACCCGCGTGCCCATCGTCGTGCTGTCCGCGCGGCAGCACGGCGAGGACAAGGTCGACGCGCTCGACGCGGGCGCCGACGACTACGTGACCAAGCCGTTCGCGATGAACGAGCTGCTCGCGCGCCTACGCGCGGCCGTCCGCCGCGCCGCCGTCCCCGCCGAGGTCGACGAGGCCGTCGTCGAGGCCGGCGACCTCTCCGTGGACCTGGCCCGCCGCCGGGTCCTGCGCGACGGCGTCGAGGTGCGGCTCAGCCCGACCGAGTGGTCGATGCTCGAGGTGCTCGTGCGCAATCGCGGGCGCCTGGTGGGCCGACGCCAGCTGCTGCAGGAGGTGTGGGGACCGGGGTACTCCGACGAGACGCACTACCTGCGGGTCTACTCCGCGCTGCTGCGCCGCAAGCTCGAGGCCGACCCCGCGCACCCGCGGCACATCATCACGCAGCCCGGGATGGGGTACGTGTTCGAGGTGTGATCGGCTCTGCTGTGGATCGCTCGAGTGGTCACGCGGCTCGAGATGCCAGGCTGGCGCGGTGGACGCGATCTCATGACGAGCCACGTCTTTCTCGACGAGTCGAAAGGCCGCGACTACCTCCTGGTCGCGGCATCGGTGCTGTCCCGCGATGTCGCAGCACTGCGCAGAGCGATGCGTTCGCACCTGCGGTCCGGCCAGCGGAGCATCCACTTCGCCAAGGAGTCGGATATCACCCGGGCAGCGGTGATTGCCACGATCACTCGCTCACAGGTGGCCGCGACCGTGTACCGGGCGCCGATCCTGCGCGACGAGCTGGGCGCTCGTGAGGTCTGCGTCAGGGCCGCCGCTCGCGATGCGCGGCGTGCTGATGCGCGCCTGATGGTCTTCGACCAGGACGACTCGCTGCTCGTGCACGACCGCCGCTGGCTCTTCCAAGAGCTCGGCCCTGCGGGCGTTCGGTACGAGCACCAGCACCGCCATGGCGATCCGTTGCTCTGGATTCCCGACGCGGTGGCCTGGGCGTGGCGCCGCGGAGGACGGTGGCGACTGGCGGTCGCGGGCACGGTGGTGCGCGAGGTCGACACTGCACGGTCGTAGACAGCGCGATGCCCGGCTCACCCACCGTCCGGAGGGCTGCCGGGCTCACTTCGACGGGCTAGTGCACGCCGCGCATCCACGGTATGTGGCACTGATGCACGGGTCAATCACGGAAAGGTCGCCCGGTTCCGCGACTCGCCAACCGTCCGTTACGTTCGCTCGATGCTGATGAATGTCGCCGGGCCTCGCGAGCAAATCCGATGAGCACGGCGACTGTCGTCGGTGGCGGGCCTGCCGGGCTGATCGCGGCCGAGGTGCTCGCGCGGGCGGGTGTGACGGTGACGGTCTACGACCGCATGCCGTCGGTCCCGCGCAAGTTCCTCCTGGCCGGCCACGGCGGCATGAACATCACGCACAGCGAGGACCTCGCGCCCTTCCTCGCCCGCTACGGGTCGTCGGCGGACCGGCTCGCGCCGGCGCTCTCAGTATTCACCTCGAGTGAATTGCGAGCATGGTGCGCCGATCTCGGCGAGCCGACGTTCGTCGGGTCCAGCGGGCGGGTCTTCCCGCAGTCCTTCCGTGCGACGCCGCTGGTCCGGGCCTGGTTGGGCCGCCTCGGCGAACTGGGCGTGACCCTGCACCGACGGCAGCGATGGACCGGATGGGCCGACGACGGCTCGCTCCGCTTCTCCGATGCCGACGGAGTCTCGACCGACGTCGCCGCCGACGTGGTCGTGTTCGCGCTCGGGGGTGCGTCGTGGCCGCGGCTGGGATCGGACGGCGGCTGGGTCGAGCCGTTCGTCGACCGGGGCGTCGCCGTGCGTCCGCTCGAGGCGGCCAACGTCGGCGTGCGAGTGGGGTGGTCGTCGACCTTCGCGGATCGGTTCGCCGGGGTGCCCCTGAAGAACGTCGCGCTGAGCATCGGCGGCTCGTCGTCGCGCGGCGACGCCATGGTGACGCGGGCGGGCATCGAGGGCGGGCCGGTATACGCGATCGGCGCACCCATCCGCTCCGGCCTGGCCGCCGGGCGGTGCGTGGTCGAGGTCGACCTGCGGCCGGCGCTGACCGTCGACCAGCTCGC
>NZ_QWKP01000213.1 GCF_003470205.1 Cellulomonas rhizosphaerae
CGTCGTTCGTCAACGCTCCCGACGTCGCCGACCCGTCCCTCGCCTACGTCCCCGAGCGCGGCCAGGCCCGGCCCGCGACGGCCGACGAGCGCGACGCAGCCCTGCGCGGCGAGCCCGTGCTCGTCGCCGGAACCACCTTGGAGGTGCGGTCATGACGATCCTCGACGACACGACGACTGCCGTGTGGACGGCCGTGTGCCGCCTCGAGGACCTCGCGCGCGAGCGCGGCGCCGCGGCGCTGCTGGACGGCGAGCAGGTCGCGGTGTTCCGGCTGGCCGACGACACCGTGCTGGCGATCCAGCAGCACGACCCGTTCAGCGACGCGTACGTGCTGGCCCGGGGCATCGTCGGTTCCCGCTCGGTGGACGGCGAGGAGGTGCCGACGGTCGCCTCGCCCATGCACAAGCAGGTGTTCGACCTGCGCACGGGCCGCTGCCTCGAGCAGGTCGGCAAGACTCCCGCCCGCGGGCTGCCCGCCGACCTGCGCACCTGGCCCGTCCGGGTCGTCGACGGGGTCGTGGAGATCGGGGTGCCGGCATGACGACGATGCTCGGGGTGGACCTGGCGGGGCGACGCGTGGTCGTCGTCGGCGGGGGACCGGTCGCCGCGCGACGCGTGCAGGGCCTGCTGGCCGACGCGGCCGCGGTCGTCGTCGTCGCGCCCGCGGTGTGCGAGCCCCTGCGTGACCTGCACCGCTGGGGCGCGGTGGAGTGGCTGGCCCACGAGGTCACGGACGCCGACCTCGAGGGCGCCTGGCTCGTGCAGACCGCCACGGGGGACCGCGCGACCGATGCAGCGGTGGTGGGCTGGGCGCACGAGCGCCGGATCTTCTGCGTCGACGCCGGTTACGCGGCCGCCGGGTCGGCCCGCACGCCCGCGACGACGCGCAGCGGCGACGTGCTCGTCGGCGTCGTGTCCGCCGGCGCGCCCGACCCGCGCCGCACCACCGTAGTGCGCGACGCCATCGCCGCGCACCTGCGCGAGGGCCACGTCGACCTGCGCTCGCACCGGCCGCGCAGCGCGGCCGACGGCCACGTCGTGCTCGTCGGCGGCGGCCCCGGCGACCTCGGCCTGCTCACGCTCGCGGGACGCCGCGCGCTCGCCTCGGCCGACGTGGTGGTCGTCGACCGCCTCGGACCGGTCGATGTGCTCGACGAGCTCGCCCCGGACGTGGAGATCATCGACGTGGGCAAGACCCCCGGCAACCACCCGGTCCCGCAGCACGAGATCGGCCGCATCCTGGTCGAGCAGGCACAGCGCGGGCGTGCCGTGGTGCGGCTCAAGGGCGGCGACCCGTTCGTCTACGGCCGCGGCGGCGAGGAGGTGCTCGCGTGTCGCGAGGCCGGTGTGCGCGTCGAGGTCATCCCGGGCGTGAGCAGCGCGTTCGCCGCGCCCGCCGCCGCGGGGATCCCGCTCACGCACCGCGGGGTGGTCGGGGCCGTGCACGTGATGAACGGGCACGACGGCTGGTCGTCGGCGGGGCTTGTCGGGCTGCGGGACGCGAGCTGCACGGTCGTGGTGCTCATGGGCGTCGCCGTGCTCGGCGCGCTGGCCGAGGGTGCGCTCGCGTTCGGGGCGGACCCCGCGACGCCCGTCGCGATCGTCGAGAGCGGCACGTTGGAGACGCAGCGGGTGACGCGTGCGACGCTCGCGTCGGTCGTCGGGGTGGCCGCCGCCGCGGGCGTGCGTGCGCCGGCGGTCATCGTCTTGGGAGCGGTCGCCGCGCCCGGGCTGTTGGGGGACGAGGCCGTGATCGCCCAGGTCGCCCCGGGTGCTCACAAGCACGACACAATGACCACGTGAACGAGCCCATCGACCAGACCCTCGCCGGGTGCGTCGTGCTCGTGACCGCCGACAGGCGATCCGCGGAGCTGTCCGCCGCGCTCACCCGTCGCGGCGCGACCGTCCGGCACGCCCCCGCGCTCGGCATGGTCCCGCACATCGACGACGCGACCCTGCTCGCCGGCACGCGCTCGCTGCTCGCCGACCCGCCGGACACGGTCGTGGTCACCACCGGGATCGGCTTCCGCGGCTGGATCGAGGCCGCCGACGCCGCGGGCCTCGCCGAGCCGCTCATCGACATGCTGCGCGGCACCCGCATCGTCGCGCGCGGGCCAAAGGCGCGTGGCGCGATCCAGGCGGCGGGCCTGACGGCCGACTGGGTCGCCGAGTCCGAGACGAGCGCCGAGATCGCGGAGGTGCTGCTCGACGAGGGCGTCGCCGGGGTCGACATCGCCGTGCAGCACCACGGCGCGGGGGCCGACGGACTCGACGAGGCGTTCCATGCCGCCGGCGCGCGGGTGCGCAGCCTCGTCGTCTACCGCTGGGGCCCACCGCCGGACCCGGCCGTCGTCGCCGCCTCCGTGCGCGCTGTGGCCGCGGGCGAGGTCGACGCGGTCGCCTTCACGTCCGCGCCCGGAGCGGCGGCGTGGCTCGCTGCGGCCGACGACGAGGGCGTGACCGAGGCGATCGTGCGCCGGTGCTCGGCCGGCGGCGTGATCATGGCCGCGGTCGGCCCGGTTACGGCCAAGCCGCTCGTCGAGCGCGGGATCGAGCCCCTCGTGCCGGACCGCGGCCGCCTCGGCGCGCTCGTGCGGCTGATCATCGGCCACTACGGCGAGCTGCAGGCGCTCGACACGATCGCCGGCCCGCTGCAGGTCCACCGCGGTGCCGCGGTCCTCGACGGTCACGTGCTCGCGCTGAGCCCGAGCGGTCTCGAGGTGCTGCGCGTCCTCGCGGCCGCGCGCGGCTCGGTCGTCCTGCGCGACCGTGTGCTCGACGTCCTGCCGGGCGACTCGCGCGACCCGCACGCGGCCGAGGTGGCGATCGCGCGGCTGCGCGAGGCGACCGGCAGCCGAGCGCTGATCCGCACCGTGGTCAAGCGCGGGTACCGGCTCGAGCTGGCGGCGCAGTCGTGACCGTCCTCGTCGGCTGCTCGCACGGCACCGACAACACGGACGGCCGCGCGGCGATCCGCACGATCCTGGCCGACGTGCGCCGGCTGCGCCCCGAGCTCGACGTGCGCGAGGCGTTCGTCGACGTGCAGATCCCGGAGGTCGCTGCGGTCGTCGCGGACGCCGTCGCGGGCGGCGGGACCGCCGTCGTCGTGCCGCTCCTGCTGTCCGTGGGCTTCCACGTGCGGGTCGACATCGCCGAGGCCGTCGACCGCGAGGGCGCGTCCGCCGCGCCCCCGCTCGGTCCCGACCCGCGGCTCGTCGCGATGCTCGTCGACCGTCTCGAGGCCGTCGGGCTCCAGCCCGACGACGCCGTCGTGCTCGCCGCCGCCGGGTCCACCGACCCCGCCGCGGCGATCGCGGTCGAGGCGGTCGCCGCAGGCCTGGCCGACGCGATCGAGAACCCGGTGACGATCGGCTACGGAGCGGGCGCCTCGCCCACCGTGCCCGCCGCGGTGACCGATGCCCGTGCTGCGCTCAGCCCGGGCGGCCGGGTCGTCGTCGCCGCCTACCTCCTGGCGCCCGGCTACTTCCACGACCGCGTGCTCGAGGCGGGCGCGGACGTGGTCACCGACGCGCTCGCGCCGGACCTGCGCCTCGCCGCGATCGTGCTCGACCGGTTCGACGACGCCCGTTAGCGGCCAGATGCCGGACACGATCTGGCGGAAAGCGCTTTCCCGCGGGTAGGAAGTCCGGATGCACACCGCCACGATTCGTCTCCCGCTCCTCGCCCTCGCTCTCGTCGGGGCACTCGCGGGCTGCACGTCTTCGCCGGATGTCGACGCGTCGGCCGCCTCGCCGTCCGCGAGCTCGTCGACGACCGCGTCCGAGGCCGCGATGCGCAGCGTGAAGGCGCCGGCCTGCCTCCCCTCGGGGACGCAGGCCGTGGCGGTGGCGTCGGGTGAGGTCACGACCGCCGTCGCCGTATCGGGAGGGGGCGAGCACGGGGTCGTCCTCGCGCCTCAGAACGGCGGGGACTGGTGTCAGTGGGCGCGCGAGGCCGAGCACCTGGTCGACGAGGGCTACCGCGTGGCGACCTTCTCCTGGCCCGACACCGGCCGAGAGGCCGGAGAGGCCGCGATGCGGTCCGCGGTCGATGCGCTGCACCAGGCGGGCGCGCCCACGGTCGCGCTCGTCGGTGCCTCCAAGGGCGGGACGTACGTCGCCGCGATGGCCGAGGAGCTCGGCGCCGTCGGCGTCGTCGCCCTGAGCCCGCCGTCGCTGTTCGAGGGCGTCGACGCGCGCTCGGTCAACTCGACGTACACCGGGCCGCTCCTGGTGATCGCAGCCCGCGACGACCGCGGCGTGGCGAGCGCCGACTCCCGGCGGGTCTCGCGCCCGGAGGAGGGGCCCTCGTTCCTGGAGATCCCCCTCGCGGCGCACGGCGTGGCGATGCTCGCCGACACCGACCACGCGGAGCACGTGACCTTCGCGATCGACGACGAGCTCACCCGCGCCTTCGCGGGCTGACGCGCGCTGGTCGCTGCTGTTCAGCGTTGCTCGCGCAGAGCGGCACCAACGTTGAACTTAAGCGATCGGACGACGAAGGGGGCGCGACCCGTAGGTCGCGCCCCCCTCGTCCAGACCGGTCAGACCCAGCGGCGCCGGACGACCGTCGCGATGCCCGCGCCGCCCACGAACAGGACGATCGCGAGGATCAGGCGGCCGAGCGAGCTGGCCCCCTCGCCGTCCGCGCCGGCGATCTCGATCGAGTACGCCGTGGCGCCGACCGCGCCCTCAGGAGCGCCCTCGGCCATGCCCTCGGTCGCGGCGCGCTCGGCGCCGGCCGTCAGCACGGCGTACTGCGCGCCGTAGGACTGCGCCGTCTTCTCGCCCGAGGCGACCACCTGGCTGGTGCCCTCGTCGGACAGCTGCTGCGAGCCGTCGACAAGCTGCGGTGCGCCGTCCGCGGCCTTGGCCGCGCCGTCGGAGAGCTTCGACGAGCCGTCCGCCGCCTTGGCGATGCCGTCGGCCAGCTGGGAGGAGCCGGACGCGGCGGTGTCGAGTCCGTCGGAGAGCTGGGTCGCTCCGGTCGACAACTTCTCGACGCCCACGGCGACCTTGCGGGAACCGGTCGTGGCCTGGAGCATCCCGTCGTACAGGCGACCTGAGCCCTCGGCGGCACCGATCGCGCCGTCGGCCAGCAGACCCGCTCCGTCAGCAGCGTCAGCGGCGCCGTCGGCGAGGTCCGCCGAGCCGTCCGCCGCGTCGTTGATGCCGGAAGACAACGTGGTCGACCCCGCGGCGGCGGTGATCAGGCCGTCCTTGAGGTCGTTGGACCCCTTGGCTGCATCCGAGATGCCGGTCGACAGCGTCGTCGACCCGACAGCTGCGGCGTCGATGCCGCCCTTGAGGTCAGACGAACCCGCGGCGAGCTTCTTCGCACCGTCGGAGAGGGCAGTCGCGCCAGTGGCGGCGGTCGCCAGCCCCCCGGACAGCGTGGCCGACCCCGTTGCGGCGTCGGACACACCGCTCGAGAGCGCGTCGGCGCCGGTGTGGAGGGACTTGGCCCCCGTCGCGAGGGCCGAGAGCCCGGCGGCGAGCGAGTTGCCGCCGGTCGTCAGCTGACCCGACCCCGCCTGCAGGCCGTGGACGCCGCCGCGCAGCGTCTTGTCGGTGGGCGTGTCGCTGGCGCCACCGACCGCGCCCTGGACGCTGGTGACGACGGTGGTCAGGAGCGTCGCGAGACCTTCGTCGGCGCTCTTCAGGCCGCCGGCGACGGACGTGAGCCCAGCCGCGAGAGATCCGAAGCTGCCGTCCGCGTCGGTGAGCCCCATGGCGACGCTGGACACACCGGCGCCGTAGGTGGCCAGCGAGTCGGCGTCCTTCTGGAGGTCGGCGATCGAGGCGCGCAGGGTGGCTGCGTCGTCGGTGTCCAGCGTCTTCGCGAGCGCCTCGAGCGACGCCAGCTCGGCCGAGATGCTGGCGGCCTTGGCGCTCGTGCCCTGTCCCAGGCCCGTCGAGCTCGTCGCCGCACCCGCCACGCCTGCCCGGAGCTTGGCGAGGCCATCGCGCAGCGTGCCCGTCTGGCCCTCCGCGCCGAGCGCCGTCCGGAGCGAGCCGAGGCCGTCGGTCAGCGACTTCGCGCTGGCCGGCACGCCGCCGATCGTCGAGCTGAGCTTGGCGAGCCCGGCGTCGAGCTGGTCGAGCCCGTCGGACACCTGCTCGAGCCCGGCCAGCAGCGCCGGGGCGCCTGCGGTCGCGGAGTTGAGCCCGTCGTCGAGCGACTTGGCACCGGCCGCCAGTGCAGCGGCGCCCGGCTTGACCTTGGTGGTCAGCGCGTCGCTCAGCTGGGCGGCACCGGGAGCGAGCTGAGTGTTGAGGCCGCCGGCCAAGTTCGCAGCGCCCGGCGCGAGCTGGGCGTTGAGGCCGTCGCTCAGCTGGGCCGCACCGGGAGCGAGCTTCTCGTTCAGGCCGGCCGCGAGGGCGGCCGCACCTGGCTTGGCCTTGGCGTTGAGCCCGGCCGCGAGCAGCGCAGCTCCGGGGGACAGCTTGTCGTTGAGGCCGTCGGCGAGGGCGGCCGCGCCGGGCTTGGCCTTGGCGTTGAGACCGGCCGCGAGCAGCGCCGCTCCGGGCGAGAGCTTGTCGTTGAGGCCATCGGCGAGGGTAGCGAGCCCGGGGGCGAGCTTCTCGTTCAGACCCGAGGCGAGGCTGCCGACGCCGGGGGTCAGCTTGTCGTCGAGCGCGTCGGCGAGGGCACCGGCGCCCGGAGCCGCCTGGGCCAGGCCGTCGGCGATCTTGTCCGCTCCGGGCGCGAGCTTGTCGTTGAGACCCGCGGCGAGCTGGGCGGAGCCCGGCTTGGCGTCGTCGTTGAGCCCGTCGGACAGCTGGTCGGCGCCGTCGCTGAGCTGCAGGAGGCCGCCGAGGAGCTGCGCGGCGCCGTCGTGCAGCTTGAGCAGGTTCTCGTCGATCGTGCCGGCGCCCGAGGTGAGCGTGATGCCGCTGTCGGCGCCGGCCTTGTAGGCGGCTGAGCCCTTCTTGAACGACGGGTAGTCGAGCGGCGAGACCGGCATCGACGTGAGCGAGGCCGACGGCACGACGCCGTGGCTGATCTGCGCCGAGTAGCCGAACTCGGCCGTCGCGGTGCCGATCGGCGGGAACAGGGTCATCTGGAACGTCATGCGCGTGCCGCCGCGGCCGTCGCCCGCCATGCCGGCCTCGTCGGAGTGCACGGCGGTGAACGACGAGGGCAGCACGGTGACGAGCTGGCCGATCATCGGGATGACGGTGGTCTCCGTCGAGGTCTTCATGACGCCGTGGCCGTCGTCGTACGTGACCGACTGCTGCTTGGCCGTCTCGTTGGTGACCGTGAAGTGGACCTCGAGCAGGCCGGACTCGCCGACGACCGCGCCCGGCTTCACGGGCTTGCCGTCCAGCGTGTAGGTGATCTTCACCGACAGCGGCAGGGCCTTGCCGTAGTCGCTGACCGAGCGCAGGCGTCGCTCGCCGTCGACGCTGACCTGCGCGACGACGTTGCCGTCGACGACGCGGTAGCCGCCGAAGCCGTCGAGGTTGCGCAGGCCGCTCGTCGAGACGGGGTTGTTGATCGTCGTCGTGCCGTGCCCGCTGAGCGCGAGCTGCTCGTAGATGCGGGCGTCCTTGAGGGAGCCGGTCGCGTCGAGGTGGGCCTGGACGGTCTCGGTGTTGGTCACCGAGACGTCGCCGCTGTCCGCCGCGAGGGCGGGCGCGGCGGAGGTCCCGACGAGCAGGGGGACCGCGGCGAGGGCGGCGGCGGTGGTGAGAGTGGTGCGGCGCACGTCAGGCCTCCGGGCGGGGCTGCAGGGGAAGGTACGGGGCGATGCCGGGCCGACGAGACTCGGCGGGCCGCTCGACGCGCGGCGTCCCGGTCGCGGGCGTCTCGGCGGACATCGCGTTCGCGGTCTCGCGCTCGGCCTGCGGCTCGGCCGCGGGGGCCGTCTCGACGTGACGCGCCTGGGCGCGCTCGAGCTCACGCTCGCGCTCGACCTGCGGGCCGAGCAGCGACGTGGCGACGAAGCCCGCACCGGCGGCGACGAGGATCGAGGTGGCCGTGGCGGCCGACGAGGAGATGAAGGCGGTCGGGTCGGCGGCGTACGTGGTCTCGTACGCACCGGCCATCGCGGCGGCACCGAGCAGCGTCGCCCACAGCGGCAGCTTGCCGCGGGTCGCGGCGCCGACGGCGAGGCACACGAGCAGCACGATCAGGACCGCGATCGCGCGGCCAGCCGTCGCGTCGGGGAACACGGCGGCGCGCAGGGCGTAGCCCAGCCACGCGGCCAGGAAGCCGATGACGAACGCGCCGGCACGCTGCGCGGGGGAGCGGTCCGGCACGAGGCCGAGGGCCCCGCCGAGCGCGCCACCGAGCAGCGCGACGCCCTCGGTGTCGAGCCCGAGGGCGTCGGAGAGAACGACGAGCAACGTCGTCAGGACGGCAAGGACGAGCCCCGCCACGATGTAACGCCTCATGACCACCTCGATGTGGTGAACCTCTGGAACGACCGGTTGACAGGTCCGTCCAGGGCAGGGGTTCGCGCACGCTTCGTCGCCGTTGACGACCGCGCGCGGACCCTGCCCGGGACGAGACCGCGGTCTGTCTACCAGGCGCCCAAACACCTGGGCCATGAGGTACTAGGTAAAACCGGGCGGGTACTAGGTAACTGTTACGCGCCTGTGACCTGCGCCACTCGGGCGCAAGGCGTCAGAGGTAGCGCAGCGGGTCGAACTCCTCGAGCGGGATGATCCGCAGGCGCGGCAGCTGCACGTTGAACGCCTTGACGTCGTACTCGAGGTCGAACGTCTGCAGGCCGCGCGCGGTGAGCGAGGCGAGGGCGCCGCTGGTGAACTCGCGGAACGCGAGGAGCCCCACCCGACGGTCCTCGTCGTCGACGAGCGCCTCGACCTCGGGCGCGAAGTCGCCGTCGTGGCTCGCGAGCAGCACGTCGCCCTCGCGCAGCGCGATCGCCGCGAGCGTGCGCTTGATGCCGATGTCGACGACCTTCTCGTACGACTCGCCGGACAGCGGGATGACCTGGTACTCCATGGCGGTCAGCGCCTGGATGAACTGCATCGGCAGCGAGCCGTTGGAGGCGTTGAGGAAGAACAGCGCCTTGACGGGCTGCGCCCACTCCTGCCGAGCGAACGTCATGATCCGGTCCCAGCGGGGACGCTGGTCCGGCGTCGGCCGGCCGCCGAAGATGCTCGACCCGAGGGTGGCGTCGATGTTCTCGCCGTCGACGATCACGTAGGTGGTGCGGACCGCGTCCTCGGTGCTCATGCCGTCAATGTAGTGGGGCGAGCGGGGAACATCACCGGATGTCGCCCTGTTGGTCCATGCGTACGCATGGAACGGAGGACGGATGACCGACGACGGTCGCAAGGAACCCAGCACGCGCGAGGCCGCGCTCGCCTGGGAGTCGCTGTTCCGCGCGCAGGTGGCGCTCATGCGCCGGTTCCAGCGCGACGACGTGTGGGGACCGCTGACCATCCGCGAGTACGACGTGCTCTTCACGCTGTCGGGCTGCCCCGGCGGCTCGGCACGGCTGCGCGAGCTCGCGGAGAACAGCCTCCTCACCCAGCCGAGCCTGTCCCGCCTGGTCGAGCGGCTCGAGGTCGACGGCTGGGTCACGCGCGGGCCGGTCGAGGGCGACGGGCGCGGCGTCGCGGTGACGCTGACGCCCGCGGGCACCGAGCTGCAGCGCGAGGTCGGCCGCCGCCACGCGCGCTCGATCCGGCACTTCGTCGGCGGAGCGCTCGACGCCGACGAGCTCGCGACGATGAAGGCGCTCACCGACAAGCTGCGTGCGGCCCAGGCGGGCATCCCCGACGCCTGACGGGACCTCCGGCCCACGCGCCTGGCACACCCGCCACGGACGATGGAGACCGAGGACAGGAGGTGTGCGGTGGGAGCGTGGGTGCTGGTGGCCGTGGCGTCGCGCCACGGAGCGACGTTGGAGATCGGGGAGGCGGTCGCGCGCGTGCTGCGGGCGCGGGGCAACGCCGTCGACGTCCGTGCGGTCGAGGACGTCACCGACATCGTGGCCTACGACGCGGTCGTCGTCGGCTCCGCGGTGTACACCGCGCACTGGTTGCCCGCCGCGCGCGAGCTCGTCGCCGAGCACCGCGACGCACTGACGACGCGACCCGTCTGGTTCTTCTCCTCGGGCCTGGCCACGCAGCCGGCCGCCGCGGCGAACTCGCCGCACGAGCTCGCCGCGCTCGCGACCTCGGTCGGCGCGCGGGGGCACCGCAGCTTCCGCGGTCGGCTCGACCGATCGGTGCTGAGCTTCACCGAGCGCGCGATCATCGCCGGCGCGCGCGGCCGGGACGGCGACCACAGGGACTTCCTCGCGATCGAGCGGTGGGCGGGCGAGGTCGCGGACGCACTGGCCGACGAGCGCGCGTCGGTCTGAGCGCGGCCCGTCAGGGCTCAGCCCTGCAGCGCGGGCTCAGCCCCGCAGTGCCCGCAGCTCGGCGGCGACGGCGGTCAGTGGTGGCCGGTCGGCAGCGTCGGCGGCGGTCATCGCGGTGATCAGCCGCACCCAGTCGCGGCCCAGGTCCGCCGGGACGGGCACCGGTCCGAGCAGGCGCGCGAGCGAGCTCGCGAGGGGCGCGCCGGGGTAGGTCCGGGACCCGGTGCGGCACTCGAGCAGCACCAGGCCGAGCGAGTAGACGTCCGAGGCCGGCCCGACGACCTGGCCGAGTGCCTGCTCCGGCGAGTGGTAGGACGCCGTGCCCGACGAGACCGACGGCCCGCGGTTCGCCGGACCCGACCGCGTGCGCGTCGAGGCGATGCCGAAGTCGGCCAGCACGACGGTGAGCACGGGCTGGTCCATGACCACGGGCGCGCCATCGGGCTCGGCGACCAGCACGTTGGAGGGCTTCACGTCGCGGTGCACCACACCGGCGGCGTGCGCGTGGGCGAGCGCGACGGCGAGCTGGTGGCCGACCTCGGCCGTGATCCCCGGGGGCAGGGGGCCACCGGCGATGGTGTCGCGCAGCGTCGTGCCCTCGATGAGCTCCATCGCGAGGTAGGCGACGGGGCCGAGCGTCGGGTCCTGGTCGGCGCCCACGTCGAACAGCGCCACGAGGCCGGGGTGCCGCAGGCCCGCGAGGACCCGCGCCTCCTGGGCGTACTGGCGCACGTCCTGGGGGGAGGCGTCGTCGAGCGTGAAGACCTTGAGCGCGACGGGGCGCCCGAGCCGGAGGTCGATCGCCCGGAAGACCTCGCCCGAGCCGCCGGAGCCGAGCCGGGACGTGATGCGGTAGCGCCGCCCGAGCGTCGTGACGGCGGGCTGGGGGCGGCCCGAGAGCTCGGTGTTCGTGGGATGTCCCGTCGTCCGCGGAGGGCACGCCCTCGCTGTCCTGTCCTACCTCTCGCAACGTAGGCGAGCGACGCGCGGTGCGCACCATGAGAGCGTGATCTCCCCGGGTGGAATTCGACACGGTGAGCAGACGCGCCCGTGAACCGCTTGCAACGATCTGCAAGCAACTTGCAGTCCGGACCCGTAGAGTGACGGTCATGTCACGGCGTCTCGCAGAGGTTGCACGCAAGGTCGGAGTCTCCGAGGCGACGGTCAGCCGGGTGCTGAACGGCAAGCCGGGGGTCTCCGAGCAGACCCGCGAGGCCGTGCTGACGGCGCTCGACGTGCTCGGCTACGAGCGCCCCACCAAGCTGCGCGGCGAGCGCGCGCGCCTCGTCGGGCTCGTGCTGCCCGAGCTGCAGAACCCGATCTTCCCCGCGTTCGCCGAGGTCGTCGGCGGCGCACTGGCGCAGCAGGGCTTCACGCCGGTGCTGTGCACGCAGACCGCCGGGGGAGTCTCCGAGGCCGACTACGTCGAGCTGCTGCTCGGCCAGCAGGTCTCCGGCATCGTGTTCGCGGGCGGCAACTACGCGCAGCGCGACGCCGTGCACGGCCACTACGAGCGCCTGACCGGCAGGAACCTGCCTGTCGTGCTCATCAACGCCTCGATCGAGGACCTGCCGTTCCCGCGCGTCTCGTGCGACGACGAGGTCGCGATCGAGCAGGCCCTCGGGCACCTCGCCTCGCTCGGCCACACGAGCGTGGGCCTGGTCCTCGGGCCCCACGACCACGTGCCGTCCGAGCGCAAGCTGCACGCCGCGAAGCTCGCGTCCGAGCGCCTCGGCATCGACCTCGGCGAGCGCCACGTGGTGCGCTCGGCGTACTCCCTCGAGAGCGGCCAGGCTGCTGCGACGCGCCTGATCAAGGAGGGTGTCACCGGCATCGTGTGCGCGAGCGACCCCCTCGCGCTCGGAGCGATCAGGGCCGCCCGACGCGCCGGCCTGCGCGTGCCGGAGGACATCTCGATCGTCGGGTACGACGACTCCGCCTTCATGAACTGCACCGAGCCGCCGCTGACCACGGTGCGCCAGCCCATCGAGCCGATGGGGCGCGCCGCGATCGACCTGCTGGTCAACCAGATCAACGGCGGGTCCGTGCCCCAGGAGGAGCTGCTCTTCGAGCCCGAGCTCGTGGTGCGCGGCTCGACGGGCCCGGCCCCCGTCCGGGCGCCGGTTCCCGTCCCCTGACCTCGTCGGGCGCACGATGCCCGACCTCGACGACCACCGCCCGGTCGCACGCGCCGCGCGTCGGCGCGCGGCCGGGCCTCGTCGGCCGGGTCCTTGGTGGTGCAGGAACCGCTGTACGCACCGCCGCTTGCCCGACTTCCGCTTGCGTCCGTGTCCCGCACTGCGCAACGGCCTTTGCAGCCCACGTGACCAGCACCCTTGTGTCCTGCGTCACGCCAGCGCCCGACAGGTTCTCATCGAGTTCGATCTGGCCTTCGGTCACGCTTCGATAACTGTCCTGTCATGTTCTTGCGTACTTCTCGTTCGGTCCTTTAGTGTCGTCCACGACAGAGACGTCCTCGGGTGTCGAGCGCCGGTCACGGTGCGCGGCGGATGGGCGGCGGATCTGCCGCAGACATCGACCCACCGGCCACGACGACGTCGTCGGCCCACGAGAGACGAGCTCCCCGTGGCGCACGCCCAGCCCGAGACCGACCCCACGTGGTGGCGCGGCGCCGTGATCTACCAGGTCTACCCGCGCAGCTTCGCCGACGGGAACAGTGACGGCACGGGCGACCTCGCCGGCCTGCGGGCGCGCCTGCCCTACCTGCGCGACCTCGGCGTCGACGCGATCTGGGTGACCCCCTGGTACGTCTCCCCGCTGGCCGACGGCGGCTACGACGTCGCCGACTACCGCGCGATCGACCCGGCGTTCGGCACGCTCGAGGAGGCCGAGTCCGTCGTCGAAGAGGCCCTCGCGCTCGGCATCCGCACGATCATCGACATCGTCCCCAACCACGTCTCCGACCAGCACGCATGGTTCCAGGCGGCCCTCGCCGCCGGCCCGGGCGCCCCGGAGCGCGACCGGTTCTGGTTCCACCCCGGCAAGGGCGAGCACGGCGAGGTCATCCCGACGGGCTGGGTCTCCGACTTCCAGGGCAACACCTGGACGCGCACGACGAACCCCGACGGCACGCCCGGCGAGTGGTACCTGCACCTGTTCGCGCCGCAGCAGCCCGACCTCAACTGGGACCACCCCGAGGTGCGCGCCGAGTTCGAGGACGTGCTCCGGTTCTGGTTCGACCGCGGCGTGGCCGGGATCCGGATCGACTCCGCGGCCCTGCTGATCAAGGACGCGACGCTCCCGGAGTACGCCGAGCACGTCGTCCCCGGGAACCACCCGCACGTGGACCGCGACGAGATCCACGACGTCTACCGCTCGTGGCGCGCGGTCGCCGACTCCTACGAGGGCACGCGCGTGCTCGTCGGCGAGGTCTGGCTGCAGGACCGCGCGCGGTTCGCGCAGTACCTGCGGCCCGACGAGATGCACACGGCCTTCAACTTCGACTTCATGGCCCGCCCCTGGGACGCCAAGCAGCTGCGCGAGTCGATCGACATGACGATCGCGGCGCACGGCCCCGTCGGGGCGCCCGCCACCTGGGTGCTGTCCAACCACGACGTGACCCGTCCCGTGACCCGCTACGGCCGCGAGGACAGCTCGTTCGCGTTCACGGCCAAACGCTTCGGCACGCCGACGGACCTCGAGGCCGGTCGCCGCCGCGCCCGTGCCGCCGCGCTGCTGACCGCCGCCCTGCCCGGCTCGCTCTACCTCTACCAGGGCGACGAGCTCGGGCTGCCCGAGGTCGAGGACCTGCCGCGCGAGCTGCTGCAGGACCCCATGCACTTCCGCTCCGAGGGCGTCGACCCCGGCCGCGACGGGTGCCGCGTGCCCCTGCCGTGGGCGGGGGCGCAGGCGCCGTACGGCTTCAGCCCCGACGGCGCGGAGCCCACGTGGCTGCCGCAGCCCGCGGACTGGGCGGACCTGACCGTGCAGGCGCAGTCGTCGGACGCGACGTCGATGCTGCACCTGTACCGCGACGTGCTGGCCCACCGGCGCGCCGAGCCGTCGCTGGGCGACGGACCCATGACGTGGCTCGACAGCGACGACGACGTCCTCGCCTTCTCCCGGGGTGACGTCGCGTGCGTCGTCAACCTCGGCCACGAGCCGGCCGACCTGCCGGCGCACACCGATCTCCTGCTCGCGAGCGCCCCGCTCGTGGCAGGCAAGCTGCCACGCGACACCGCCGTGTGGCTCCGCACCACCAGCTAGCACGACCCAGAGCACCCGCGCGGTCCGGAGCGTCCCGCAGTAGCCCCGGCCCGAACGGCAGCACGACACGCAAGTCACCGCAGTTCCCCGCACAGAAGTTCCCCATCACGGCCCTGGCACAGGTCAGGACGTACCTCACGAAGGAGTGACGATGAGGTTCAATCGCACCACCGCGCTCGTCATGGCCGGGACGATGTCCCTCGGCCTGCTGGCGGCGTGCAGCAACGACGAGGACCCGAAGGCTGACGACAGCGGAAGCCCGTCCGCCTCTGCCGACCCGAACGCGCCCGTGGAGATCACGGTCGCGGGTCTGCTCCCGACGGCCGACGACGCTGCGAAGCAGCAGCTCGCGGACCGCATCACCGCGTTCCAGGAGAAGTACCCGAACATCACGGTGAAGTCCGAGGACTACGAGTGGAAGAACTCGACGTTCACCACCCAGCTCGCCGGCGGCACGCTGCCGAACGTCTTCGAGATCCCGCTGACGGACGGCAAGACGCTGATCGAGAACGGCCAGCTGGCCGACATCGACCAGTACGTGAAGGCCCTGCCCTACGGCAGCGACTTCAACCCGGCGCTGCTGGCCAACGGCCAGGGCTCGGACGGCAAGATCTACGCCGTCCCCGCCAAGTCGATCTACGCGGTCGCGCTGCACTACAACCGCAAGCTGTTCACGGATGCGGGTCTCGACCCGAACAAGCCGCCGACGACGTGGGACGAGGTTCGTGCCGACGCCAAGGCGATCCACGACAAGACGGGTGTCGCGGGCTACGCCACGATGGCGCTCGACGCGTCGGGTGGCTGGCAGCTCGCTGCCGGCGCCAACTCGCGCGGCGGCCTCATCGAGACCTCGGCCGGCGACGGCAAGTACACCGCCACCCTCACCGACCCCGCGGTCAAGGCCCACCTCGAGTGGCTCAAGGCCCTGCGGTGGGAGGACAACTCGCTGCTCGCCCGCGCCGACCTCGGCTGGGGTGAGATCAACGCCGCGTTCGGCGGTGGCGAGCTCGCGATGTACACGTCGGGCTCCGACGTCTACAACGCGCTGGTCGAGGGCAACGGCGTCACGGCCGACTGGGGTTACGGCCTGACGGCGATCCCCACCGACAACGGTGGCGGCGCGCTGACGGGTGGCACCCTGGCCGCCGTCACGAAGGACTCGACGGACGCCCAGAAGGACGCCGCGGTCAAGTGGATCGACTGGTGGTACCTGTCCAAGCTGCAGGACCAGACGCAGGCGGTCGCGGACGCGAAGACCCGCGCCGAGGCCGACCCGGCGCAGGCCGTCGGCACGCCCGTTCTCCCCATCTTCAGCGAGGAGAACTACAAGGAGTCGCAGGGGTGGATCAAGGACTACATCAACGTCCCCCTCGACGACATGAAGGGCTACACCGACGTCATGTTCACGCAGAAGCTGGTTCCTGAGGCCTCGGCCTCGGTCCAGGACCTGTACAACGCGCTGTTCCCCGTGGTGCAGGCCGTCATCACGGACAAGAACGCCGACGTCGACAAGCTGCTCGACGAGGCGAACAAGACCGGCCAGGCTGCGATCGACGCCGCCGGCTGATCCGGACGGACGGTGCCGGGCAGGGGCGTGAAGCTCCTGCCCGGCACCCCTGCCCGACTCGCACCAGAGGGAAGAGAATCAGCACATGACCACGGACGACGTCGTCCCCGCGGCACCGCCCGCCATCAACCTGCACACGCGCTCGAGGATCCGCCGGACACCCGTGACCTGGGTGCGTCGGGGCGGGCTCAGCGCGCTGCTGTTCGCCATCCCGATCCTGTTCATCTTCGGGGCGTTCTCGTGGTGGCCGATCATCTCGGCCTTCATCATGAGCCTGCAGAAGACCAACCTGACCGACGCCCCCGTGTGGGTCGGGCTCGACAACTTCCGTGCGGTGTTCGCCGACCCGCTGCTGCCGACCGTCATCAAGAACACCGCCTGGTTCGCGGCGCTGGCCCTGATCTTCGGCTACCCGGTGCCGCTCGTCGGCGCGGTGCTCATGAGCGAGCTGCGCAAGCGCAAGGGCCTCTACTCGGTGCTGGCCTACCTGCCCGTGGTCGTCCCGCCCGTGGTCGCGGTGCTGCTCTGGAAGTTCTTCTACGACCCGCGGCCCGAGGGCGTGTTCAACACGGTGCTCGGCTGGGTCGGGCTCGGGCCCTACCCGTGGCTCGCGGACACCACGTGGGCCATGCCGTCGCTCGTCCTCGAGGCGACGTGGGCAGCGGCCGGCGGCACGGTGATCATCTACCTCGCGGCGCTCATCTCGGTCCCCGCCGAGCTGTACGACGCGGCCGAGGTCGACGGTGCCTCCGTCTGGCGCAAGGTCTGGCACGTGACGATGCCGCAGCTGCGCGGCGTCCTGTTCATCACGCTGATCCTGCAGATCATCGGGACGGCGCAGGTCTTCCTCGAACCGTTCCTGTTCACCAACGGCGGTCCGAACCACGCCACCGAGACGGTCATGCTGCGCGTCTACAACCTGGCGTTCGCCAACCTCGGCAACAACTTCGGGCAGGCCACCGCGCTGAGCCTGCTGCTCGCCGCCTTCCTCGCGGTGATGTCGCTCGTGTACTTCCGCATCACGCGTTCCTGGAGCCAGTCGTGACCACCACTGCCGCAAGCACCCCGCCCCCGGCCCTCCCCGGCGCGATGCCGGGCTCCGCGGGCGCCGCCGCACCGAGCGCTGCGCTCGCGGCATCCGTCCGGCGCCGTCGTCGGGCCACGCCGGACAACCCCGACCGTGGCGCTCTCTCGACCGCCGACTGGCGCCGGCCGAGCGTCAAGTACACGTGGCGCGGCATGCACTTCGTGCTGCTGCTGCTCCTGCTGCTGTGGTGCCTCGGCCCGCTGCTGCTGCTCGGCAAGTTCGCGTTCACGCCGACGCAGGACATCCTGACCCACCCCATGTCGATCTTCCCGAACGGGGCGACGACGAAGAACATCGACCAGGCCTGGAACAGGTACCACATCGGCCAGTTCTTCATGAACACCGTGTGGTTCGCCCTCGGCGCGTGGTTCACCCAGATCCTCGTGGCCACCACCGGCGGGTTCGTCCTGTCGGTGCTGCGGCCGCGCTGGGCCAAGGTGCTCAACTGGGCCGTGCTGGCCACGCTCTTCGTGCCGGCCGTGGTGCTCCTGATCCCGCTCTACAAGCTCATCGTGCACCCGCCGATCGGCGACTCCCTGATCAACAACTTCTTCGCGGTGTGGTTGCCGGCCGGCGCGAGCGCGTTCAACGTCGTGCTCGTCGCGCGGTTCTTCGACTCGCTGCCGCGGGAGATCTTCGAGGCGGCGCGCGTCGACGGGGCCGGGCCGTTCCGGCTCTTCTGGCACATCGTGCTGCCCATGAGCAAGCCGATCATCGGCGTGGTCTCCGTGTTCGCGGTGATCGCCTCGTGGAAGGACTTCCTCTGGCCCTTCCTCGTGCTCAAGGACGACAGCGTCAAGCCGCTGTCGGTCTACCTGCAGTCGATGGCCAACGTGGACAAGGGCACGCTCATGGCGGCCCTGGCCATCTCCACGCTGATCCCGATCGCGATGTTCCTGATCTTCCAGCGCATGTTCCTGCGCGGGGCCGGACTGGGTGGAGCCGTCAAGGGCTGACCGTTCACCCAACGCGCGCGCCCGGGTCGATCCCCTTCGGCCCGGGCGCTCGTGCGTCTTGCTGACGCTCTGTCGGGTCAAGATCACGTCGCTCGGGATGAGGGCGCCAGGGGTCGGGTGCGATGATCGATCCGTGCCCCCACACACCCTGACAGCGCCCTACGACGCCCTCATGCTCGCCTCCTTCGGTGGCCCCGACGGCCCCGACGACGTGCTCCCGTTCCTGCGAAACGTCACGGCCGGCAAGGGGATCCCCGACGAGCGGCTCGCCGAGGTCGCCGAGCACTACCACCACTTCGGCGGTGCGAGCCCGATCAACGGCCAGAACCTGGCCCTGCAACGCGCGCTCGTGGCCGAGCTCGAGCGCCGGGGGATCGACCTGCCCGTCGTGTGGGGCAACCGGAACTGGTCGCCGTACACGCGCGACGCCCTGGCCGCGGCGCACGCCGACGGGGCCCGCCGCGTGCTCGCGCTGGTCACCAGCGCGTACTCGTCGTACTCGGGCTGCCGCCAGTACCGCGAGGACTTCTGGTCCTCGCTCGACGCGCTGGCCATGGACCTGGGCGAGGCCGAGCACCCGCTCGTCGTCGACAAGGTCCGCTCCTACTTCAACCACCCCGGCTTCGTCGCGGCCAACGTCGACGCGGTCGTCGAGGCCTACGCGCAGGTGCCCGACGGCGCCCGGGTCGTGTTCGTCACGCACTCCATCCCCGACACCATGGAAGCGGCCTCGGAAGTCAGCGGTGCGACCTACAGCGCGCAGCACCTGTCCGTGGCGGCCGAGGTCGCCGCGCGCGTCGCCGAGCGGGTCGGCCACGCCGTCGAGTGGGACCTCGCGTACTGCTCGCGCTCGGGCCCGCCCAGCCAGCCGTGGCTCGAGCCCGACGTCAACGACCACCTCGAGGAGCTCTCGGCGGCCGGGACCAGCGCCGTGGTGATCTCGCCGATCGGCTTCATCTCCGACCACATGGAGGTCGCGTTCGACCTCGACACCGAGGCGCTCGAGACGGCGGCTCGGCTGGGCCTGACGGCCGTGCGTGCCGACACCGTCGGCGTGCGGACCCAGTTCGTCTCGGGCCTCGTCGACCTGGTCCTCGAGCGCGCTGCGCTCGCGCGGGCCATCGACTCCGGCGAGGCGCTCGCTCCCGCGGCCACCGTCGGCGACCTCCCCGCGTTCCGCAGCGTGTGCGCCCCGGGCTGCTGCCGCCGCCAGGACGGCGTCGCGTCCGGCGTGCCCGCGGCATGCTCCACCGACTCGCGTTCCTGAGAGGATCCCACCCGTGAGCCACCCGAACCCCGAAGCACTCAACGCCACCGTCCGCTACACGATGTGGACCGTGTTCTCCCTCGAGGACGTCCTGCCCGAGGACGACACGGAGCGAGCCCAGCTCATCGCCGAGGCGCTCCGGTCCGTCGAGCGCGACGGGCTCGTCGTGCGTGGCTGGTACGACGTCGCGGGTCTGCGCGCCGACGCCGACCTCATGGTGTGGTGGCACGCCGAGACGATCGAGGAGGTGCAGGGCGCCTACCAGCGCCTGCGCGCGAGCGCGCTGGGCCGTTACCTGCTGCCGGTGTGGTCGGTCGTCGGGCTGCACCGCCCCGCCGAGTTCAACCGCGCGCACGTGCCCGCGTTCCTGGCGGGTGAGCCGGCGGGCGACTACATCTGCGTCTACCCGTTCGTGCGGTCCTACGACTGGTACGTCCTCCCGGAGGACGACCGGCGTCGCATGCTCGTCGAGCACGGTCAGGCCGCCCGGGACTACGCCGACGTGCGGGCCAACACGGTCTCGGCCTTCGCGCTGGGCGACTACGAGTGGATCCTCGCGTTCGAGGCGCCCGAGCTGTACCGGATCGTCGACCTGATGCGCGACCTGCGCGCCACCGACGCGCGCCTGCACGTGCGCGAGGAGGTCCCCTTCTACACCGGGCCCCGCGTCGAGCTCGCGCAGTGGGCGGAGCGCCAGCCCCGCGGCTGACGCTCGGGTGAGATCCCCGCGCCACCCGGCGCCGCGCTGCGGCGGGTGCCAGGATCGGTGACGTGATGAGACTCGTCGGGACCTGGACGGTGACCGCGGTGACGGGAGCGACGGTGCCCGCGGACGACCGGCACCGCCCGTGGCTGACGTTCGACGGCGACGGCCAGGTGTACGGGATGTCCGGCGTGAACCGGGTCCGGGGCACGTGGTCGGTCGAGGGCGACGTGCTGACGTTCGGGCCCCTTGCCTCGACGATGATGGCCGGCCCGCCCGACGCGATGACGCTCGAGCACGCGCTGCACACGTTGTTGGCCGGTCCGCTGACGCTGCACACCGCCGACGGGGCCGCCGCGAGCAGCGCGGACCCGTTGCTCGACCCGTCCGCCGCCGGCGCCGGGCGACCGGCGATCGTCGACCTCCTCGCGAGCGACGGCGCGTTGGTCGAGCTTCGCCGCACGACTCCGAGGAACTGATCCGAGAACGCACCCCATCTGCGCTTGTGCTTCACCCGAAAGGGTGATGGATTGGACCGTGGGAGCGCTCCTAGGGGTCTGTCAGCCGACAGGGACTGGGTCAGACCGGCGCGCCCTCGGGCGGGCGCAACGACGCACCCGCCAGCGCCCGTCGCTGCTGCGCGGTGCCGGACGCGCGACAGGACCGGGGGACTCACCCATGCCATCGCACCTCCACCACTCAGAGCCCGCTGAGCCGTCCGAGCGCCGACGGCGCCGCACGCCCGGGCTCGTGGCCGCGCTCGCCGCTGTGCTCGTCGTCGGCGCTCTCGCGCTGCCGGCCGGCGCCGCCGACCCGGGCTCGGGCGTCAACCCCGTCGGCGGCGGTTCCTACCTCGGGACGCCACCGGGCGCGACGCCGAAGGGCTGCCCCGCGGTGGAGACCGACCCGCGATCGTCGCTGACCGCCGACGCCCCGTCGGGCGCGCTGCCGACGAACGACTGGTGGTCGTCGCTGCTGTTCAAGAAGTGGGAGTGCCGTACGAGCGCGCCGTTGTACGCGCACCCCGTGGCCTACCAGCCGACGCCGGCCGGGCTCGGTCTGTCGACGCCGCGCACCGCCGTGCTGAGCGGCACGTCCGGGGGGATCGGCGAGTTCCACTACCCGTACGCCGAGGACGTCGTCGTCGGCGTGAGCGGGCTCGAGGCGCCCGTGGTCATGGTGGCCGGGTGGAGCGACTGGACCGTGACGCCGGCCTGGGAGGGCAACGGCAAGACCCTGCGCGCGACGATCGGGCACGGCCTGCCGTTCAGCTACTACCACCTGACCGGGGGCGACGCGGTGCTCACTGCGACGCAGGGGCTGACCGTGTGGTGGCGCTCGGGCGGGGCGATCGGCTTCACCGCGAACGGCCACGACTACGCCGCGTTCGCGCCGACCGGAAGCACCTGGAGCACGACCGCGACGCGGGCGACCTCGTCGCTCGCGGGCTCGGGGTTCCTGTCCGTGGTGGCGCTGCCGACGGCCTCGTCGGCCACCGACGCGGCGCGCACGGCCGCCGCGCAGGCCTACCAGCCGTACGCGTTCGCCGAGGTCACGGGCACCAGGGCGACGTACGTGTACGACGAGGCGAACGCCGTGGTCCGCACGACGTACGCGCTGACCACGGTGGCGCGGCAGGGGACCGAGCGGCGCAGCGTCGTCGCCCTCTACCCCCACCAGCAGCAGTACGTGACGGCCACCGGCGGCACCAAGGTGGCCTCGACGTACGTCTCGCCGCGCGGTGCGATGACCGCGTACGCAGGCGTGCAGGCCTTCACGACGAGCACGCCGTTCACCGGTGTGCTGCCCGAGGTGCCGGCTGTGGCGACCGGGTCGGGGTCCGCCAGGACCCAGCTCGTCGGGCTGCTCGAGGCCGCGACAGCAGAGGCGCTGCCCATCCCGTCGACCGACACCTACTGGACCGGCAAGGCGCTCGGCAAGGCGACCCGCCTCGCCGAGATCGCCGACCAGGTCGGCCGCACCGATCTGCGTGACCGGCTCCTGGCGGGCGTCCGCACCGCGCTGACCGACTGGTTCACCGCGACGCCCGGCAAGACCGCGCAGGTGTTCGCGTACGACCGCCGGTGGGGCACGCTGATCGGCTACCCCGCGTCCTACGGGTCCGACGAGGACCTCAACGACCACCACTTCCACTACGGCTACTTCGTCGCGGCAGCAGCGACGCTCGCGCGGTTCGACCCGCAGTGGGCGGTGAAGTACGGCGGCATGGTCAAGCTCCTCGTCCGCGACGCGAACGGCTACGACCGCTCCGACCCGCTCTTCCCGTACCTGCGGGACTTCGACGTGTACGCGGGCCACGACTGGGCCTCGGGGCACGGCGGGTTCGGTGCCGGCAACAACCAGGAGTCGAGCTCGGAGGGCATGAACTACGCCGGCGCGCTGCTCCTGTGGGGCGAGGCGACGGGCGACCAGGCGGCGCGGGACGCGGGTGCCTACCTCTACGCGACCCAGGCGGCGGCGATCCAGGACTACTGGTTCGACGGCGCGAACGCGATCCCGGCCGGGTTCGGGCACTCGACGGTCGGGATGATCTGGGGCGACGGCGGCGCCTACGCCACGTGGTTCAGCGGCGAGCCCGAGATGATCCAGGGCATCAACACGCTGCCCATCACGGGCGCTCACCTGTACCTGGGGCAGCGGCCCGCGGACGTGCGCGCCAACTACGCCGAGCTGGTGACGACCAACGGCGGGGAGCCGAGCGTCTGGCAGGACATCCTGTGGAGCTACCTGGCCCTCGGCGATCCCGCCGCGGCGCTCGCGAAGCTCGACGCCAACCCCGGCTACGCGGTCGAGGAGGGCGAGTCGCGCGCGCACACGCGCCACTGGATCGCCAACCTCGCGGCGCTCGGCACGCTCGACGCGGGCGTGCACGCGGACCACGCGCTGGCTGCCGTGTTCACCCGCGCCGGGGCGCGGACGTACGTGGCGGCCAACGTGACGTCGGCGGCGATCACCGTGACGTTCAGCGACGGCCGCGTGGTGGCCGTGCCGGCGGGCAAGACCGTGGCCGTGGGGGCGCAGACCTGGTCCGGGGGCAGCGCGCCCGGCGGGCCGGGTGGGGGCGGGCCGACGCCCACTCCCACGCCGACTCCCACGCCGACTCCTACGCCGACGCCGACGCCGACACCGACGCCGACACCCACGCCCACGCCCACGCCCACTCCGACGCCGACGCCGACGCCGACGCCGACCGCACCGGCGTCGCTCGCCAGCCTCTACCTGGACCCGTCCGGGACGCTGACGTCGACCGCGCCGTCCGCGGGCCGGATCGCGATCCCGCGCTCGACGGGCCTGGGCGACAACCTCGAGGAGCCGTCCGACGCGAAGGTGTTCACGCTGCGCGGTCTGACAGCCTCGCCGACCGGGCAGCCGACCAGGTTCGACCTCGCGGTCGACGCAGGCATCACGGTCGGCAGCGGAACCCGCGTGTCCATCGCCTACGACCTCACGGGCGACGGCACGTGGGAGCGCACCGAGCTGTACCGCTACTTCGCCACGGACCCGGTGCCCGGCGACGAGCACTACACCGAGTCGGTCGGCCTCGTGCGCTCGTCGGGCGCCCTGGGTGCACTGACGCGCGGCACGGTCCGGGTGGCGGTGTGGAACGCGATCGGCAGCCAGCCGACGAGCCTCGACGCACGAGCCTCGGTGCTGCACCTGCCGCTGACGCGGTGACCGCCTGACCGATCGGCCGGCCCGCGCTGCGGCGGGCCGGCCGATCGTCGTGCGTGGCGAGGTGGGTCAGGGGTAGAGGCCGCGGATCTGGTGGGCCTCGGCGACGCGGCGGACGCCGATGATGAGCGCCGCGTCACGCAGCGTGATCGACTCGCGGCGCGAGACGGTCGAGACCGCGGCGAACGACGCGGCCATGCGCTGCTCGAGCCGCTCGGCGATCTCCTGCTCGGTCCACCAGTACGCCTGGTTGGCCTGCACCCACTCGAAGTACGACACGATCACGCCGCCCGCGTTCGCGAGGATGTCCGGGACGACGACGATGCCGCGCTCGGCCAGGATGCGGTCGCCCTCCGTGGTCGTCGGGCCGTTGGCGCCCTCGACGACCCACCGGGCCTTGACGCGCGCGGCGGCCTCGGCGTCGAGCACGCCCTCGACCGCGGCGGGCACGAGCACGTCGACGTCCAGCGCGAGCAGCTCGGAGTTGCTCACGGGGGAGCCGCCCTCGAACTCGGGCACCCGGCCGCCACGGGCGACGTGCTCGAGCAGAGCGGGCACGTCGAGCCCGTCGGAGGACTGGATGCCGCCGTGCTCGTCGCTGACCGCGACGACCTTGGTGCCGGCGTCGTGCAGGAACCGGGCGGCGTGCGAGCCGACCTTGCCGAAGCCCTGCACCGCCGCCGAGACCTCGTCGAGCTGCACCCCGGCCTCGGCGAGCGCCGCCGCAGCGGCGTGCACGACGCCGCGCGACGTGGCCGTGGCCCGGCCGAGCGAGCCGCCGACGGTCAGCGGCTTGCCGGTCGTGACGGCCGTGACGGTGTAGCCCATGTTGACCGAGTAGGTGTCCATGACCCACGCCATGGTCTGCTCGTTGGTGCCGATGTCGGGCGCCATGATGTCCCGCTCGGGGCCGATGATCGGCATGATCTCGCTCGTGTAGCGACGGGTCACGCGCTCGAGCTCCGTGGTGCTGTAGTTGGCGGGGTCGATCGTCACGCCGCCCTTCGCGCCGCCGTAGGGGACGTCGACGACGGCGCACTTCCACGTCATCCACATCGCCAGCGCGCGGACCTCGTCGACGTCCACGCCGGCCGAGTAGCGCAGCCCACCCTTGCCGGGCCCGCGCGAGATGTTGTGCTGCACGCGGTAGCCGCGGAACAGCTCGATCGAGCCGTCGTCGCGCCGCAGGGGAACGGCGACGTTCATCTCGCGCCGCGGGGTCGCGAGCATCTGGTGCAGCCCCTCGTCGTACCCGAGGATCTCGACGGCGGACGAGAGCTGGGCCTGCGCGGTCTCGAGGGGTGCGGTCGCCGTGCCGGGGGTGGTGGCTGGCGTCGTGCGGTCTTCGTCAGGCATGGGTGTCCTTCCGGGTGGTGCGGCCGACTCGTGAGCGGCTCAGGCGGTGGGCCTCGTCGCCGACCGCCGCCCCCACCTTGCCACCCGGGCGGGGCGGTTGCAGCGAGTAGGGACGCGCCACGCGCGCGCATGTCGCGAGCACGCCCCGCGCCGGGCCACACTGGGCACTGTCCGCGCGCACCCTGCGCGGCCAGTCACGCGACGGCGCGGGCGACCCCCGGTGCTGTCGGACCGAGGAGGACCATGCCCGAGCTCGACGACCTCGTCCCCCGAGCGCTCGCGCTCGCGCACTGGTGGCTCGACGCCACCACGGAGGGGACCGCGGCCGGACCCGCCAAGGAGCGGCGCACCGCCGCGCGGCTCGGCGCGCTCGTCGCGGACCCCGCGGGGCTCGAGCTCGCGGTGCGGTTCGTCGACCGCGTCGCCCGGCCGCGCGACCTGCGGGTCGCGGCGCGCGAGCTCGCGGCGCTCGGCCGGGCAGCGGGCCACGCCTCGTTCCTCGGGCCGGCGGACCGTGCGTTGCTGACCGTCGGCACCCGGGTCGCCCCGCTCGCCCCAAGGATCGTCGTCCCGGCCGCGCGCATCCGGCTGCGGCAGCTCGTCGGCCACCTGATCGCCGACGCCGGGCCTGGGCTCGGCCCGCACCTGGCCCGGATGCGCGCGCAGGGCTACCGGCTCAACCTCAACCTGCTGGGCGAGGCCGTGCTCGGCGAGCAGGAGGCCGCGGGCCGACTGTCCCGGCTCACGGCGCTCGTCGAGCGCGACGACGTGGACTACGTCTCGGTCAAGGTCTCGGCGGTCGCGAGCCAGCTGTCCACGTGGGACACCGAGGGCAGCGCCGCCCGCGTGGCCGAGCGGCTCCGGCCGCTGTACCTGACCGCCTTCGAGCACGGGACCTTCCTCAACCTCGACATGGAGGAGTACCGGGACCTGGGCCTGACGCTGCGCGTGTTCCGCCAGCTCGCCGCGGACCCCGCGCTGCTCGCGGCGCCGATGGGCATCGTGCTGCAGGCCTACCTGCCCGACGCGCTCGCGGCCTACGACGAGCTCGCCGACCTGGCCGACGAGCGCCGCACGGCCGGCGGTGCGCCGCTCAAGGTGCGCCTCGTCAAGGGCGCGAACCTCGCGATGGAGCGCGTCGAGGCCGAGCTGCACGGCTGGGCGCAGGCGCCCTACGGGAGCAAGGCCGACGTGGACGCGGCGTACCTGCGGCTCGTCGAGCGAGCCCTCGACCCCGAGCGCACGCGTGCGCTGCGGGTCGGTGTTGCGAGCCACAACCTGTTCCACGTCGCCGCGGCGCACGTGCTCGCCGGGGCGCGCGGCGTGGGCGACGCGATGGACGTCGAGATGCTGCAGGGCATGGCCCCCGCGCAGGCGCGCGCGGTGCGCGACGACGTGGGCGAGGTGCTGCTCTACACGCCCGTGGTCGCGCGCGACGACTTCGACGTCGCGGTGTCCTACCTGGTGCGGCGCCTGGAGGAGAACGCGGCCGGGGAGAACTTCCTGCACGCGCTGTTCGCGCCGGAGGAGGACGACCGGGCCGACGAGGGCGCCGCGGCGATGGGCGACCAGGAGTCGGCGTTCGTCGCGGCGGTCGCGCTTCGTGCCGCCGTCCCGTCCGCCCCGCGGCGCGACGACCAGCGCCCGGTGCCCGGTCGGGACTTCGCCAACACCCCGGACACCGATCCCGCCGTGCCCGACGCGCGGGCGTGGGCGCGCGGGCTCGTCGTGCGGACCGTGGAACCGCCTGCGGGCGCCGTCACGGTGTCGACCACCGACGAGGTCGACGCGGTCGTCGCGCGCGCCGTCGCCGCGGCCCCGTCGTGGGCGGAGACCTCGCCGAGGATGCGTGGGGAGGCACTGCGCCGGGCCGCCGACGCCCTCGAGGCCGCGCGCGGCGACCTGGTCGCCGTGATGGTCCGCGAGGCCGCCAAGACCGTCGCGGAGTCGGATCCCGAGGTCAGCGAGGCCGTCGACTTCGCGCGGTACTACGCGGACCGCGCCGAGGACCTGGCCGACGGGCGCACGCCCGGCGCGCAGTTCCGGCCGCGCGGCGTGACGGTCGTGACACCGCCGTGGAACTTCCCGGTCGCGATCCCGGTCGGCTCGGTGCTCGCCGCGCTTGCCGCGGGCAGTCCCGTGCTCGTCAAGCCGGCACCGGCCACTCCCGGGTGCGCGCAGGTCGCGATGGCCGCGATCGCGGCCGTGCTGCCGCCCGACGTCCTGACCGTGGTGCTCAGCCCGGAGGGGGACGTCGGCCGCCGACTGGTCACCCACCCCGACGTCGCCCGGGTGCTGCTCACGGGCTCGATCGAGACCGCGCGCGCGTTCGCAGGCTGGCGTCCCGACCTCGACGTGATGGCCGAGACGTCGGGCAAGAACGCGCTGATCGTCACGCCGTCCGCCGACGTCGACCTCGCCGTGGCCGACGCCGTGCGCTCGGCGTTCGGGCACGCGGGGCAGAAGTGCTCCGCCGCGTCGCTGCTCATCCTCGTCGGCTCGACCGGGAGCGACGACCGGCTCCGGCGCCAGCTCGCCGACGCGGTCTCGTCGCTGCGCGTCGGACCCGCCGCGGACCTGGCGACCGGCATGGGGCCGCTCGTCGAGCCGCCGAGCGAGAAGCTGCTGCGCGCGCTGACCACGCTCGACCCGGGGGAGGAGTGGCTCGTGGCTCCCCGCCAGCTCGACGAGACGGGTCTGCTCTGGACGCCCGGGGTCAAGCACGGCGTGCAGCCCGGCTCGTGGTTCCACACGACCGAGTGCTTCGGGCCGGTGCTCGGGGTCATGCGGGCGCGCACGCTCGACGAGGCGATCGCGTGGCAGAACGCCGTCGCGTTCGGGCTCACCGGCGGTCTGCACTCGCTCGACGAGCACGAGATCGAGCACTGGCTCGAGCGCGTCGAGGTCGGGAACGCCTACGTCAACCGCCACATCACCGGGGCGATCGTGCAGCGGCAGCCGTTCGGCGGCTGGAAGGCGTCGGTCGTCGGACCGGGGGCCAAGGCCGGAGGCCCGCACTACGTCGCGCAGCTCGGCACGTGGACGGACGGCCCCGAGGTCCCGACGGACGACGCGGGGTGGCTCGCGTGGGCGCGTGCGGACGACGTGCGCGCGTGGGCGGAGGAGTTCGGCGTCGAGCACGACCCGAGCGGCCTCCTGGTCGAGGCGAACGTGCTGCGCTACCGGCCCGTGCCCGCGCTCGTGGTGCGTGCCCGGGCGGGCGCCGCGCCGCGGGATCTCGACCGCGTGCTGCACGCAGCGGAGGTCGCGGGCGTCCCCGTCACGGTCGCGACCGAGCCCGACGACGTCTTCGCCGGCCGGGTGGCGGGCGGTGAGGTCAGCGGCCGGATCCGCGTCGTGGGCGGGCCGGACGACGCCCTGCGTGCGGCCGTGGCCGGCCGGGCCGGTGAGGTCACCGTCCTGGACGGGCCCGTGCTCGCCTCGGGGGAGCGCGAGCTGCTGACCGTGGTGCGCGAGCAGGCGATCAGCCGGACGCGGCACCGCTTCGGGCACCTGCCGGCGAAGTAGCGCTGCTGGTCAGGCCGAGGCGCGGCGGACGAGCTCGGGCGCGAAGATCAGCGGCTCGAGCGGCATCGGCATCCCCTGCAGCTGCGCCAGGAGGCGCACGCCGGCCGCGCGGGCCATCGCGGCGACGGGCTGCACCACCGTGGTCAGCGGGGGCGTCGTCGACGCGGCGACCCCGATGTTGTCGTAGCCGACGATCGCGATGTCGCCCGGGATCTCCTTGCCGGCCTCGCCCAGCACGCCCATCGCGCCCGCGGCCATGAGGTCGGACGCGATGAAGATGCCGTCGACGTCGGGGTGGCGGGCGAGCAGCTCGCGCGCGGCGGCGGCACCGGAGGCGATGGTGAAGTCGCCGAACACGACGGCGTCCGTCGCCATCCGCGCGTCGGTCAGCGCCGCGCGCCAGCCCACGAGCCGGTCGATGCCGGCGGACATGTCCTCCGGGCCGGCGATCGTGGCGATGCGGCGGCAGCCGCGGTCGATGAGCGCCTGCGTGGCGAGGCGACCGCCGGCCACGTTGTCGGTGTCGACGTAGTTGACGTCGGCCACGTCCGCGGACAGCGGCCGGCCGACGAAGACGTTGGGGACGCGCGAGGTCAGCAGCGCGCTGTCCAGGTCGTCGGCGCGGTGGTGGGAGACGACGACCGCGCCGTCGACGTGACCGTTGCGCAGGTAGCGCAGCGTGCGCTCGGCCTCGCCCGGCCGGGCGATGACCAGCACGACCTGGATGTCGGAGTCGGCGAGCGAGGAGCTCAAGCCGTTGAGGGTGCCGGCGAAGAACGGGTCGGACAGCACGCGCTCGTCGGGCTCGGGAACGACCAGCGCGATCGAGTCGGTGCGCTTGGTGACCAGCGAGCGGGCGGCGCGGTTCGGCGTGTAGCCGAGCTCGGCGACGGCGGCCTCGACCGACGCCTGGGCCTCGGGGGAGACGCGCAGTCCGCCGTTGATGGCGCGCGATGCGGTGGAGCGCGAGACCCCGGCGCGCTCGGCGACCTGCTCGAGCGTCGGCGTGATGGGGGGCGCCTCGTCCTGTCGGAACGTGGTGTTCACCGGGGCATCCCTTCCGTGCTGCGGGTGGGCAGCGGATCCAAGCTGTGGCTTCCCCGCGCATCGGTGCGCGCGGCGGTGCGAGCGGTACGTCTGGTCCTGCGAGTGTGGCGCGGCGACGCGCCCACCGCTCCCGGTGCGGGTCCGCGAGGACCAGCACCGGGAACGGGGTGGTGCGATCAGCCCTTGACCGCGCCCTGCATGATGCCGGCGACCAGCTGGCGTCCTGCGGCGATGAAGAGCACGAGCAGCGGGATCACGGACAGCACGACGCCGGCCATGATCAGCGACATGTCCTTGAAGAACGTCGCCTGCAGCAGCTGGAGTGCCACGGGCAGTGTCGGGTTCGCCGAGCCCAGGATGATGAACGGCCAGAAGTAGTTCGTCCAGGAGGCGACGAACGTGAACAGGCCGAGCATCGTGGCCGCGGGCCGGGCGGCCGGGAGGGCGATGCTCCAGAAGGTGCGGAACATCGACGCGCCGTCCACGCGGGCGGCCTCGATCAGCTCGTACGGCAGGGCCGACTCGAGGTACTGGGTCATCCAGAACACGCCGAACGCCGTGACCAGGCCGGGCACGATGACCGCCTGGAGCTGGCCGATCCACCCGAGCTGCTTCATCACGAGGAACAGCGGCACCACGCCCAGCTGGGTCGGGACGGCCGTCGTCGCGATGACGAACACCAGGAGCGGGCCGCGGCCCTTGAACCGGAGCTTCGCGAACGAGAAGCCGGCGAGCGTGGAGAACAGGACCACCGAGAGCGACGTGACGACCGCGATGATCACCGAGTTGGTGACGGCCTTCCAGAAGCCGATGTCCGACTCGAGGACGCGCTGCACGTTCTCGAAGAAGTGGCTGCCCGGGATCAGCGAGGGAATCGGGTTCCGCGCGATGTCCGACGCGGTCGACGACGCCAGGAGGAAGGCGTAGTAGAGCGGGTAGAACGAGATCGCGATGGTGACGCCGAGCAGCAGGTAGGTCAGCCAGCGGGGCCGACGCTCCGAGCCCGCGTTGAGCCCGGCGCTCCGGTTGCGCTTGCGCGCCGCGCTGCGAGCCGCGCCCTTGCCCGCGAACTGCTCGATGGCAGCAACAGAGGGCGTGCTCATGCGGAGACCTTCTTTCGCTTCTTCTGCTTCGCGCCACCCTCGGACGCGATGCGTCTCGTGATGAGGTAGTTGACGACGCTGATGGCCAGGATGAGCAGGAACAGCAACCAGGCGACTGCTGCCGCTCGGCCGAAGTTCTTGTTGGTCCACCCCAGCTGGTAGATGTAGTTCGTCACCGTGAGGTACTGCTGGTCGGCGCCACCGCGGCCGAACTGGTCGAACATGCGGGGCTCGTCGAAGATCTGCAGACCACCGATGGTCGACGTGATGATCACGAAGATGATCGTCGGTCGCAGCATCGGGATGGTGATCGAGAAGAACTGGCGGACGCGGTTCGCACCGTCGATGAGCGCGGCCTCGTAGAGATCACGCGGGATGGCCTGCATGGCCGCCAGGAAGATCAGGGTGTTGTAGCCCGTCCAGCGGAAGTTGACCATCGACGCGATCGCGATGTGGCTGGGCAGGACCTCGGAGTGCCACCCGATCCCGGTGAAGCCGAGGTTGCGCAGGATCTGGTTGATGATGCCCGACTGGTCGGCGAACATCTGGCCGAAGATCAGCGAGACGGCGACGGGCGCCACGACGTAGGGGACGAGGACACCCATCCGCCAGAACGTCTTGGCGCGCAGGTTGGCGTCCAGCAGCGCGGCGATGACCAGCGCGAGGATGACCTGCGGGATCGAGCTCAGCAGGAAGATGCTGATGGTGTTGCGGACGGACTTCCAGAAGATCGGCGCCTGGAGAACGGTCGAGAAGTTCTCGAAGCCGACGAAGTCGCCCTTGCCCTTGAGCAGGTCCCACTGGTGGACCGAGACGACGCCTGTGTACAGCAGCGGGAACAGGCCCACCACGACGAACAGGATGAAGAAGGGGGAGATGTACAGGTACGGCGAGAGCTTGACGTCCCAGCGCCCGAGCTTCTGCGAGAAGCCGACACGTCGCTGCTGCCGGTCTCTCTCGTCGCTGGCCGTGGGTCCCGGTGCGGCCGGGGTTCGGGTGCTGGTCATGAAGGTCCTTCGAGCGGCGGTTCGGTCGAGCTCGGGCTGGGCTGGCCACCGGGGCCGGGACACAAGGTCCCGGCCCCGGTGGTCCGTTCTAGAAGAGCGTCAGCTCAGGTCCTTGACGGCCTGCTCGAACTTCTTCCACGACGAGGCGGAGTCGTCGGTCTTGTCGACGTCGACACGCGTGTAGGCGTCAGAGAGCGCCTGGTTGATCGGGAAGTAGTGCGAGCCGCGGTACGGCTGCTTCTCGATCGGGGCGAAGCGGTTGGAGAAGATCTGGCCGGTCGGGGCGCCACCGAAGTAGGCGTCCGTCTTGCCGGTGACCGACGGGTCGGTCGTCGCGGCCGTCTGGCTCGGGAAGTTGCCGTACTTGACGAAGACGGCCGCGGCCTGCTTCGGGTCGGTCAGCCAGTCGGCGAGCTGCTTGGCGGCCTCGACGTTCTTGCCGCCCTCGGGAACGAGGAGGAAGGAGCCGCCCCAGTTGCTGGCGCCGCCGGGCAGGGCGTCGGCGACGTCCCACTCGGTCTGGTCAGGCGCGTTGCCGGCGATGATCTGCGTCATCCACGGCGGGCAGAGCATGGTGGCCCACTTGTCGCCCTTGAACGCGTCGGTCCAGTCCTGCGACCACTGGCCGAGGTGAGCGGACTGCCCCAGGACCTTGTCCGAGGTCAGCAGGTCGTAGACCGGCTTCGCCTTGGAGTCGGCACCGAGCACCGTGATCTCGTCCGTGGACGGGTCCTCGAACGGGGCCTCGAGCTGGTTGATCATGCCCTGCGAGAGCGCACCGATCGAGTCGAACCAGGCGGCGCCGGTCTTGGCGTCCATGAACTTCTGGCCCTGCGTGAAGTAGTTGTCCCAGGAGCCCTCGAGCAGCTTGGAGACCTCGGCGCGGTCGGTCGGGAGACCGGCCTTCTTGAACAGGTCCTTGCGGTAGCAGACGGCCTCGGGGCCCGAGTCCGTGCCGTACCCGATGAGCTTGCCGTCCGCGGTCGTGCTCAGCTGCGACTTCCAGGCGGGCCAGCGGTCCTTGACCGTGTCCGAACCCAGGTCGGCGAAGAAGTCGGACGACGCGATGAGCTCGGGCATCCAGTCGGAGTCGGCGGCGACGATGTCGTCGACGACCGTGTTCGTGGCGATCGAGTTCTGCACGGCGGCACGCGCGTTGTCCGACGTGTCAGCCTTGTCGTTGACGATCGTGACGTTCGGGTGCAGCTTCATGTACTCCTCGTACAGGTCCGCGTAGCCGAACTCGTTGAAGGTCGCGACCTTCAGCGTTACCTTCTCGTCGCTCGGCGCCGAGGCGGACGACGAGCCGGACGGCTTGTCGCCGTCGCCGCTGTCCGAGGAACACGCAGAGGCGAGCAGGGCGATGCTCGCGACCCCGGCCGTGACGGCCAGGAACTTGCGGGTGGTCTTGCGCACTATGACTCCCTTGTCGGTCGGACGGCTGCGTCGCCGTACCTGAACGGAGAAGGCCGTCCGTCTGCGATGACGGTCCTCCTACGTGGGTCTGGTGGACCCGGCTTGGAAGCGCTCCCCTCCGCAGTTGCGGGAGCGTTCCCACGCGCTGGGTGAACTGTCGTCCGGGGCCGTGGGAAGTGTCAAGGAGGACCACGCCGTGTCTTGGTGTGGTAGCGATCCCACACCAACGTTTCCGCAGGTCACAGCCTTTCTCACCCGTTCCCACGTTACCGAATCGTTACGGCGCGGTGTCCTTCTCGTCGCCTGTTCGGGGGGCCTCGGCCAGTCGGCGTCGAGCGACGTCCGTGGTCATGGCCACGGCGGAGCGGATCGCGCCGGCGGCGGCCTGCTCGACGGCCGAGCCGAACAGGGGGATCGCTGCCTTGAGGTCCCCGTCGTAGGTCGCCGTGGTGGTACCCGGACCGGCCGGCGCGAGCGTCGTGCGCCCGGTGAGGCGGACCGGGGCGCCGGCGATCTCGACGACGACGGTGCCCACCCGGGTGCCGTCGTGGGACGGTGCCTCCCACGCGTCCACCTGGCGCACGTCGATCCGGCTCCCGACGAATCCCCGCAGGTGTGCGGGGATCTGGTCCGCCGGCAGCGCGCGGCGGCTGGTCACGGTGAAGGCCGCGTCGGGCGAGCCGGTGACGTCGACCTGCTCGTCGGTCGCGCCGGCCGCACGCACGGTCTCGCGGACGAAGTCGGGGTCCGCGAGCAGGCGGGCCGCGGCGTGCGCGTCGGTCGGGATGTCGACGGTCAACGTGAGGCGCACGGGGATCCCCTGGTGGTCGTTCGGGTGAGGCTGCGGACCCGCGGGCGAGCGTGCTGCCGGCGGGTGGACGCCGGGCGCCCGGCTCGAGGCTATCGCCGTGACCTGACACGCGTGCTGCGCGACGGTGCGGGCCGGGAGCCCGTGGGCGCGTTTCGCCGCGTCGCGGGCGCCACCTAACCTGGGTCCGTGCCCACTCTCAGCGACCTGGTCGCTCGTCATGCCACGACGCTCGACGCCGCTGACCTCGAGTGGCTCCACCTGCTCGTCGGCGACTGGCAGGCCGTCTCGGACCTCGCGTTCGCCGACCTGGTCCTGTGGCTGCCGACCGACGCGGGCGACTTCGTCGCGATCGGCCAGGCCCGCCCGTCGACCGGCGCCACCGTGCACTACGACGACGTGGTCGGCTCCTACGCGCCCGAGGGGCAGCGGCCGCAGCTCCAGCGGGCCCTGGAGGAGAAGGTCGCGCAGCGCTCGCGCGAGCCGCGGTGGTTCGGTGCCTACGCGGTGCGCGAGGAGGCCGTGCCCGTCGTCCGCAAGGGCCGCCCCGTCGCGGTGATCGCCCGCCAGACGAACCTCGGCGGCGCCCGGACGCCGAGCCGGCTCGAGCTCAACTACGTCGAGGCGGCCGACGACATCTTCGGGATGATCGCGCGCGGCGAGTTCCCCGCGCCCGACGCGCCGACGGGCCCCCGGCGAGGCGCCCCGCGCGTGGGCGACGGCCTCGTCCGACTCAACTCCGAGGGCGAGGTGCTCTACGCGAGCCCCAACGCCCTGTCCTGCTTCCACCGGCTCGGGGCGCTGGGCGACCTCGTCGGCCGTTCGCTCGTCGAGGTCACCGCGGACCTCATCGAGCAGCAGGCCACGGTCGACGAGTCGATGCCGCTCGTGCTCATGGGCCGCGCCCCCTGGCGCACGGACGTCGAGGCTCGGGGGGTCGCCCTCTCGTTGCGCGCCGTGCCGCTCACCGAGCATGGGCAGCGGATGGGCGCGGTGCTGCTGTGTCGCGACGTCTCCGAGCTGCGCAGGCGCGAGCGCGAGCTCATCACCAAGGACGCGACGATCCGCGAGATCCACCACCGCGTGAAGAACAACCTGCAGACGGTCGCCGCGCTGCTGCGGCTGCAGTCGCGCCGGATGTCGTCACCCGAGGCCCGCGACGCGCTCGCGGAGGCCATGCGGCGCGTGGCGACGATCGCGCTCGTGCACGACACGCTCTCGCAGACCATCGACGAGACGGTGCCGTTCGACGACCTCGTCGGCCGCAGCCTGCGCCTCGCGGCAGATGTCGCGACCGCGAGCACGCACGTGCGGACCACGGTGCACGGCACGTTCGGGTCCGTCCCGGCCGACGACGCCACGGCGCTCGCGCTCGTGCTCACCGAGCTCGTGACCAACGCCGTCGAGCACGGGCTGGACGGGCGCGAGAGCGGGAACGTCGACATCACGGTCGAGCGCGACGGCGACGACCTGCGCGTCGAGGTGGCCGACGACGGTGCCGGCCTGCCAGCAGACCGCGGCGCGGGCTCCGGCCTCGGGACGCAGATCGTGCTCACGCTCGTCACGAACGAGCTGCACGGGACCATCGAGTGGAGCCCGCGGGACGGCGGCGGGACGTCGGTCGTCATCCAGGCGCGACTGCGCTCGGGCCGGGACCTCGCACTGCTGTGACCTGACGCCGCTCCGGCAGCCGGAAGGGTCCGGACACCACGACGGACCGGTCGCGAGGCGATCCGGTCCGTCGGGGAGGTGCGGGGGCGAGCCCGGCCTCGGTGGTGCGAGGAGTCAGCTGGCGCGGCGCTGACGGGCCGTACGGCGCTTGAGCGCGCGGCGCTCGTCCTCGGAGAGGCCGCCCCAGACGCCGGCGTCCTGGCCGGTCTCGATGGCCCACTTGAGGCACGTGTCCACGACGGGGCAGCGACGGCACACGGCCTTCGCCTCGTCGATCTGGAGGAGGGCGGGGCCGGTGTTCCCGATCGGGAAGAACAGCTCCGGGTCCTCGTCGAGACACGATGCGCGGTGGCGCCAATCCATGGTTGCTCTCCTTGGCCGCACGACCGGGCTGCCCGTGGTCAGGGCGCGCGACAAGTCGTGGTAATAGGGGTGGGGGGAAATGCTTCAACAAGACTCACATCCCACGGCTCGTCGCACAAGGGGTTACGAATAGGTTTCGAGTCGATAACGGGTGAGGTATTCGTCACACCTGTGCGGCCGCTGAGTGGCTTCCTGGGCGTTTGTCCAGTTGGCGCGCGTGCAGCGGTGTTCGGCCTACCCTCGTCCGGTGGATGAACGTCGACCCCCGTTGCTGCTCGTCGTGTGCCTCCTCGTGCTCGTCGAGGCTCTCGCCTTCGTCGGACTCGGGGTCGCGTGGCTCGTCGACCTCGTCCGCAACGGGGCCGAGCTCCCCGGCGCGGTCGTCTTCCTCGTGGTGTTCTGCCTCGCCATCGCCACGCTGCTCGGCTTCTGCGCGCGCGGGCTGTGGAACCGCCGCCGGTGGGCGCGGTCGCCCGTCATCACCTGGCAGGTGTTCCTGGTCGTGCTGGCGCTCGGCTGGTTGGGCGTCGAGGTGTCGGTCTGGGGCGTGGCCGTCGTCGTGGTCGCGCTCGTGGTCGGCATCGGGCTCCTGCTGCCGTCGGTCGTGGCGGTCACCGCGCGCACGGCGGCGACCGACGGCACCGACCGGCGCTGACGCCGTCGCGCGCCCGGCTCGTCGGACGCCGCGGGAGCGACGTCAGGGCGCGTCCTGCGCGGAGCGGTAGACCTGCACCGGAACTCCTTGCCTGCCCCGGACGACCACGCCCCGGCCCGCCGGGCTCACGGGATCGGCGAGCCAGCCCGCGCTCGGGCCGACGAGATCCGCCGAGGCAGCGTCGAGCGGGTCGAGGACGACCATCGCCCGCCGCCGCACCAGCGCCGCGAGCGCGCCGCGGTAGGCGCCCGCTGCCGCGTGGCCGTCCGCCGTGGCCACGACCAGCGCGGTGCCGCTCGTCACGAGCTCAGCCATCCGGTCGACCAGGGACGGGTCGTCGCGCTCGAGCTCGTCGAGGTCGTCGACGAGCAGGACCGGAGGCGGCCCGTGAGCCGGTGACCAGGATCGCAGCAGTCGGGGGTCGATGCGCTCCACCCCGGGTGGCCAGGGCCCCGTGCTCGTCGTCAGGGCGTGCGCACCTGCCACGAGCGCGCCGCTGGCGATCACGACGAGAGTGCTCGTGCGGCCGGAGCCCGGCGGGCCGGCGACGAGGAGCCCGCGCCCGAGGTCGACGAGCACCTCTCCCGCGGACTCGCCGCCGATCCCGAGCGGGACCGCCGCCAAAGTCGCCGGACGCCGCGGAGCGCCCGGCGGCCGGGCGACCGCCGGCAGCGGGCGGAGGCGGACGGGGGCCACGGTCGGCTTGCGCGCCTGGTCGGCGGACGGCAGGGCGACCTGGCACAGCGCCGCGCGCTCGCCGTCGAGGTGGACGGCACGGCCTGGGTGTGAGCGGCCGTCCGCCAGTCCACGCGGGACGCCCGCCAGCAGGTCGAGGCCCGCATCCGGCACCGGGAGGACGAGCCGGTCGCGGAAGGCCGCGGCGTGGGCCAGGACGGTGCCGCGCACGTCGCCCGACGCGGCCAGGGCGAGGTGCCGCGCGCTGCCACGCCACGTCGCCGTCAGCAGGTCCGCGCCGGCGCCGCGCTGGATGCGGCTCAACGCGTCGAGCGCGGCGTCGAGGCCGTCGACCAGCAGGACCGGCAGCCCCGTGGTCCCGCCCGTGGCGAGGCGTCCGCGGTCGGTCAGGAGACGCAGGAGATGGGCGACCACGCGAGGCTCGTCGGGCGACGTGACGGTGCCGAGGGTCCCGCCCACGTGCTCGAGGTGGTCGATCGCCCACGGCGGCAGGCCGATCGCGTGCACGGTCCGCCCGGCCAGCAGGGCAGCCGTCCCGACGCGCAGGAGCGTGGTCGTCCGGCCCGAGCGGGGGCCGCCGAGGACCAGGAGGTGGCCCTCGTCGGGCGCCCAGCACGCGACGCCCCGGCGCTGGTCTGCGGGTTCGTCGGTCAGTGCGAGGGGGATGCGGTCCGCGGAGGGCTCGTCCCGGGCGAGGTCGGCGCTCGTGACGGTCGCCGGGAGCGCGGGCAGCCAGGGGACGTCGGGTCGTCGGACCACCCCGCCGGGCGCCGTGGTGACGTCGAGCCCGGCGGCCACGCGGGCGGCCCTGACCCACGCCGCGACGTCGTCGGGCGCTTCTGGCGCGCCTGGTCGCCATCCTGCGCGTGCGTCGGCGAGCCGCACGGCGGGCCGCGTGCCGCGCGCGAGGGCGCGGGCGACCTGCACCCGCTCGAGCCCCGACCCGGCGCGGACGAGCGCGCGACCGGGCGTGCGAGGGTCGATGCGCGCCGCATCGGGGACGTCGATGATGTCGGTGGAGTCCGCGTCGTCGGTCACCCGCAGGGCGATCCGCAGCGAGACGTTGGCCCGCAGGTCGGCGCCGACGGCACCCGCCGGCCGCTGCGTCGCGAGCACGAGGTGGATGCCGAGCGCGCGGCCGACGGCGGCCAGCCGGGCGAACGTCGCCGTGGCGCCCGGCACGTCGTCGACCAGTGCGCGCAGCTCGTCCACCACGACGAGCAGTCGCGGCGGTGTCACGACGTCCGCGGCGTCGAGGTCGTCGAGGTCGCGTGCACCGGCCGCGGCGAGGATGCGCTCGCGGCGACGCACCTCGGCGCGCAGCCCGACCAGCACGCGCTGCGCCGTCGCCGGGTCGAGGTCGCTGACGTGGTCGACGACGTGCGGCAGCCGCGCGACCGGGCCGAGTCCCGTGCCGCCCTTGAAGTCCACGAGCAGCACCGCCAGCCGCTCGGGTGGCTGGTGGAGCGCGCACGACAGGACCAGGGCGACGAGCAGCTCGGACTTGCCGGCGCCCGTGGTGCCACCGACGAGGACGTGCGGTCCGTCCCGAGCCAGGTCGAGGTGGACCGCGGAGCCGCCTGGTCCGCGGCCGACGACGGGCACGAGCGGTCCTGCGCAGGCATGCCACCGGCCAGTCACCGCTGCGGGCACGGGCGGCGGGATGCCCGGGAGGTCACCGAGCGCGACCGCGTCGGGCACGGTCGCAGCGTCACGTCGGTGGTGGGCGATCGCGCGCCGCAGCTGAGCCTCCGCGGCGTCCGTCGTCGGCCCGTCGACGCCGCCACCGGTCGGCAGGACCGCGGAGCACCACGCCGGGACGTCGCGCGGGTCGGCGAGGACCAGCAGGAGCCGGTGCCGGGCTGGGGAGCCGGTTCGCCACCGGGCGGCCCGTGCGAGCTCGTCACGCCCGTCGGCCACGACGAGGGTGTCGGTCGCACCGGGTCCGGGCAGCGCGTTCGTCGTGACCCATCGCGCCCAGCGCCAGTCGTCGGGCGCGGTCGAGAGGACGACGAGACCCACGTCGGCGTGCGATCCGACCGTGCCCAGGGCGACCGAGCGGGCGAGGGCCAACGCCTCCGCGCGTGGACCGACCACGGCGAGTGAGCCGTCCGCGCCCCAGGGACCGCTCCACGCCGTGGGCGGTACCACGGCGTCGACCGCGCACGCGGACCGGGCGACCACGGCTGCGAGGTCACCGGCACCGGGCGGGACAGGGGCGGAGGGACGGCGCCGGAACCGCCGCGCCAGCCGCGGCGCGAGGGTCACGAGCGGGACGGCGAGCGCCGCCACCAGGAACGCGGGCTGGCGGGTCACTGCCGCGAGGGCGCCGGCGCCGACGAGGGGTGCGAGCCACGTGAGTGCTGGCGGGGCGTGGTCGAGCGACCGGTCCACACCCGGGGGCTGTGCGTCGCCGCGGGCGGTGGCGGGCGTCCGGAGCGCGTACCGGGCGGCGCCGTCGACGACGACCCGCCCGAGCCGCCACCGTCGCCCCCGGTGTCCGCGGATGCGCACGCCCCGGCGGCCGGCACGCACGCGCACACCTCCGACCCGCACCTCCCTGCCGAGGTCGAGCCCGACGAGGTCGCCGGCCGCAGGCCCGGCGAGGACGGCGACGTGCCACGGCGCACGCACGGCCAGGACGGCCGGATCGACGAGCCCGGGACCGAGGCGCACGACGGCGCCGAGCACCAGGGGCGCGTGCCCGACCGCGTGCGAGTCGTCGAGCGTGCGGCCGCCGACCGTGAGCTGCTCGACCGCCCAACCCGGCTCGCCGGTCAGCCGGGCGATCTGCGGGCGAAGCACGCCGACCCGTGTGCCGACGTCCGCCTCGACGTCGAGGTCAGCGGCGGGGGAGGACACGGTCAGACGCACCCGACGAGCGTGCCCCGGGCGTGAACGAGCCGACCGGACGGACCTGTCGATCCGGGGAGGTTCCCCCGGTCCACAGGCCGTCCGGTCGGCTCGTGACCACCGGCGCCCCCTCAGACGACGGTGATCGTTCCTGCTCGGCGTCGAGCACCCCCTTCCCGACGCCGAGAGCTCCTACTCGACCCCGAGGGCCGCGACCGGCGACGTGCGCGCCGCGCGCCGCGCCGGCAGGACCGACGCGACCAGCCCGGCGGCCACCGCGACGACCAGCACGATCGCGAGGTCGCGCCACGCGACGGCGAGCCGCAGGTCGCCGAAGGCCCCGAAGATGATCGCGGACCCGGCCCAGCCGTACACGAGGCCGAGCAGCACCCCGAGCAGCGCGCCGACTCCCGCGATGAGCATCCCCTCGACGCCCAGCGAGATCCGCAGCTGGCGCTTGGACAGGCCGATTGCCCGCAGCGTGGCCGACTCGCGACGGCGCTCGAGCACCGACAGCGACAGCGTGTTGGCCACGCCGATGAGCGCGATGAGCACCGCGACCCCGAGCAGGCCGACCACGATCGCGAGCAGCGCGTCGATCGTTTGCTCGTAGCTGCGCCGCTCGGCACCTGCGCTCTGCACCGCGATGTCAGGGTCGACCACCTCGCGGACGTCGTTCAGCACGGTCGCGGGGTCCGCGTCCTTGTCGAAGCGCACCCAGATCGTCGTCGTCACGGAGCTGGGTGCCAGCTCGGCGATCGTGGCCGGCGTGACCAGCGAGGTCTGGCCCAACCCGCGGGCACCGACCACCGTGAGCGAGCGGTCCGACGTCCCCGCGGCCGAAGCCCCTTCGATGGCGTGGAAGGCGTGCGTGCCGGCCCCCTCGCCTTCCAGGGTCCCGGTGACGAGCGTCCCGTCGTCGAGGTGGTCGACGGTGGAGCTGTCACGCAGGATGTCGGCGGCGCGAGCGGGGTCGATCGCCACGACGTCGAAGTAGTAGCCCGCGTCGGACTGGAGCGATGCCGCCCGCAGCTCGATCGCGTCCGCCACGCCGTCGACCGAGCGGACCTGCTGCATGGTCGTCGCCGGCAGCGCGGCGATGCCCTGGCCCTCGATGCCCGTCGTCGAGGTCAGCACCATGTCGACCGGGAACTGCTGGTCGAGGCCGCTGGCCAGCGAGGACCGGGCGCTTGCGGCGCCCGTGCTCATCAGCGACACGAGCGTGACGCCGATCAGGAGCGCTGTGCTGGTCGCGGCAGTGCGGCGCGGGTTGCGCACCGAGTTCGCGACGGCCAGCCGCGTGCTCGAACCCGAGCGGGCGAGCAGCCCACCAACGCGCCCGACGACCCTGGGCACCCAGAACACCGCGCCGACGAGCACGCCGACGAACGACACTGCGCCGGCCATGACCCCCAGTCCCAGACCGAGCATCGGGCTGAGGTGCGCCGCCGCGACGGACAGCAGCAGGCCGAGGAGACCGCCGATCGCCATCACGAGCGACAGGACCAGCCGGACGGTGCCCGCAGTGGAGCGCACCGTCGGAGCGTCCGCGGGGCGGAGGGCGGCGATGGGCGCGACACGGGTCGCGGCGCGGGCGGGCACGAGCGAGGAGGCGACGGTCACGAGCGCGCCGACGACGAGCGGGACCAGGATGGTCACGGCGGAGACGGTGATCGTGGTGGGCAGCCGCCCAGCGCCGGTGTTCGTGCCGTCCAGTGCCCACAGGGTGGCCTGAGCCAGGGTCGCACCGGCGACGACGCCGATCACCGAGGCGCTGATGCCGAGCAGGGACGCCTCGAGCAGGACCGAGGCGCGCAGCTGCGAGCGACGCGCGCCGACGCACCGGAGCAGCGCGAGAGTCCGGGTGCGCTGGGCGACGAGTACCTGGAAGGTGTTGGCGATGACGAGGCCGGCGACGAGCAGAGCGACGGCCCCGAAGCCGAGGACGAGCATCACGACGAAGTTCACGTTGCTGTCGGACAGCTGCCCCATCGCCTGATCGGCAGCGTCCTTCTTGGTGAGGACCTCGCCGCCGGCCGGCAACGTCGAGGCCAGTCGGTCGCGGGTCGCCGTCGGGTCGTCCGTGCGGATCAGGATCGTGTTCGACTCAAGCGGCGCGCCGTTCCAGCGCTCCAGGTCGCCGGCGGTCGCGGAGCCTGCGCCGCCGTACTCGGTCCACGCGCCGGCGGGGTCGTCGACGATCCCCGAGACGGTGACCTGGTCGACCTTCTCCACCGTCGCGCCCGCGGGGACGTAGGTGACCTGGACCGTGTCGCCGACGCCGACGCCGAGACGCTTCGCGGTGGTCTCGGGCAGAGCGATCTCGCCGTTCTTCGCCAGAGCTCCCGACGTGGCGTCGAGCGTGTCGAAAGCCGGGTCGGAAGCCTGGCCGATCATCTTCAGGTACTCACCGCGCTGGTTCCCACCGATCTGGACGTACCCCGTCACGAGCGTCGAGGCCGATGCCACGCCGGACGTCGCGCGCGCGGCGGCGAGCTGTTCTGCGGTCGCACGTGCGTCGACCACGACCAGGTCCGCGTCGCCGAACCGAGCAGTCAGCGCGTTGCGGGTGGTGTCGGAGAACACGTTGCCGGCGATCAGCGTCGCCGTGACGAACGCGGTGCCGATGGCGATCGCGATGCCCGCGGCGGCGAGCCGCCCCAGGCTGCGCCGCATCTGGGCGAGGGTCAGTCGCAGCATCAGGCACCCACGACCGTGTCGAGCGAGCGCAGCGCGTCGAGTCCCGCGAGCACGGACTCGGGCGTCGGGTCGAGGATCTCGCCCGCGATCCGGCCGTCGGCCAGCAGCACCACGCGGTCGGCGTAGGCGGCCGCGGCCGGGTCGTGCGTGACCATGATGACCGTGCGGCCGAGCTCGCGGACCGAGCGGCGCAGGAAGCTGAGCACCTCGGCGCCCGAGCGGGAGTCGAGGTTGCCCGTGGGCTCGTCGGCGAACACGACCTCGGGCTTGGCGATCAGGGCACGGGCGATGGCCACGCGCTGCTGCTGCCCACCGGACAGCTCGCTGGGGCGGTGCGAGAGGCGCGCCGCGAGGCCCAGGGTGTCGACGAGCGTGTCGAACCACTGCTGGTCGACGGACACGCCAGCCAGGTCCAGCGGCAGCAGCACGTTCTGCTCGGCGGTGAACATCGGCAGCAGGTTGAACGACTGGAAGACGAAGCCGACCCGGTCGCGGCGCAGGGCCGTCAGGGCGTCGTCGTCGAGCGTCGTGATGTCGGTCTCGCCCAGCAGGGCACGTCCCGAGCTCGCCTGGTCCAGGCCGGCCAGCAGGTGCATGAGCGTGGACTTGCCGGACCCCGAGGGGCCCATGATCGCGGTGAACGCGCCGGCGGCGAAGTCGACGTCGACGGCGTCCAGGGCGCGCACGGCGGCGGCTCCCGATCCGTAGACCTTGGTCAGGCCGCGGGCGCTGGAGGCGCTCGAGGCGTTCGCTGAGGCTGTCGGGGTGGTGCTCACATCGATGCTCACGTGGGTGCTCGTTCCTTCGTCGTCGGTGATACCTCGACGCTAGGCGGCACCCCGGCGGCGGGGCATCGGGCTGCGGGCTGGTCCTGGGGGAGGACCGGTCATCCCGTGGGACGACCCGGTGCACGACTCAGGGGGTGTCCCCGGGGCGGACGAGGCCGGTCTCGTACGCCGTGACCACGGCCTGGACCCGGTCGCGCGCGCCGAGCTTGGCCAGGATCCGGCCGACGTGCGTCTTGACGGTGGCCTCGGCGACGAACAGGTCCTGGCCGATCTCGGTGTTCGAGCGCCCGCGGGCCATGAGGACCAGGACCTCCCGCTCGCGCTCGGTCAGGTCCGCGACGGCGAGCCGCGCGGGGTCGGTCGCCGCGCCCGGCTCGTCGGGCGGCAGAGCCGTGATCAGGTGCTCGAGCAGGCGCCGCGTGCTCGACGGGGCGATGACCGCGTCGCCGTTGTGGACGGTGCGGATCGCGGCGAGCATCTCCTCGGGCGGGGCGTCCTTGAGCAGGAAGCCGCTCGCGCCGGCCCGGATCGCGGCCAGGACGTACTCGTCGAGATCGAACGTGGTCAGCACGATCACCCGGGGCGCGGGGGAGTCCGGGGTTCCGGCGGCGACGATCTGCGCGGTGGCGGTCAGCCCGTCCATCGTCGGCATGCGTACGTCCATGAGCACGACGTCCACGCGGGTCGCGGCCGGCGGGATCAGCGCGCGGACGGCCTGCGCGCCGTCGCCCGCCTCGACCACGACCGTGAGGTCGGGCTGGGAGTCGATGACCATGCGGAAACCCGCGCGCACGAGCTGCTGGTCGTCCACCACGGCCACGCGGACCTGGTCGTCGCTCACGGGGTCTCCTGCTGGTCGGGACGGTGCGAGCCGTCCGGGGTCGGGATGACGGCACGGACGCGGAACCCGCCGCCGGGGCGCGGTCCCGCGGTGACGCTGCCGCCGAACATCGTCGCGCGCTCGGCCATGCCGCGCAGACCCTGGCCGAGCCCGTCGCTGTCCGCGGCGGCGCCCCGCCCGTCGTCGGTGACCTCGAGCGTGATGCCGTCCGGGCGCCACTGCACCATGACGGTCGTGACCGGCTCGGGGCCGGCGTGCTTGAGCACGTTGGTGAGCGCCTCCTGGGCGATCCGGTAGACGGTGAGCCCGACGCCGGGTGGCAGCGGTCGGGGCGAGCCCATCTTGACCATCGACACCCGCACGCCGCTCGCGCGCACCTGCTCGACGAGCGCCTCGAGGTCGTCGGCGGCCGGCTGCGGCGTGGTGGTGCCCAGCGTCGGGGCGTCGCCGCGCTCCGGACGCGGCTCGTCGCGCAGCACGCCGAGCAGGCGGCGCATGTCGGTCAGGGCGGCGCGGCCCGTCTCGGCGATCGTGCCCAGGGCGCGCGTCGCGGCAGGCGGATCGGCGTCGGCGGCGTACCGGCCGCCGTCGGCCTGGGCGATCATCACGGTCAGGGAGTGGGCCACGATGTCGTGCATCTCGCGCGCGATCCGGGCGCGCTCGGCGGCCGTGGCCAGCCGGGCCTGCTGGTCCCGCTCGGTCTCGAGGCGCTCCGCCCGGTCGACGAGGGCCTCGATGGTCTCGCGCCGCGAGCGGCGCACCAGCCCGAAGGCCCACACGGCCAGCGACAGGATCGCCGCGAAGGCGCCCGCAGCTACGGCGGTCGTGCGGTCCACCGCGGCGTACCGCGCCGCGAGGCCGACGAGCACCATCGAGCCGAACAGGGCTCCACCGATCGCGACGCGGTGCGCCCAGCGCGGCCCGTGCACGGTGACCGAGTACAGCGCGGCGAGGACGACGAGGTCGGCGGGCAGCGCGATCGGCGTCACGAGCACCATCTGCACCAGAGCGATCGTGTAGATCGCGGCGCAGGAGAGGGTGGGGCTGACGCGTCGCCACGCCAGCGGGGCGAGGAGCGCGAACGTGAGCCACAGGCTCGTCGACGGGGTCGACCCGAACGACGTGTAGCCGAACGCGATCGTCGCCGGGACCATGAACAGGAGCAGGGCGAGCGTCCCGACGAGGTCCACGAGGAACCGGTGGCGCTCCTCCCACGCCAGCAGGCGGTCCCAGGTGTTCACCCCCCGAGGGTAGGGGTGGCCCGCGCCCGCGGGCGTCGGCCCGGGGGAGGACTGCCCGGCGTGACGCATCCGACCACGGGTGGGCGTGCCGGTCTGGCGTCAGGGATGCACTCGTGACCTAACATGGGCGAATGACCCTGGTGCTGCTGGCCGAGGACGATCCCGCCATTGCCGAGCCTTTGGCTCGCGCGCTGGGACGTGAAGGTTATGACGTGCGAGTGCAAGGAACTGGTCAAGGAGCGATCGACGGTGCCGCCGCGGCGGATCTCGTCGTCCTCGACCTGGGCCTGCCGGACATGGACGGCCTCGACGTCGCGCGCGCCATCCGCAACCTCGGGCTCACCACTCCCGTGCTCGTGCTGACCGCGCGCGCCGACGAGGTGGACCTCGTCGTCGGGCTCGACGCGGGTGCCGACGACTACGTGACCAAGCCCTTCCGCCTGGCCGAGCTGCTCGCGCGGGTCCGCGCCCTGCTGCGCCGTACGGTCGGCGAGCCGGCCGACGAGGACGAGCTGCACGCGCAGAACGTGCGCGTCGACGTCGCCGCGCACCGCGCGTTCCAGGGTGAGCGCGAGCTGCACCTGACGGCCAAGGAGTTCGAGCTGCTGCGCGTGCTCGTCGGGGCCGCGGGCGCCGTCGTCGCACGCGAGACGCTCATGCGCGAGGTGTGGGACTCCGACCCGACGGGCTCGACCAAGACCCTCGACATGCACGTGTCGTGGCTGCGTCGCAAGCTCGGCGACGACGCCAACGCGCCGCGCTACGTCACGACCGTGCGAGGGATGGGCTTCCGGTTCGAGACCGGCAGCCCGAGCAGTCCCGAGCGAGGCTGACCTTTGCGACGTCGCGTCCTGCAGGCGACCATCGCGGCCGTCACGGTCGCGGTCGTCCTGCTCGGCTTCCCCCTCGCGTTCCTCGGCGCCCAGCTGGTGCGCGAGAACGAGATGCAGACGCTGCAGTCGCGCGCGCAGTCGGCGGCCCGGGCCGTGGACTTCCGCGTCGAGAACAACATCGACCTCACGGACCGCATGTTCGAGCCGTACACGGGCCTGGACGACGAGGAGATCGACGCATCCGTCGTCGTGCGCGCCCCGACCGGCGAGGTCTACCACGCGGGTGACCGGATCACGGGGCGCAGCCTCTCGGTCCAGGCCGACTCGACGGCCGGCTCGACTGTGCTGCTGTACGTGTCGTGGTGGGACGTGTTCTGGCTGAGCGCGCGGGTCATCGCGCTCGTCGTGGCCGCCGCGATCGTCGCGTTCGCCGCGGGCATCGCGATGGCGATCTGGCAGGCCAACCGGCTCACCGCTCCGCTCGTGTACCTGGCCGCGTCGGCCGAGCAGCTCGGCTCCGGGCAGGTGAGACCGCGCGTCGAGCCGTCGGGCGTGGAGGAGATCGACCTCGTCGCGGCCGAGCTCGCGCGCAGCGCCGACCGCATGGCCGGGCGGCTCGCGGCCGAGCGGCAGTTCGCTGCGGACGCGTCCCACCAGCTGCGCACGCCCCTGACGGCGCTGTCGATGCGGCTCGAGGAGATCATGCTCGCCACGGACTCCGAGGAGATCCGCGAGGAGGGCCGCATCTCGCTCGAGCAGGTCGAGCGGCTCGTACGCGTCGTCGACGACCTGCTGATGGCCTCGCGCCGCAGCCAGGGCGGGACGACCGAGGCTGTCGACCTGATCGAGGTCGTCCACCAGCAGGAGGAGGAGTGGGCGCCCACGTTCGAGGTTGCCGGCCGCCGCCTCGCGGTCGAGGTGGACAGCTCCACGCAGGTGCTCGCGACCCCCGGCGCGCTCGCGCAGGTGCTCGCGACGCTGATCGAGAACTCGCTCAAGCACGGAGCCGGCACGACGACGGTCCGCTCCCGGCCCGGTGGGCCCTCGGGGATGATCGTCGTCGAGGTGGCCGACGAGGGTGCGGGCGTGCCCGACGACCTCGCGGGCCGGATCTTCGAGCGCGAGGTCACCTCGGGCGCGGGGACCGGGCTCGGGCTCGCCCTCGCGCGTGACCTGGCGGCGGCCGACGGCGGACGCCTCGAGCTCGCGCAGCGGCGTCCGGCGGTCTTCGCGCTGTTCCTGTCGGGCGTGCCCGCGTCGCTGCGGCCCGACGTCGTGCTGCCGCTGGGCGCGGTCGTCGCCTCGCGCCACGACCGGCGGCGGAGGTAGCCGTGCGCGCGCTGGCCGGGGGTCGACGAGGCACCGAACATCGGCTGAACGACGGCCGAACTCGGGCAGTCTGGGCACATCGGTCCCGTAGCGTGACCGGCACCCGCTCGACCAGGCGACCCGAGGAGTGACGTTGTACCGGCTGACGCCCGCGACCCAGCGCTACGCATGGGGTTCGACGACCGCCATCCAGGACGTGCTGCGCACCGTCCCCGACGGGCTCCCGCTCGCCGAGGCCTGGTTCGGGGCCCACCCGAGCGCACCCGCGCAGATCGTGGACGGCGTGGCGCTCGACGCCTTCATCGCGGCGGACCCGACGTACGCGCTCGGCGAGGGCGTGGCGACGCGGTTCGGCGCCCACCTGCCCTACCTGCTCAAGCTCATCGCCGCCGACGCGCCGCTGTCGCTGCAGGTGCACCCCGACATCGAGCGGGCGCGCGCCGGCTTCGCCGCCGAGGAGGCAGCGGGCATCCCGCTCGGCGCGGCCGAGCGCAACTACAAGGACTGCAACCACAAGCCCGAGCTCGTCTACGCGCTCACGCGGTTCGACGCCATGGTCGGCTTCCGTGCGCCGCGACGCGCCGCGGAACTGCTCACGGGGCTCGACGTCCCGCTCGCGGCGCGGCTGCAGGAGATCCTCGTGGCCGACCCGACGTCGGCGGGTGTGCGGGCCGCGTTCTCCTGGCTGCTCGCGGCCGAGACGCGCCCCAGCGCGGCCGACGTGGACGCGTTCGCCGCGGCGTGCGCGCGCCGGCTCGAGGACGGCTCGCCCTCGCCGCGCACGGACCGGACCGTCATGCGCCTGGCGGCCGCCTACCCCGGAGACCCCGGCGCGGCGACGTCGGTGCTCCTCAACCCCGTGACGCTGCGCCCGGGCGAGGCGCTCTTCGTGCCCGCGGGCGCCGTGCACGCCTACCTGGGCGGGCTCGCGGTCGAGATCATGGCGAACTCCGACAACGTGCTGCGCGCCGGGTTCACGGGCAAGCACATCGACACCGACGAGCTGCTCGCCACGCTCGACACCGTGGCGGCGCCGCCGATCCGCATCGCGCCCGAGCGCGTGTTCACCTCGACCGAGATCTTCTACGCGCCGGTCGACGACTTCGAGCTGTCCGTCACCCGGCTCACCGACGAGGGCACGACCCGCATCCCGGGCCGCGGCCCCCGCGTCATCGTCTGCATCGAGGGCGAGGTCGAGGTCCACGGCGAGTTCGACGGGACGCTCGTCCTCGAGCGCGGCCAGGCGGCGTTCGTCCCGGCAGCCGACGGCCCGTTGACGGCCCGCGGCGACGGCGTCCTGGTCCAGGCCGACGTCCCCTGACCCCCGCCCGCCCGCTCCGGCTGTGTGACCCCACCCGACGAACCGTCCGCGACCGACATGCGGTGGCGCTACGGGCGGTGGCCCGTGAAGACCCAGCGCTTGTAGCCGATGTAGCGCAGCACCGTGCCGATCGCGATGCCGATGACGGTCGAGATGTTGTCCGCCGTCTGCGACACCAGGTCGAGCGTGTAGTGCGAGAACGCGAGCGTGCCGATCGGGATCGCGGCGCAGAGCACGTTGATCACGGCGAACACGAACAGCTCGCGACCGCGCTGCGGGGTGGCGTGCTCAGCGAACGTCCAGTGCCGGTTGCCGAGCCACGAGACGAGCGTCGCGGCGGCGACCGAGATGACCTTCGCGGTGATCGGCTTGCCCTCCAGGACGTGGCCAGGCCCGAACCGCAGCAGGTTGAACAGGCCGAGGTCGACGACGAAGGCCACGCCGCCGACGGACAGGAACCGGGCGATCTCGAGCGCGCGGGCGCGCATCACGACCCAGCTCAGGGCCGCCGGCGGGGGCGGACCGGGGACCGGTGCACCCACGGTGGCCTCGTCGGTCTCGCTCACTGCGGTGCTCCTCGGGTGCTGCTCGGGTGCTGCTGTCGTGCGGTTCCCCGCGAGGATAGCCCCGCATCCTGGTCGCGGACCCAGCTTCTCGTCCGGCTCGACTACGCTCGGCGCCCGTGAGCGCTCCCGTGGTGGCCGTGGTCGGTGGTGGGCAGCTGGCCCGCATGATGGCGCCGGCGGCGACCGCGCTGGGCGTGCACCTGCGCGTGCTGGTGGAGAGCCCCACGTCGTCGGCCGCTCAGGTCGTCGTGGACGCGCCCGTGGGTGCGGCGTCCGACGCCGACGCGGTGGCGGCGCTGACCGTGGGCGCGGACGTCCTGACCTTCGAGCACGAGCACGTGCCGTTCGCGCTGCTCGACCGGCTCGCGGCCGACGGCGTCCCCGTGCACCCCGGCACGCACGCCCTCGTGCACGCGCAGGACAAGATCGTCATGCGCCGTCGCCTCACCGAGCTCGACGCGCCCTGCCCGCGCTGGACGGAGCTCGCCGGACCCGACGACCTGACGGCGTTCCTCGCCGACGCCGGCGAGGCCGTGGTGAAGACCGCCCGCGGCGGGTACGACGGCAAGGGCGTGCGCGTGGTCCGATCGGCCGACGAGGTCGCCGACTGGTTCGCCGCCGCCGCGGACGGGGGAGTGCCGCTGCTCGCGGAGGAGAAGGTGCCGTTCACGCGCGAGCTCGCGGTGCTCGTCGCGCGCCGCCCGTCCGGCGAGGTCCGCACCTGGCCGGTCGTGGAGTCGGTGCAGCGCAACGGCGTCTGCGCCGAGGTCATCGCCCCGGCGCCCGACCTGGACCCCGCGCTCGCGGCTCGCGCCGTGGCCGTCGCGGTCCGGATCGCGAACGGCCTCGACGTCGCCGGGGTGCTCGCTGTCGAGCTGTTCGAGGTCGACGGCGACGTCGTGGTCAACGAGCTCGCGATGCGCCCGCACAACTCGGGCCACTGGACCATCGACGGGGCGGTGACCAGCCAGTTCGAGCAACACCTGCGCGCGGTCCTCGACCTGCCGCTCGGCGACACCTCGGCGCGGTCGACGTGGACCGTGATGGCGAACGTGCTGGGCAGCGCGCTGACCGACCTGACGGACGCGCTCGCGGCCGTGACCGCCGCGGATCCCGCCGCCAAGGTGCAGCTCTACGGCAAGGATGTGCGCCCGGGCCGCAAGCTGGGCCACGTCAACGTGTCGGGCGACGACCTCGCGGACGTGCGCCGACGGGCGGACGCGGCAGCGGCGCTGCTGCGCGGCGAGTCTCCCGCCTGACGGCCGCGTGCCGTCCTGCACGATGGCACGCGATGATGGGCCCCGCGGCACGCGCCGCGGGCACGACGGACGGACGGAGAGCGCGATGGCTGCAGGTGCCCTGGTCGGGATCGTCATGGGGTCGGACTCGGACTGGCCGGTCATGCAGGCCGCGGCCGACGTCCTGGCCGAGTTCGACGTCCCGGTCGAGGTCGACGTCGTCTCCGCGCATCGTCAGCCCGAGAAGATGATCGACTACGGCCGCACCGCCGCCGACCGCGGTCTGCGGGCGATCATCGCCGGAGCCGGGGGAGCGGCGCACCTGCCGGGCATGCTCGCGTCGGTCACGACGCTGCCCGTCGTCGGCGTGCCCGTGCCGCTCGCCTACCTCGACGGCATGGACTCGCTGCTGTCGATCGTGCAGATGCCCGCGGGCGTGCCGGTCGCGACCGTCTCGGTCGGCGGGGCGCGCAACGCCGGCCTGCTCGCGGTGCGCATCCTCGCCTCCGGGACGGACGACGACGCGGCGCGGCTGCGTACGGCGATGGCGGCGTTCCAGGTGGGCCTGCGCGAGCAGGCAGACGCCAAGGGTGAGCGTCTGCGCGCGCAGACCGGCAACGCCCGGCCGGGCATGGGGTTCCAGGCCTAGGAGCAGCCTACGAACCCGGGATCCCGCCGACCTTGCCCGGGTCGAGCTTGCCGTCGCGGATGTCCTCGAAGAACCCGGGCGTCTTCTTCGGGTCGAGCTGCACGGTCGAGCCGACGCCGCCGGGGCGGTAGTCGAGGCTCTTGATCGGCGGCGTGCCGGTGATGCCGCCGTCGCCGTTCGCGGCCTTGAACGCCAGGGCCATCTTGCCCATGTCGATCATGCCCATGTCCTCGTCGACCGTCAGCGCGCCGGTCGCGGCGTCGATGAGGGCGACCTGCCGCGACGGGTGCAGCACGAGCGCCTTCGGGTCGACCTTGCCCATGATCGCGGAGACGAGCTGGCGCTGGCGCTCCGCGCGGCCGATGTCACCCTTGGGGTCGGCCTTGCGCATGCGCGCGAAGGCGAGCGCCTTCTTGCCCTGGACCGTGTGGCAGCCGGCCTTCCACGTGAGCTTCGAGTCCTTGTCGTCCACCGTCTTGCTGTAGCAGAGCCGGACGCCGTCGACCGCGTTGACGACACCTCTGACGCCCGCCATGCCGATCTCGGCGTAGTGGTCGATCGTCAGACCGGACAGGCCCTCGACCGTCTCGACGAGCAGCGGCGCCCCGCCCCACGCGAACGCCGCGTTGAGCTTGGCGGGGCCGTGCCCGGGGATGTCGACGTAGGTGTCGCGTGGGAGCGAGATCAGCGCCGTGGGGCCGCTGTCGGGGACGTGCAGCAGCAAGATCGTGTCCGTGCGGGCGCCGACCGTGCCGTCGTCCTTCACGCCGCCGTCGGCACGGGAGTCGGACCCGGTCAGCAGGTAGGTCGTGCCGTCCGTGCCCTTCGCGCCGGACAGTGCCTCGGTGTGCTGGATCTTGCCGTTCGCCCACATGACCAGGCCGATCGGCCAGGCAAGGAGCGCGATGAGCACGACCGCGACGATCGAGAGGACGATCGCCTTGCGGCCGCGGCGCCGCTTGCTAGGCGGCTCGCCTCCGCCGGTCGCTGCCGGGTCGGTGGGACGCGGCGGGGGGCCGGAGCGCTGCGCGGGGCCGGAGCGCTGCGCGGGGCCGGAGCGCTGCGCGGGGCCGCCCGGGCGGGACGGGGCA